>JAJYCY010000001.1:80654-92358 GCA_021778035.1 Pseudomonadota bacterium
CCGGGTTCTGGAACCTAAGGGTCTGGCCGAGAACGGCATCGACTACCTGGATATTCCGGCATTTCTGAGAAAACAGGCGGACTGAGAGACATCTGCTATATTTTTAGTGGTCTGAAGTGGCTGGACACGGTATTTAGATATGGGGGCCGGTCCGTTCGTCGGCGCTGGATTGCCGAAGTTGCGGAATTTTCTGGAAAAGGCTGGACATTGGTATATGTTTATCTTTAAATTCGGGCCCGGCGGAACGAGAAACTTGCCAGATCGGCGGCAAGCGCCAATTGGCTGTTCGGCGGTCCTGGATCATTTACTACCGGCAGATTACCTACGTGCGGGGAACTAAGCGTGATTTCCTGCGTCTCCGGTAATGGAGAGGACAGGCGGCAAACTAAGGAAATGATCAAACAGCGTACTCTGAAAAACGTGATCCGCGCCACCGGCGTCGGACTTCACACCGGCGACAAGGTCTACCTTACCCTGAGGCCGGCGCCAGTCGAGACCGGGATCGTCTTCCGGCGGACCGATCTGGCCCAGCCGGTTGAGGTGAAGGCTCACCCCGAAAACGTCAGCGACACGCGTCTGTCCACAACCCTTGAGAACCACGGGGTCAAGATATCGACGGTGGAGCACCTGATGTCCGCCTTCGCAGGGCTTGGAATCGACAATGCCTACGTCGACGTCACCGCTGCCGAAGTCCCGATCATGGACGGGAGCGCGGGTCCGTTCGTGTTTCTGATCCAGTCTGCGGGCATAGAGGAACAGCCGGCACCGAAGCGGTTCATGCGCATCAGGAAGAGCATTCGCATCGAGGAAGACGACAAGTGGGTCCTTTTCGAACCCTGGGACGGGTTCAAGGTGTCATTTTCCATTGATTTCGATCACCCGCTTTTCCGCAACTCGACCCAGGTGGCGAGCGTCGACTTCTCGACCACCTCTTTCGTCAAGGAAGTGAGTCGTGCCCGCACTTTCGGCTTCATGCGGGACCTGGAAGCCCTGAGGCAGGCAGGCCTCGCGCGTGGTGGTGGTCTGGACAACGCCATCGTGATGGACAGCTACCGGATTCTCAATGACGATGGCCTCAGATATGAAGATGAGTTCGTCAAGCACAAGGTGCTCGACGCCATCGGCGACCTGTATCTGCTCGGACACCCACTGATCGGGGCATTCAGTGCCTACAAGTCTGGGCACGCCCTCAACAACCGCCTGCTGCGGGCGCTGATGGCCGACCAGGAGGCATGGGAGCTCGTGTCCTATGCCGAAACTGACAAGGCAGCAATTTCGTTCATGCGCACTGTTCCGGCTGTCTGAATCGCTGCTCCGCCGAGTGGCGGGCACGATGGGGAACGGGTCGAGTAAACCGGATCAACAAAAACATCAGAAAGCGGCAATGAATATAATTTTGGTTCCCACGGGCATTGGCAAGGGGCGCAACATCAGTCTGGGTCGCAACCAGGCTCTGGCGCTGGCGGTCTCGCTGCTGGTGATACTGCCGGTTCTGATCGGGATCGCAGCATTTCACGTCGATGCCCTGCTGGCAGGGCCCACGGACGGCTATGCTGCGCGTCAGGCCCGCGAGCTTGTGGTGCAGAAGCGGGAAATCGCGGATGCACGCCGCAATGCGGAAGTCCATCTCAACGCACTGGCCCAGCGCCTGGGGCTCATGCAGGCCCAGATCACCCGGCTCGATGCCCTGGGTTCGCGCCTGACGAGCATGGCGGGTCTGGACAAGCGCGAATTTAATTTCTCGCAGGAGCCCCCTATCGGAGGTCCTGAGTCGGATACTGCCTCGAGTGTATCGGTTCCAGATTTCATGCAGACGCTGGACAATCTCGAAAAGCAGATCGACAACGGGGGTCCCAGGCTGCGCGCGCTGGAAAGCCTGCTCATGGATCGCCAGCTGCAGGCCGAGGTGTCTCCGGCCGGATGGCCGACCCGTGGCGGCTGGATCTCGTCAGGGTTCGGTCCGCGTCTTGATCCGTTTACCGGTCGCCCGGAGTTCCATGAAGGGGTGGATATCGCGGCTCCGATGGGTACACCCATCTACGCCATGGCCGCCGGGATAGTAAGCTTTGCGGGAGTGGATGGCGGGTACGGAAAGATGGTCCAGATCAACGACGGGGATGGGCTGTCAACGCGCTATGGCCACACCAGCAAGATCCTGGTCAAAGTCGGCGAGCGGGTCAAGAAAGGTCAGGAAATCGCCCGCGTGGGTTCCACCGGGTATTCCACAGGTCCGCACGTGCATTTCGAGGTACTGGTGCATGGTCACGAGATCAATCCACTGCCCTATCTGCATACTGCCTCGGCTTCGTCCTCATAGCACTTCTCACCGCGTCTGCGGAACAGCGGCCCCGGACCGCGTGTCTCCCGATATTTAAGTTCCGGCGTTTTTCCTCCATAATCCCGGATTCTTTGAATATCTATGGCCCGGCAGGGCCTTCGGGAATTGATTCATGGTCGTCAGTCTACTGAACAAGGTCTTTGGCAGCCGCAACAGCCGGCTGATCAAGCAGATGATGCGTGATGTCGCCAGGGTCAACGCCCTCGAGCCTGACGTCGCTGCGCTCACAGATACCGCACTTGGCGCCAAGACGATTGAATTCCGTAACCGTTTCGGCCGCGGCGAGAGTCTCGACGACCTGCTGCCCGAAGCGTTTGCAGTCGTGCGTGAGGCTTCAAAGCGCGCGCTCGGCATGCGCCACTTCGATGTGCAGCTCATCGGCGGCATGGTTTTGCACCAGGGCAAAATCGCCGAAATGCGCACGGGCGAAGGCAAGACCCTTGTTGCCACCCTGGCGGTGTACCTGAACGCGCTGGCCGGAAAGGGCGTGCATGTCGTCACGGTGAACGATTACTTGGCACGGCGCGATGCCGGCTGGATGGGCAAGGTCTACAATTTTCTCGGAATGACAGTGGGAGTGGTGGTGTCCGGTCAGGACCCTGATACCAAGCGGGCCGCCTACGCCGCGGACATCACCTATGGAACCAACAACGAGTACGGTTTCGACTACCTCCGGGACAACATGGCGTTCCGTGCCGAGGAGAGGACGCAGCGCGGATTGTACTTCGCCGTCGTTGATGAGGTGGACTCTATCCTGATCGATGAAGCGCGTACGCCACTCATCATTTCAGGTTCCACCGAGGACAATACGGACCTGTACTACAAGATCAACGCGATCATACCGAAGCTTGTCCGGCAGGAAACAGAGGACGGACCGGGTGATTACAGCGTCGACGAAAAGGCCCGTCAGGCATTTCTCACGGATGCCGGCCATGAAACCTGCGAGAAGCTTCTGGTGCGTGCGGGCATCATCGACGAGAAAAGCAATCTGTACGACGTGCAGAACATCTCACTGATGCATCACCTGAATGCGGCGCTGCGTGCGCACGCATTGTTCAAGCGGGAAGTTGATTACATCGTCAAAGACAATGAGGTCATCATCATCGATGAATTCACCGGACGCATGATGACCGGGCGTCGCTGGTCGGACGGACTTCATCAGGCTGTGGAAGCCAAGGAAGGAGTGCAGATCCAGAACGAGAACCAGACGCTCGCATCGATCACTTTCCAGAACTACTTCCGCATGTACCAGAAGCTGTCCGGAATGACCGGTACGGCGGATACCGAGGCATTCGAGTTTCAGCAGATCTACGGGCTTGAGGTGGTTGTCATTCCCACGCACCGTCCGATGGTCCGCAAGGATCACGGTGACCAGGTCTACCGCACCGTTCAGGAAAAGAGCGATGCCATCATCAGCGACATTCTCGAATGTAACGGCCGGAAGCAGCCGGTTCTCGTTGGTACGGTTTCGATCGAGAGTTCCGAGCATCTTTCGCAGCTGCTCAGGAGCAAGGGAATCCAGCATGAGGTTCTCAATGCCAAACAGCATGAGCGCGAAGCCCATATCGTCTCCCAGGCAGGCCAGCCGGGCGCCGTCACCATCGCAACAAACATGGCTGGCCGGGGAACCGATATCGTGCTCGGGGGCAATGTCGACGTCGAATTGCAGGAAGCCGAGGTAGCCGGAGATCGCCAGAAGGAGCAGGACGTCCGTGAACGGTGGCAGAAACGCCATGATCAGGTGCTGGAATCCGGCGGACTGCATGTCATCGGGACCGAACGTCATGAATCCCGCCGCATCGATAACCAGCTGCGCGGCCGTTCCGGACGGCAGGGCGATCCGGGTTCGACCCGGTTCTATCTGTCACTCGAGGACAACCTGCTGCGCATTTTCGGGTCTGACCGGGTGTCGGGGCTGATGCAGAAACTTGGCATGCAGCCGGGCGAGGCCATTGAGCACCCTTGGCTGTCGCGGGCTATTGAGAACGCGCAGCGCAAGGTGGAGAGCAGGAATTTCGATACCCGTAAACAGCTGCTCGAGTACGACGATGTCGCCAACGACCAGCGCAAGGTCATCTACGAGCAGCGCAACCGGCTGATGGAGGTCGACGACATTTCTGACAGCATCGCCGAAATTCGGCGCGATGTGGTCGACGAGCTTGTCCGCAACTCGATTCCGCCCGACAGCCTGGAGGAGCAATGGACCATTCCCGAGCTCGAGGAGAACCTGACGCGGGAATTCGATTTGAAGCTTCCGGTGGCAACGTGGCTGAAGGAAGATCCGTCGCTGGACGAAGAGAAGCTGCGCGCGCGCATTCTCGGTGAGCTCGAGCGGGTTCATGCCGCCAAGAGCGCGACCGTCGGTCCTGACGTGATGCGGAATTTCGAGAAGGCGGTCATGCTGCAGGTTCTGGACGCGCAGTGGAAGGACCATCTCGCGGCCATGGATCATCTGCGTGAAGGTATCCATCTGCGGGGTTATGCGCAGCAGGATCCGAAGCAGGAATACAAGCGCGAGGCGTTCGAGCTGTTTTCAAGCATGCTGGACCGCATCAAGCGCGAAGTGATCAGTCTGGTGATGCGGGTCGAGATCCGCGAGCCGGATGACGTGGCGCTGCTTGAGGCGCAGCGCCAGCAGGACAGGAACATTCGCTTCGAGCATCCGGATGTGGCGGGTGGGCCGGAAGACCAGCAGGCGCAGCCCGCCACCCTGCAGCCGGTGGTGCGGGGGCAGCCGAAGATCGGCCGCAATGATCCCTGTCCATGTGGATCGGGAAAGAAATACAAGCAGTGTCACGGAAGGCTTGCCTGAACGGGTGCAGACGAATGTGCATGCTAATGATCCGTGGCGCGCCGCCGTCACGGATATCCGATCGGACCAGGATGTGCTGAGTTATGGCGGTCAATCTCCAGCCGCTGCCTGACCTGCTGCCGGTAGCGGGAATCCGCATCGGAACAACAGCTGCCGACATACGCAGGCAGAACCGGCGTGACCTTGTCGTGATCGAATGCGCGGCCGGAACCCGCGCGGCGGCGGTGTTCACGCAGAACCGGTTCTGCGCGGCACCGGTGCTTGTCGCGCGTGACCATCTGGCACTTGCCGGTCCGCGGGCTCTGGTGATCAATACTGGCTTCGCCAATGCCGGCACGGGCGAACCCGGCAGGCAGGATGCGCTGGCGATCTGTGACGAGCTGGCCCGACAGCTTGGTGTGGACACGACCGAGATTCTTCCTTTCTCCACCGGGGTGATCGGGGAACGCCTGCCGGTCGAACGTATTACCTCCGGGCTTGCGGGGTGCATCGCAGCGCTGGATGAACGCGGATGGACCGAAGCGGCGGCCGGGATCATGACCACGGATACGCAGCCGAAGGCGGCTACGGTGAGGGAGATGATCGGCGGCGTCCCCGTGACCGTAACCGGTATTGCCAAGGGTGCGGGCATGATCTGCCCGAACATGGCCACCATGCTGGCCTTCATCGCTACCGACGCGCCGGTCGGGCAGGCGGCGCTGGATGCCCTGGTGCGCAGCGCGGCCCGCGTGTCTTTTAACCGCATCACGGTTGACGGTGATACCTCCACCAATGACTCCTGTGTGCTGCTTGCCACCGGACGTGCCGGCGGGGAGACGATCGGGCAGCCGGAAGGGCAGGCCTATCAGGCGCTGCTGCAGATGGTGACACGGCTTTTCACCACGCTTGCCCAGGCGATCATACGTGATGCGGAAGGCGCTACGAAATTCATCACGGTCGACGTCTGCGGCGGACACACCGAGGAAGAATGTCTGGAAGTGGCGCATACGATCGCACACTCTCCGCTTGTCAAAACCGCATTCTTTGCAAGTGACCCGAACTGGGGCCGCATCCTGGCCGCGGTGGGGCGCGCCCGCATCGGGCAGCTGGATGTGGCGTCCGTAACCATGCACATCAATGGTGTATGCATCGTACGCGGCGGCGCACGCGCGCCGGACTATTCCGAGGAACAGGGCAAGGTCGCGATGTCGCAGCAGGAGATTGCGCTGAAAGTGGATCTCGGCCTCGGTGCCGCCTCGGTCCGCGTGTGGACCAGCGACCTGTCCCATGAATACGTCCGAATCAACGCCGAATACCGCAGCTGACGGCCCGATAATGGCAGTGGTCGCGGGAGTCGTGACCGACGCCTCCGGCCGGGTGCTGATCGCGCGGCGCCATGCCGGGACCCATCAGGGAGGCAGATGGGAGTTTCCTGGCGGGAAAAAGCGGCCCGGAGAACGCAGCTTCGATGCGCTCGTGCGCGAGCTGGATGAGGAGCTGGGTATTTCGGTCGACGCCGCGCAGCATCTCATTACCGTTCGCCACGCCTATCCGGACCGGACGGTAGACCTTGAAGTCTGGACGGTGACCCGGTTCCGCGGCACTGCGTTCGGGCGCGAAAACCAGCCGCTCCGGTGGGTTGCCGTGGAAGACCTCGATGCATCCGAGTTTCCCGATGCCGACCGGCCGGTGCTGCGCGCGCTTGGGCTGCCGGTTCTCTATCTTCTTTCCGACGCCGGACGTTTCGGGAGGGAAGAGTTTCTCCGCCGGCTGGAACACACGCTTGCGGCTGGTGCGAGACTGATCCAGCTGCGCGAACCAGGTCTTGCGGCGGCGGATTTCCGGACCTATGCCCGCGAGGTGGTGGCGCTTTGCCATCAGTACGGGGCACAGGTGCTCCTGAATGCCCCGGTCGAGCAGGTGCTTGAGTGCGGCGCCGACGGTATCCATCTCAACGGCCAGCGGCTTGGAGAGATGGCGTCGCGCCCGCTGGATCTCCGGTACCGGGTCGCAGCATCCTGCCATGACGTCGCACAGATGGAACGCGCGCGCCGGATCGGCGCGGATTTCATCGTGCTTTCCCCGGTGCTGGCCACGCGCTCGCATCCCGGAGCTTTGCCGCTCGGCTGGAACCGGTTCCGTGTGCTGTGCGCCGCGGCCGGCCTGCCGGTATACGCGCTCGGCGGCCTACGGGCGGAAGATCTTGGCAGCGCGCAACAGGCCGGGGCCAGGGGGATAGCCCTGCTGAGCGGCGTATGGGACGCGGAGGAGCCCGAATCGGTGATTGCCGGCCTGGTGTGACGGGTACCCGCCTGTCAGGCCGACGGCGGGCGTGTCAGGGCTGCAAGCGCGAGATACTGTCCGTGCAGCCGGTCAACCTGTCGTTGCAGGTCTGCAAGATCCGTGTCGTTGACAATCACGTCATCAGCCATCAGCCTGCGCTCGGCGCTGCTCGCCTGTGTCGCCATGATGCGGCGGATACGTTCCTCGCTCAGACTGCTGCGAGTGCGGACCCGCGCGATCTGCAGCTGTTCGCTGCATTCAATCACGAGTATCCGGTCAGCAAGGTCCTGCATGTTTGCTTCGAGAAGAAGCGGCACGACGATGATGCAGTACGGAAAGCTGGCCAGGGTAGTGCGTGCAATGATTTCCTGCCGTACCCGCGGGTGGATGATTCCTTCCAGGATCCTGCGCTCGGACGCATCCGAAAAGATCCGTTCTCCTAGGCGCTGGCGGTCGATTTCCCGGTTCGTGTCCAGGATTCCTGTTCCGAACGCGCGGACGGTTTCGTGGTAGGCCGGTTCGTCGCGCCGTACCAGGTCACGGGCGATCTCGTCGGCGTCGATAACCGGTGCACCGTGCTGTCCGAACATCGATGCAACCGTGGATTTTCCGCTCCCGATGCCGCCGGTCAGCGCGATGTGCAGCATGGCAGGCGCATCAGCCGCCAAGGTGGGCGAACTGCAGGTAGTAGGCAGTGAGAGTATGTCCCCACAGCAGTCCTACCCAGCCCGCAATGCAGAGATACGGGCCGAACGGTATCGGTTGGGCACGATCCCGCCCCCGCAGCACAATGAGCCCCAGGCCGGTCAGCGCCCCAACCGCCGAAGCCAGCAGAATCACCAGCGGCAGCTCCTGCCAGCCAAACCATGCCCCCAGCGCGGCAAACAGCTTGAAGTCCCCGTGCCCCATGCCTTCCTTGCCGGTAATCAGGCGGAATGCGTGGTATACCAGCCACAGGGAAAGATATCCGGCAGCAGCACCTGCCACCGCCGCGTGCAGCGGCACAAAGACATGAAAGCTGTTCACGATGAGGCCCGCCCACAGAAGTGGCAGCGTGATCGCATCCGGCAGCAACTGGTGATCGTGATCGATGAACGCAAGGGCAATCAGGCTCCACGCGAGCGCGCATGCCGCCGCGGCTGCCACTCCGGCTCCGAAATGGAACGCCGTCACCGCCGCAAAAACGCCCGCAGAGAGCTCCACGGCCGGATAGCGCAGGGAGATGCGCTGCCCGCATCCCGAACAGCGGCCCCGCAGTCCCACGTAGCTCAGTACTGGAATGTTTTCCCAGGCGCGGATCGCGTGACCGCAGTGCGGGCAGGTTGATCCCGGAAACATCAGGTCGAACCGGGGTTCTGCTCCGGCGTCGGTAGCGGTACCAAGAAGCTCGCGACACTCCCGCCGCCAGCTGCGTTCAAGCATTGTGGGCAGGCGGTGGATTACCACGTTCAGGAAACTTCCGATGACCAGGCCGAGCACGCTGGCAAGGACAATCCATGCCGCGGAATGCGTCTGGAAATAGGAAATGAAATACATGCGCAGAAGGCAGCCCTGCCCGCAGGGCGCTGCCTCAGACCACCGAGGCGAGCTTGAATATGGGCAAGTACATGGCGATAACCAGCGTACCCACTATCGTGCCGAGTACCACCATGATGACCGGTTCCATCAGGCTGCTGAGGGAGTCGACAGCGTTGTCGACTTCCTCCTCGTAGAAATCCGCGACCTTTCCAAGCATGGTATCGAGCTCGCCGGCTTCTTCGCCGATGGCAACCATCTGGACCACCATGTTGGGAAACAGCCCGGTTTTCTCCAGGGACGACTGGAGCTGGCTGCCAGTGCTGACATCGGCTTTGACGTCCATGACTCCATCATGATAAACGCGGTTGCCGGCCGCGCCCGCCACCGCCTCGAGACTTTCGACCAGAGGAACACCGGCCGCGAACATGGTCGCCAGGGTACGCGCGAAGCGCGCAATGGTCGCTTTCTTGACGATCTGTCCGATTACCGGAGCACGGAGAATTGCGCGGTCCAGCAGGTGCTGCATCTTGGGGGAGCGCTTGTAGCTGTATCCGAAAAAAAATACCGCGCCACCCAGTCCGCCAAAAATCGCCCACCAGTACTGCCGGAAAATGTTCGAGACGTGGATCACGGCGAGGGTCAGTGCCGGAAGCTGCGCGCCGAAGCTCTTGAACAGGCTGCTGAACTCCGGAATCACGAAGATCATCAGGATGGCGGTGATGACAAATGCCACCACGACCACTGCAGCCGGATAGAACAGCGCCGACTTGATCTTGCCCTTGATCGCCTCGACCTTTTCCTTGTAGGTCGCTACCTTGTCCAGGATCGTGTCAAGAATACCCGCCTGTTCGCCCGCCGCGACCAGATTGCAGTACAGGGAATCGAAATAGAGCGGGTGTTTGCCGAGTGCCGTGCTCAGATTGGTGCCGGACTCGATGTCCTGTCTAACCGACGCCAGCAGCTCCTGCATGCTCGGGTTGTCATGGCCCTTGCCAACAATCTCGAACGACTGCACGATTGGGATGCCTGCCTGGATCATGGTGGCGAACTGGCGGGTGAATATGGCCACGTCTTTTGGCGCTATCTTGCGTTTGCGCTTGAACAGCGCTGCCGCCTGTTTGCGTACCTTCACCGGGTTGATGCCCTGGCGGCGAAGCACGGCGTTGACGTAGGCCACGCTGATGCCCTGGGTCTCGCCCTTGATGCGGCGGCCTTTTTTGTCGACACCCTCCCAGTTGAAGGTGCTCAGCTTGGATTTGGGTGCCTGTGCGGCTGTCTGTGCCATGGATTGGGTTGTTACAGGTTGGTTACGCGTTCAATTTCCGCGAGGCTGGTAGTGCCTTCACGTACCTTCTGCAGGGCGGACATCCGCAGGTCAGGAATGCCGTCCTTTTTCGCCTGTTCCTCGATATCAAGCACGGTGCCTTCGCGCATGATGATCGCGCCGATGGCCTCGGATATCGGCATGACCTGGTAGATCCCCACCCGCCCCTTGTAGCCATCGGTGCACTGGTCGCAGCCTACCGGCTCATACAGCTTGAGGTTCGGAATCTCTTCTTCCGCAAAACCCACCTGGAGCAGCGCCTGTTTCGGAAGGCTATGCGGCCTCTTGCACGCCGGACACAGACGTCGTGCAAGGCGCTGGGCCACGATAAGGTTCACAGCCGAGGCGATATTGAAGCTGGCAACGCCCATGTTGACCAGGCGGCTAAGAGTCTGTGGAGCGTCGTTGGTGTGCAGTGTCGACAGCACCATGTGGCCCGTCTGCGCCGCCTTGATGGCGATCTCCGCGGTTTCGAGGTCGCGTATCTCACCGACGAGAATCACATCGGGATCCTGACGCAGGAATGCCCGCATGGCGGCCGAGAACGTAAGCCCTGACTTCTCGTTGACGTTGACCTGGTTGATTCCGGGAAGATTGATTTCGACCGGATCCTCTGCCGTGGAAATATTGCGATCCGGCGTATTGAGCATATTCACGGCAGTGTAAAGGCTCACCGTCTTGCCGCTGCCGGTAGGGCCAGTCACCAGCACCATCCCATAGGGGCGTTCGATGGCCTCAAGGAAAAGCCGCTTCTGGGCGGGTTCGAACCCAAGTTTTTCCACCCCGATGGAGGCGGACGCCGGATCCAGAATACGCATCACCAGCTTCTCGCCGAACAGGGTCGGCAGGGTACTGACACGGAAGTCAATCGCGCGGTTCCTTGAGATCCGCAGTTTCATGCGCCCGTCCTGCGGAACCCGGCGTTCGGCAATGTCCAGTCTCGACAGGATCTTGATGCGGGCGGCAATGCGTGCCGACAGCGCCAGCGGGGGACTGGCCACCTCGTGGAGCATGCCGTCCTGGCGGAAGCGCACGCGGTAGGACTTCTCGTAAGGTTCGATATGAATGTCGGAAGCGCCGTGGTTGATGGCATCCATCAGTACTTTGTTTACGAACTTGACGATCGGCGCATCGTTGACATCGCCTTCGTCGCCAGCAGCACTTTTCGCCTTGCTGTCTTCGTCCGAAGATATCTCGAGCGCTTCCAGGTCATCACTGCCGGCAAGGTCGAGAAGCGTCGTATCGGCCGCCTCCAGGCATTTGTCGATGGCCATGCCCAGCTTGGCTTCTTCCACCAGGATGGGTTCGGCGCCAAGACCGGTATGGAATTTGATCTCGTCCAGCGCCTGGAGATTGGTCGGATCGGCGATAGCGACGAACAGCTTGGAACCACGCTTGAAAATCGGAAGCGCGCGGTGGCGGCGGATGATCTTCTCGTCAACCAGCTTGA
>JAJYCY010000028.1:0-22809 GCA_021778035.1 Pseudomonadota bacterium
GACGGCTGTACCAAAGGGAGGAGGAGAAGAGCAATGGATAGAAAGTCTGCACAAGGTGGTCATGCCGGCGTCGCTCTCAGCGACGCAGTGTGGATCGGACGAGCTTTGCCCCAGACGGCGGATCAGGTCTGGCCTCCCAAAGCGCCGCTGCGTGATCACAGCAAGGATCCGCATCTGCGTACCAGCCTGCGTTCCGAACTGCCCTACGAAGCCGTCATCAACTACGGGCTGACCTATTCCGGCGCCTGGCGCGTCCGCAACATGAGCATGAGCGGGGCCTTCGTCGAGATGGAGGTCCGCGACCTGGACGAAGGCGCAGCCGTCGAGTTCGTGCTGCGGTACTACGCCAAGGGAGAGCCCGTGGAAATCCGGCTTCCGGCCACGGCTATCCGCGTCCAGGAAAGTGGTGTGGCGCTGAAGTTCGGCCATTACGACGATGAGACCTATACCCAGCTGGTAAACCTGCTGTACACGCGTTAGCGTGTCCTGGCGGTTTCTCGAGCCCTGTCTGGCAGGGTGCGCACGCTGCCGCTGCATGGCGGACAGCGGCGCGCTTCGCCAGGTACGGATCAAATGTGGGAAACGAGCCGGGCCTGCGGAAGAATGCAGCGCAGCGCATCAAAGATTTCGTTGCGGATGCCGGTCACGGGTTTCACCGAGACGAAAAGCAGATTGAGACGGACATTGAGTTCAGCAAAAGCGACCACGTGGGCGTAGCACCCGCATACCGCCTGGATCTGGGCAATTGCCTTCTGCAGCAGATGTGCCGGCAGCTCACGTAGCCCCGGGAGCAGGACCATTACGTCGGCAAGCGGACCGCCATCGGCATCGCGCTCCGGCACCCGCTTCCGCAGAGGCTCTGCGGGCATCAGTTCCCGGTGAATGGTAAGCTCGGCCATCCGCGTTGATCCTGTTAGCATGGAAGCGTACAGTAGTCAGCGGGGAAATCATATCCTACCTGCCCAAGGCAGGTCAGCTCCAGGTATTCAGGGCGTCGGCGTCCGCAGCGCGGCCGTCGGACTGTCCAGACATGGCCAGGATGACCGGCGGTGTTTTCCGTGGGGAGCGGTCAGTGAAAAAAGGGAGGGGGGCAGAACATGCGGGTGAAAAAACGGGCTACCGAACGCCGGGCGGTGACGGTGGACATCTACATCACGCATAAGCTTGACTATTCAGCACGCTGGAAAACAAAGAATCTCAGCATGCATGGCGCGCTGATCACGATGGCGCAGGAGGACCTTGCGCCAGATTGCGAGGTCGGCGCCATTCTTGCCCTGCGGTCGCGCAACGGCGAGGAACGCCACCATATTCCGGCACGCATCGTCCGGGCCGACAGGGATGGAGTAGCCCTGCGTTTCGGTGGGTACGGGAATCACACCTATTCGGCGCTGTCGCGGCTGCTGTACGTCAGCCTGACGGAACCGTCCGCGAACGCGGGTCTGGCCATCAATCCGGCTGTCTAGAGGAAAGCGTGCCGGCCGGCGCGCGCGGATACGCCGGACCGGCTATCTGCCGCAATGGGCTCGTTCAGGGAGGGGCAATGGGCAGCGACAAGCGGTTTGCTGCGCGCAGACCGGTCTGCATCGATATCATCGTCAACCATCAGCTTGATTCCGCAGGCCTCTGGAAGACCAGGGATCTGAGCCTCAATGGCGCGTTTGTGGAAATGCCGGCAGACGGGCTTCCCCCTCAGTCAGAGGTCGAGGCGGTCCTCGCGCTTTCCGACCGCGGCCGCCTGGACCAGCACCATGTCGTCGCGCGTGTGGTGCGCACCACCGCCGATGGCGTTGCGCTGGCCTTCGGCGACTATAGCAGCCGCACCTACACAGTGCTCTCCCTTCTGCTGCACACCGAATAGGGCCGGCTGCGTCGTCGCGGGGCATCCCGCGTCGGCCGTCCCGGTCCGGGTATTCCATTCGATTATATTGACATATCTAAAAACTTCGATATACTGAATCTCATGGATCAAGTGGCCGCCTTCAAGGCGCTGGCAAACGAATCAAGACTCAAAATCCTGCACTGGATGAAGGATCCGGAAAAGCATTTCGGTCCAGCACCGAACGGACGTCCGCGGGGCAGAGCGGTGTGCGTTGGGGAAATCCAGGCAAAACTGGGCTTGTCGCAGTCGACCGTATCGCACTTTCTGGCGTTGCTGCTCCAGGCGGACCTGGTAATCGCCCGGCGCGAAGGGCAGTGGACGTTCTATGAACGCAACGAATCCGCGATCCACGCTTTGGAGCAATTTCTGAAGGACGGAATCTAGAGGCGGCTTGGCCCTCCTGCAGGGAGGTTTTTGAACCAATATATCTATCTTTCTAGATATATGAAAACACAGAAATATCGATCAAGGAGCACGTGACTATGACTGACCAACCCATCCTGACCCCAGTGAAACTCGGCCGGTACACGCTGAACAACCGTATCGCCATGGCGCCCATGACGCGCTCGCGCGCCGACAATCCCGAGCGGGCCCCGACCGACCTGATCGCTCAGTACTATGCCCAGCGGGCATCCGCAGGGCTGATCATCACCGAGGGAAGCCAGATTTCTCCGCAGGGGATCGGATACGTGCATACACCGGGCATCCATACGCCGGCACAGGTTGCCGGATGGCGCAAGGTAAGCGATGCCGTTCACGCCAGAAACGGGCGGATCTTCCTGCAGCTGTGGCATGTCGGCTATGTTTCGCACCCGGACTTCCATGGAGGCGCCTTGCCCGTGGCGCCCTCGGCCATCAATCCCGCCACCCAGGCGTACACGCCCATGGGATTGAAGGACACGGTTACCGCGCGTGCCCTCGAAACGCACGAAGTGAAGCAGATCGTCCAGGACTTTGCCCGGGCGGCAAAGAGCGCAATGGATGCCGGGATGGACGGCGTCGAGGTCCATGGTGCAAACGGATACCTGATCGAGCAGTTTCTGCGCGATGGCACTAACCTGCGTACCGACCAGTACGGTGGCAGCGTGGCCAACCGTGCGCGGTTCCTTTTCGAAGTTACCGAAGCAGTCATCGCAGCGGTCGGTGCTGACCGTGTCGGGGTGAGGCTGTCTCCGGCCAATACCTGGAACGTGCCAGCCGATTCCGATACCCGCGGACTCTACGACACGGTCATCGGTGCACTGTCGGCCTACGGTCTGGCCTACCTGCATCTGCGCGAGGCACAGGGTGATCTTTCGGGCATTGCGAACATGGTCACCAATGTGACCGAGCATTACCGCAGGGTATACCGTGGCACACTCATGACCAACACGGGTTTTGACCGTGACCGCGCCAACGAGGTGATCCGCAAGGGCGATGCAGACCTGGTGGCTTTCGGGGTGCCGTTCATTGCCAACCCTGACCTGCCGGAACGTTTCCGGCGCGGTGCGTCGCTCGCACAGGCGGACCAGCAGACCTTCTATCAGGGCGGGGCGAAGGGCTACATTGACTACCCATCCCTTTCAACGGCAGCATGATGCGGCTGATAGTCGGGCAGCTACCGCGTCATGCAGTCGTATCAGCTTAACATCCATCGGAGAAAGACAATGAAAAATATGACCAATCTTCTGGGACGCGTTTTGATGATAGTGATTTTCCTGTGGGGAGGGCTGGGAAAGATCCAGGGTTATAGCGGTTTCGAGCAGTACATGCAGCACCTCGGGCTGGCTGTATGGCTTACCCCGTTTGTCATCGCGCTGGAGCTGGGTGGAGGGCTGGCCGTGCTGCTTGGTTTCTATACCCGCGTGGCGTCGCTGATGCTGGCTGCATTCTGCGTGGCAACCGCCGTCCTCGTGCATTATCACCCGCAGGACGAGATGCAGATGATCAACTTCATGAAGAACCTGAGCATGACCGGCGGCTTCCTCATCCTTGCGGCGTACGGCGCAGGCAGCCTGAGCCTGGACGAACGGCTGAAGCTGAAGCTGCGCTAGCCGGCCCTGCCGGATCCACCGGCAAAGCCGGTGTGGCACCGGGGCGCGCGACCCATGCAGCGGTCGTGCGCCCCGGACATGCGATAAGGGACAGGCAGCCAGAGGAGACCGGTTCATGACAGGTCACGGGAAAGCCGCGGTGGTCGCAGGGGTCGGGCCGGGCCTGGGTGCCGCCCTGTGCCGGTCGCTGGTGCAGGCCGGCTACGCCGTCGCTGCGCTCGCCCGCAGCGGCGATTTTGCCGGGGTATTGGCCCAAGAGGTGCGCGCGGCGGGTGGCATACTGATACCGGTACAGTGTGACGTCAGCGACGCGCAGTCTGTCGACAGGGCTTTCTCCGCTGTCGAGCAGGGCATCGGCGAGGTGTCGGTTTTCATTCACAATGCCAGCCGGCTCGTTGGCGCGCCGTTGCTTGAGCTTTCGGAATCCGCGTTTACGGAAGTGTGGCAGGTCAGCTGCCTGGGTGCGCTGCTGTGTGCGCAGAAGGTCATCCCCGGCATGCTGAAGCAGGGCCATGGCACGCTGCTCTTCTCCGGTGCCACGGCATCCGTGCGGGGTGGCGCGGGGTTTGCAGCCTTTGCATCGGCCAAGTTCGCGCTGCGCGGGCTCGCGCAGTCACTCGCGAGGGAGTTCGGACCGCGCGGGATCCATGTCGCCCATGTCGTGATCGATGGTCTTATCTGGTCGGGCGAGCCACGCCGCGGTTTCGGCCAAGAGCAGAGTCTGCTGCCGGAGGCGGTGGCGGAATGCTATCTGCAGCTCATCCGCCAGGACCGTTCCGCCTGGACGCACGAACTCGACCTGCGGCCGGACGTCGAGAAGTTCTGAGACAGCGCCGCTTTTCGCTATTGCCGGACCTCGATCCGGTTGATCACGTCGCGTACCCCGAGCAGGTACCAGGCATCGAGCTCGGCCATCTTGCGCTCTTCCCCGGTTGCAAGCAGTCCATGCAGTGTGACCACGCCATCGTGTGCGTCAGCGCGTATCTGGTCGGCGTGAACGAGCGGATCCTTTTCGAGCACAAGCCGCAGGGCATCGAGAATCTCGTCATCGTGATCGTTTTCGACGGGGGTCACCTCGAGCTCATTCACCACATCCCGGCAGCCGGGAGTCCACCAGGCCAGGACGCCCGCAAGTCTGCGGTGGGAAAGGCTCCCGACGCTTCCCTGCAGCGTCACCACACCATCGTGCACCTTCAGGCTGACGGATCCCCGTGACTGCGGCCCGGGGTCGCGCAGCACGACCGTACTGTCCCTGTTCTGCGCCTGTATCGCGCAGTCCAGGAATGCGCCTTCGCCGAGCAGGAATCGCCCCAGCGCATCGCGCACGGCGCCATCGCCCTTGTGTTCCGCGGGGGCGATGCGCAGCAGATCGATTGTGCGATGCACGCCGTTGAAGGCCCCGGCCTGCGCCAGCGCCACCCGCTTGACGGCGATGCTGTCCACCTCTCCCTCGACCGTCAGCGCGCCATCGCTGAGCGTGATATGAATGGCATTGTGGTGCATCCGCACACGCGGTTCGTTCTCCAGTGCCGCACGCAGTTCCTTGATGATGGTCTCGTTGCCTGTCATCGTTGATTCTCCGGTGAGGACGTGTCTGCCGCAGTGCTGAGGGAATGGTCCGCGCCTGCGCATAGGAAGGGTGAGTGCAGTGTCGGCCCGCAGCACTGCCCGCGGCGTCTGCGGGAATGCGGCAGCAGAATGTAGCGGAACAGCGGGTTCTGCCTGTCTGCCATGTGGTCCGAAATTCCGCAGCGGGTAGGGCATTCATGGTACGGCGCCCCACCGGGCCAGACAAGATCCGGGGGACAGACGGTCTGCATCCGGGTGATCCCGTCGCAGCGGCGATCGGCACCCGCGGAACTGCGCGCCCTTGCGACGGTCTCACGCTGCAAGGGCAAGGATGCGATGCACCCGGCCGTGATCGCTCCGTCCTGTGGCAACACGGCGAGACACCATGCTATCGTAGCGCCGGTTACTGTTCACAATCATGGCCGGGCGCCAGTTACGGACAGGCCCCGTTTCGCACGGGCAGGGTGAAAGGAAATCGACCGGGTGCTCGGTCTCCACCGGGAACAATCATGATGAGGCAACGGATAGAACGTGAGGCCGCTGGCCTCGGGCGGCAGGTTTTGCCGGATTTTTGCAGAGGGCTGCTTCGCGCGCTGCTGGTCGTGGTGATGGCCGTCGCCATGGACGCGCCGGCTGCCGCCTCCATGGATACCGGCGTGTTCGGCCGGTCAGTGTTGCGCGCGACGCTCGCCAACGGGTTGCGCGTTGTCATCGTGCGCGACACCCTGGCACCGGTGGTGACCACGGAAATCAATTACCTCGTGGGATCGAACGAGGCGCCCGCGGGTTTTCCGGGCATGGCGCATGCGCAGGAACACATGATGTTCCGGGGCAGTCCGGGATTGTCTGCCGACCAGCTCGCGGACATCATTGCCGAGATGGGCGGAAAGTTCGATGCTGACACCCAGCAGACCGCGACGCAGTACTACTTCACGGTTCCCGCCCAGGATCTCGACATTGCCCTGCATATCGAATCGATCCGCATGCGTGGGGTGCTCGACAGCGAGCCGTTGTGGGCCAAGGAACGGGGTGCGATCGAACAGGAAGTGGCACAGGATCTCTCGGATCCGGAGTACGTGCTCTATACCCGGCTGCTGGCGACGATGTTCCGGGGCAGCCCCTATGCGCATGATGCGCTCGGCACGCGCGCATCATTCAACAAAACCACCGGAGCGATGCTCAGCAGATTCCACAGGGACTGGTATGCGCCAAACAACGCGATTCTGGTCATCGTCGGAAATGTCCGTCCCCACAATGTCCTGCGCAATGTGAAGCGCTATTTTGCGGGCATACCGGCGAAAAAGCTGCCGGCGCGTCCGGCGGTCATCCTGCATCGGTTCAAATCCCAGGTCATTCGCATGCCGACCGACCAGCCCTACGGGCTGGCGGTGATCGCATTCCGTGTTCCCGGGCTTGCGAGCCGGGATTTTGCGGCCATGCAGGTGCTGAGCGACGTACTGAACAACCGCCGGAGCACGCTTTATGCGATGGTGCCGCGGGGCGAGGCTCTCAATACGGGCTTTGCGCTGCAGCAGCTTCCCCGTGCCGGCATTGGCTATGCAGCCGCCGCTTTCCCTCGGGGCGCGAAAGGCATGGTGCTTGTCAAACGCATCCGCGCGATTCTTGCTGCGGATCTGCGGAACGGTTTTCCTGCGGACCTGGTCCATGCCGCCAAGCGGCGCGAGCTTGCAGCCGCGGAATTCCAGAAGAATTCGGTTCCCGGGCTTGCCGATACCTGGTCGCAGGCGCTTGCCGTCGAGGGCCGGCAGTCGCCGGACGATGATCTGCGGGCGATTTCCCGCGTCACCACCGCCGACGTCAACCGTGTGGCGCGCAGATACCTGGACATGAAAAACACCGTGGTCGCGGTGCTGACCCCGGCGACTTCGGGCAAGCCGGTGAGCGTGAAAGGGTTTGGAGGCAAGGAGTCGTTTACTCCCACGCAGACGAGACACGTTGTGCTTCCGCCGTGGGCACGGCGGCGGCTGCGTAAGCTGGAAGTGCCGCCGTCGGTCGTGCATCCGGCTGACATGCGTCTGCCGAACGGGATACGGCTCATTGTCCAGCCGGAAACGGTCAGCGGTACCGTAAGCGTATTCGGACACATCAGCAACAATCCGGCGCTGGAAACGCCCCGCGGACAGGACGGCGTGAGCGGTGTACTCGGCGATCTTTTCCGCTACGGAACGACCACGCTCGGACGGATTGCATTCCAGAAGGCGCTCGATGACATCGCGGCCAGCGAGTCTGCCGGAACGGATTTCACGCTGCAGGTGCCGGTGGCTGGTTTCGAACGCGGCATGGCCCTGCTGGCAGACAACGAGCTGCATCCGGCGCTTCCTGAAAAGGCATTCAGCGTGGTGCGGCGACAGACGGCTGCGAGCGTCGCGGGGGTGCTGCAAAGCCCGGACTACCTCACGGGCCGTGCGCTGGCTACGGCGCTTTACCCCCCGCATGATCCGGCACTGCGCCAGACGACGCCGGCAACGGTTTCATCGCTTACGCTGAAGGATGTCAGGGCCTACTACCACCATGTGTTCCGGCCTGATCTCACGACCATCGTCGTAATCGGGAAGATTTCTCCCGCCGTCGCGCGTCGTGCCGTGGAGAAGTACTTCGGTGGATGGCGGGCCCATGGCCCGAAGCCGCGCACGCTGCTGCCGCCGGTACCGCCCAACCGGTCATCGGTCACGAACGTGCCGGATTCGAGCCGGGTCCAGGACAGCGTCACACTGGCGGTCAATCTGGGGCTTACGCGGTCTAATCCCGGCTACTATGCGCTGGAGCTCGGCAACCACGTTCTCGGCGGCGCGTTCTATGCGACCCGTCTCTATCACGACCTGCGGGAGGAAAACGGCCTGGTCTATTACGTGTCGTCGTCTTTTGACATAGGCCGGACGCGTTCGGTGTATTCGGTGAGTTACGCCTGTGATCCGCCCAATGTATCCCGTGCACGGGCCATCATCGTGCGTGACCTGCGTGCGATGCAGACCGCGCCGGTCAGTCCTGTCGAGCTGCGGCGCGCCAAGGCGCTGCTGCTGCGCGAGATTCCGCTTTCAGAGTCAAGTCTCGACCAGATCGCTGCCGGTCTGCTCGGGCGTGCACGGCTGCATCTGCCCCTGGACGAGCCGACCATTGCGGCCCGCAAGTACCTCAGGTTGACCGCGGCACAGGTCAAGGCGGCTTATGCGCGCTGGCTGAAGCCGGGAGATCTGGTTCAGGTGACCGAGGGGCCGGCCCCGCACTGAGCGGGCCGGTCCGCTCGTGGCGGGCGCGCGACCGGCTGTCACGGATACGCGGATGCAAGAAAGGCGGCTTCCTCGGCAGTTAGATCCAGGTCTGCGGTCGGCGTGGTGCGGTTCTGGGTAAGGGGCGGGCCCCCGGCAGATAGCGCTGCGGACGGCTGTGCCGGTGGCTCGACCAGCAGCGCGGCCTGTCCGTCCACTGAAAGAACGCGGAACCGGAGGATCTTCAGGCCTGATTCGCCGGCGGTGATCAGGTTGGTACCCGGCAGTGGCGTCGGCGTGAGCACGATGAGCTGGGGCGGCAGCAGCGGCGCGCCGGGTTCGCCCGCCGTCACCGGGTACAGCTTCTGCAGCCAGGGCCCGGCGGCGCGCATTTCGTCCCAGGCTGTCAGGCCAGACAGCAGTGCCTCGATGCCATCCTCGGGATCGAAGCTGATGAGCGTGAGGCGGCGCGCGGCATCGAGGGCCAGCACGGGTCTGCCGGCACAGGGCAGCTCGGCATCGAGCAGCGTCGCAGGTCCGGCAAGTGAATCAAGCGACGCGACGATGAGGTCCCGCAGGGCGGGTTCGGACGGGACCGGTTCGTGACGGATCTGCCGCGCCATGTCAGCGGATCCTGCCTGGCACACCGCCCGCAGCTGCTCCCGGACCACCGGGCGCTGCATTGCCATGCGGGCCCAGAAATCCGTTTCCGAGAAGCGCGTCGACAATATTGTCGAGCGACGGTCTCGCAGCCGGACCGGCATGGCCGGACAGCTCGGATTCCGGGTCCGCGGCGACGATTCCTCCGAGCGGAACCACCTCACGGTTGAGAAAACGCATCGCGGCGGCGGCGAGGTGCGTGGAGAAATGACGGATTTCCGTGTCGTCGGTGGCGCCGACGACAATGGCGCCGATGCGGCTGCTCACGCCGCCACCGGGGAGGCGCTTGATGCCGAGGTAGGCGCGCTTGAGAGCCGGCAGCGAGGCGCCGAGCATGACCAGCACATGCCGGTAATCGCGCAGATGCGGGTCCTGGCCATTGGTCACCGGTATGAGGCAGATGCGCGGCGGCAGCTTGGCGCCGCTGATCTCGTCATGCAGGTGGGTGCGCAGGACGACAGGTGAGTCCAGGCGGCTGCGCAGCGACGAGGAACGGGGGTCGCTGCTGCGCAGGCTCGATTCAACGTGCAGCACCAGTGCCGTAATGCCGCGGGCATGCAGGGCGCGTGCCAGGGCATAGACGAAGGCCTGTGCCAGTTCCGAGTCCACGAGCACTGGAAGCAGCTCGGTCTCGGGGATCGCGCCGCGTGTGGCAGCCGGGCCGGGTTGGGGTTCGCTCAGGAAATACTGGCTGATGCCAGCAAGCCGCTCACGGGTTCCGGATACCCTGCCGCCGCGCGAGGTGGTCATTGCAGGTCCATGAGTTCGGCAGTTTCCTGCACGCGCAGCAGCGAATTGTGGCCGCCGACATGGTTCGGGATACGCGCAGGATTGACCGGGTCGTCCTGCCAGTTGCCGTCGACAACCAGGCGGTACTGGTAGAGCCCGGGGGCAACGAGGAGGATTTTTTCCACGCTGTTGCCCACGATCCGGGTCTCGATGCCCTGGTCCGGCACCCAGTCGTTGAAATCACCGGCAACCTGGATGTTTTTGGCGGCGAGACCCGGGAAACGGAGTACGGTGCGCCGGGGATGGCCGCGGCCACCGGACAGGGAAGGGGGTTTCGGTGTGTTGAGGGGCTGGGCGGCATTGGCAGGGGTGTCGTTCGTCCTGGTTCCCGCGTGCTCTTGCACCCGGTCGCGGCGGCGTTCGCCCAGGCCTTTCAGCACCTCGTCCGCGAGCCGGTTATACTCGGTGGCCGCGACACACCCGGGATCGAAATCGATGATCGGCAGACCTTCGCATACCGCCTCCTTCAGTCGCACCGTGTAATGAACCATCAGCGGGGTGACCTCGTCGGCAAACCGCTCCCAGATCTGGCGCAGCAGCGTGCGTGACAGGCGTGTCCGGTCGTCGACCAGGGTTGGCAGGATGCGCATCGGGATGTCGAGCCCGCACCGGTCGCGCAGCAATGATACCGTCTCACGCAGCCTCTCGATGCCATCGACCGAAAACAGGCTCAGCTCCATCGGAATCAGGACCTGGTCTGCCGCGCGCAGTGCGTTGATCGACAGAAAGCCGAGCGTCGGTGGACAGTCGATGATGACGTAGTCATAGCGGTGCCGGAAATGCGCCAGATGCATGGTGAGCTGGCGCTCGCGTTCGCTGCCGTCCGGCAGGCGGTGTTCGGCTGCAGCGAGCGAGATCGTGGCAGGCACGACATCGACGCCCGCAGCTACCTGCGGCAGGATGACTTCGCCGAGCGACGCCTCTCCGGCGAACACTTCGTATAGCCCCGGAATTTCGTCGCAGCGCATTCCCAGTCCGAGGCTGGCGTGTCCCTGGGGGTCCATGTCGACCAGCAGAACGCGCCGGTCCTTGCGTCCGAGACAGGCCGAGAGGTTGATTGCCGTCGTAGTCTTGCCACAGCCCCCTTTCTGGTTGGCGATCGCAATAACGGTCATATGTGTGCCTCGTTGGGTCGCCGGTTCCAGAACGACCGGCGGTATTATTTGTTTTCCCGGTCTACCCGTTGCGCCGGCTTCCCGCCGGCCGGGACTGGTTGATGGATCGGCCGCTGCGGCCATGTGCCGGCTTGTGTTTGCGCGGCACTGCGGCCGGACTTGCGAAAAGTTCGCCCTGGTGCGGCAGGTGATCCTCCGCGGCCATGATCCCAAGCTGCCCCAGGTCCCGCTGCAGCTCCGCGAGCGGAAGGATCCACTCCTGGCCGCTTACCGCCTCGAAGGCAAGTCCGTCACGGAATACCAGTACGACGTCTCCGGTGACGACCACCGAAAGCTGGGCCAGAGGCTGCTCAAGAGTGGGAAGCAGGCGTTGAAGGGAACCGATGCTGCGGCGGATCTGCCGCAGTGACACACCCGCGTCGAGCAGTCGCCGGGCAGCGCGCAGGGCAACCAGGTCATGGAAACTGTACCGGGCATGCCCTCCGCCAGTGTGGCCGGATGCGGAGATGAGACCGGTTTTGCGCCAGTAATGGAGCTGGCGGAGTGTCAGTCCGGTGACGGCGCCTGCCTGCCTGCTTGTGAAACCCAGGGATGTGCGGGGCACTCGGCCTCCATGGATGCAGCTCCGCGCAAGGGTAGGAGTGTGTGACGGCAAAAGTCAAGAAAAAATGACAAAAAACTGCCGTATTGTCGCATTTTTACCGGGACTGCCCTCCATCCCGCGGTCCAGCTGAAACGGTGTGCGCCTGTCGGGGTCCGGTGGGGCAGTCGGGGCGCCGGTGTCGGGAACCGGCTGTCTGCGAACGCAGTCTCATCGTGATGGAAGCATCGCAATGCAGGAGACCCGACGATGATCGAGCTGTTTACCGCCGGAACGCCGAATGGATACAAGGTGTCCATCATGCTGGAAGAGCTGGGGCTGCCGTACCGCGTGCGCCCCGTCGACCTCGGACGCAGGGAGCAGAAGGAGCCGTGGTTTCTCAGGATCAATCCCAACGGACGCATACCGGCGATCATCGATCACGATGAGGACAGCTTTGCCGTGTTCGAATCCGGAGCGATCCTGGTCTATCTGGCGGAAAAAGCCGGCCGCTTTCTGCCCACGGACGCGCGCGCACGCTCACGTGTGATGCAGTGGCTCATGTTCCAGATGGCGGGAATCGGACCGATGCAGGGCCAGGCCAACGTGTTCTTCCGTTACGCACCGCAGAAAATTCCCTATGCCATCGAGCGTTATCAGGCTGAAACGCTGCGGCTGTACCAGGTACTGGAACGTCAGCTCGACGGGCGGAAGTACCTGGTAGACGAAGTGTCTATTGCCGACTTCGCCGTCTTTCCGTGGGTGCGCAGCCACGAATGGGCGGGAGTATCCATCGAGAGTCTGCCCAACATCCGTCGCTGGCTGGATACCATGGCGTCCCGCCCCGCAGTCGGGCGTGGCCTCGCCGTGCCGGCGCGCACTGAGCGTGACTCCCTGGAGGCACAGGAAAAGGCGGTCATTGCCGGCCGCAGCCTTCTGTGACGGAACTGCGCCGGTAACCGCAGCGCGAATCAGACCGCGTGCGCCTGCCAGGGGTTCGCCGGTGGCCGGTCCGAAGTCAGGGTCTGTTCGCTCTCGAAGTTGTAATTCATCTCGGAGGCCGGCGGGCTGAGGGATTCGCCCTGCACGTAGTCGAGCCCGCAGTTCCAGAGCAGTGCGAACAGTGTCATGTCCTCGACGCGTGCCGCGACGCTCTGCTTGCTGCATGCCCTCGCATCGCTGGCAGCGTGCCGCAGAACCGCCTCATCCGCGCATCTGGCCAGGGCGCAGTTGATCTTGATGAAATTTGCCGGAATTTCAGCAAGCTGCTGGGCGTCGAACATTGCCGGATCATAGTCGTCGAGCGCGATCTCGATACCTGCATCGGTTATCCGTTGCAGGAACGACAGCGAGCCGTCGCCGTACTGTTTCAGTGCTTCTCCGGGAATCTGCAAATGCAGTCTCGCGGGGCTCAGCCGCATCGCCTTGACATGCTGCTGGATCGCAGGCAGAAGCATAGGGTCAGCGACAGCCGAACCGGACAGTGGCACGAACAGTTCGGCACGCGCCTGCTGGCCCCCGCATTTGCCGAGTGCGGTGATCGACCGCTGCACTACCCAGCGGTCGACCCTGTTGGCGAAGCCGGCTTTCTCGACAGCCGGCATGAACTGTGCGGAGGGCAGCATCGTCCCATTTTCCGTCTCGAGGTACAGGCAGGCCTCGTAGTACTGGCGTGGTTCGCCACGCAGATTGATCAGCGGCTGGAACAGCAGGTGAAAGCGTTCCTTTGACACGGCATCCTGCAGCACCGGATCGAGCATTCCGTGATGCGTCGCGGCAGCAGCCGGTGCCGGACCGGGGCCGGATGATGCCACCGGACGCAGCCGCGGGCCCGCCGCGGCAGCGGGATGCGCTGGCGCGATATGGCAGAACGCACTGCCAAGCAGCTTCTGGCGGTCTCCGGCCGGACCGTTGATCTCTACCAGCTCAAGTTCGAAGCGCAGCTCGCGATGTTCCCTGTCCTGCGGGAAACGGAATCCGGAACTCATTTCCCGCAGTGCCTGCAGCACAGCAGTGGCCTGTGCGCGTGAAGTTGCAGGCAGCAGCACCGCGAACTGTCCTCCGCCCACCCGGCCGACGAGCTGCTGGGCGTTAACCCGATTGCCAAGCTCGCGTGCGAGCTCGCACAGCAGGCGGTCGCAGGCGGTGTGGCCGAGGGCTTCGTTGATTTCCCGCATCCCGTGCAGCTCGAGTCCGATCAGAAAGCTGGAGCTGCTGTCGCGTGCGCAATCTATCGCCCTGCCGAGCTCCTGGAGGAAATAGGGCCTGTTGCACAGTCCGGTCAGGACGTCGCGCTGGTGCAGAAACTGGAGACTGGATTCGAGCTCCTTGCGTTTCGAGATGTCGATGACAATGACCTGGACACAGGGTTCGGATTCGATGTTCACTCCGGCGACGGCAATTTCGACCGCAATTCTTGTGCCGGAGCGGGTGATGGCGGTGTACTCGCGCGAGTCGCGGAAGCTGTCCGGACTGCGCAGCTGTGACTTGAGGCGGGCACGCTCCGTTTCCTCCACCAGATTGAGGATCGGGACACCCTTCAGCTCGCCGATGTCATGATAGTCAACGAGGGCCAGGTAGGCCGGATTGGCATCCACGTACATGCCATCGTGACAGTAGCAGACAGCCTCTTGCGATCCCTCGATCATCACCCGGTAGCGGTCTTCGAGACGACGCATCGACTCGGACACGCGGGCCGAAGACCTGCGGTCGGCGGCTGCCTGTAGTTCGCGACGCAGGGCTGGCAGCAGTCGCGCCCACCGTCCCTTGACGATAACGTCGCGTGCACCGTCGGCCATGACCTGCTGCAGCTGCATATCCGGGATTTTTCTGGCCAGGACGATTACGGGAATGTCGAGCTTCTGGTCCCTGACCGTCGAGATTGCAACGGCTACGCTCATCTGTGCCATGGCGTGGTCGGCGAGCAGGGCATCCCACTCGGCCGCCGCCAGTGCGTTCTTGAGATCGGCTGTACCGGTGACCCGACAGGTCCGCACAGGTTCCTTCGCCTCGCGCAGTGCCTGGATGCACTGTTCGGCGTCGTCAGGTGAATCGTCGGCGATGAGTATTCTTATCATTATATCCCGTGACACTGATGCGGCACGTTCCGGAGCCCACCATCGGCTGCTGCACGGGCTAACGGCTGCTGCCGGCTGTCCGTCCCGGTATGCAGGCCGCTCCGTTACAGGCGACGGCGTGACAGCTGAAAGCAAGCATATTTCGTACCAGTTCCCAAGGGCTTCCATCTTTTGAATGCAATGGCATGATCTAAAAAGTATTTCCAGAAAATTTCGTCCGGCCCGGGAGCTGGCAGCAGAACCGGATAGCCGGACTGGCGGGGTCATCGTGCCGATGGCCGGCAGAAAATCGTCCTGCGCAGCGAGTGCAGGCAGCCCGGTTTCAGCTGCCCCGGGCCCGGGTGGGCAGAATCGGAAATGTTCACCCTTGTCCGGCATGGACGCGGCCGCGCGTCGGGCCCGTGGATAGCGGCGGCGTGGAAAAGCGCTGATCTTTGCGGTTGCGCGCGCAGTCTGGCGGAGTATGATTTTTTCTTCCGTGTGCGGCATGATCCCGGGTGGTTCCGCCGCGGAATCGTCCAGTTACTGTAGCGGTCAACGAAGAGGAACAAAAAAAATGATCCGCCTCTACGTAAACGGAGTGCTGCATGCCGTTGATGTCGATCCGGGTACTCCCCTGCTCTGGGTCCTGCGTGATGCGCTGTCTCTGACCGGTACCAAATACGGTTGCGGAATCGCCGCCTGCGGTGCGTGCACGGTGCATGTCGATGGCGAGCCGCTGCGGTCCTGCGTGACGCCGGTGGCCTCGGTCGAAGGAAAACATGTGATCACCATCGAAGGACTGTCCGGCGATGGCGGCCATGCGGTCCAGCGTGCATGGGTTGCCGAGGAGGTGCCACAGTGCGGATTCTGCCAGTCCGGCCAGATCATGGCCGCGGCCGCGCTGCTTGCAAGGAATCCGCGACCTACCGACGCCGATATCGACGACGCCATGGCTGGCATCATCTGTCGCTGCGGCACGTACCAGCGCATCCGCAAGGCGATCCGGCGTGCGGCGCGGAACATGGCAGGGGAGGCATGACATGGACGGAACGGTGACTCTTGGCCGGCGCAGTTTCCTGAAGATCACCGCTGCTGCCGGAGGTGGGCTGCTGGTCGGTTTCTCCCTGCCCGCGCGGGCCGCGCGCAACAGCGCGGCGCCTTCGGACTCGAATGGGTTCGTGCCCAATGCCTGGATCCGCGTCGGCACTGACGATGTGGTCACGCTCATGGTAGCCAGCTCGGAGATGGGGCAGGGGGTGATGACGGCCATCCCGATGCTGGCTGCCGATGAAATGGATGCCGACTGGAGCCGGGTGCGCATCGAAACTGCCCCGGCCGCGAAGGAATACTTCAACCCGATTATCGGCCAGCAGCTCACCGGTGGCAGCACCACGGTGCGCGCATTCTGGCTGCCGGTACGGCGGGCTGGTGCTGCGGCCCGCGCGATGCTGATCGAGGCGGCGGCTGCCACCTGGGGAGTCCCGGTCGGTCAGTGCCACAGCGACCGTGGAGCGGTTGTGCACCAGGCGAGTGGCCGGCGGCTGAGCTACGGTGCCCTGGCAGACCGGGCGGCAACCCTGAAAGTTCCGCAGCGCGTGATGCTCAAGAAGCCATCCGAATTCCGGCTGATCGGCACGGCTGTGGCGCGCGTAGACACGCCCGCCAAGATCAGCGGGAAGGCGGAATTCGGCCAGGACGTCCGTCTGCCCGGAATGCTGACTGCGCTGGTGGAACGCTGCCCGGTGTTCGGCGGAAAGCTGGCAGGATTCGATGCCGCCGCAGCACGCGCGGTTCCCGGGGTGCGGGCGGTCTTTGCCATTGAATCAGGGGTGGCGGTAGTGGCTGACGGCTTCTGGCCGGCCAAGCTCGGACGTGATGCGCTGAGGGTGCGCTGGGACGAGGGCATCAATGCCCGACTGAGCAGCGACCTCATCGTAAAACGCTTCGAGGCGGCCGCGCGGCGGCCGGGCGCGGTCGCGCGCAGCTCGGGCAACGCGAATGCTGTACGCGGGCGGGTCGCAAGGCACCTGGAGGCGGTATATCAGGTGCCGTTTCTGGCGCACGCGTGCATGGAACCGATGAACTGTACCGCCGATGTACGTGCCGATCATTGTGAAATATGGGTCCCGACACAGGCCCAGACCGGCGCGCAGAGGACCGCCGCCGCGATTACCGGCCTGCCCGCCGCGCGGATCGCCATCCACACGACGTTTCTCGGCGGAGGGTTTGGTCGACGTTCCGAACAGGATTTCGTGGCGGAGGCGGTGCAGATATCGAAACAGGTGCATGCTCCCGTAAAGCTCCTGTGGACGCGCGAGGATGACATGCGGCACGACTTCTACCGTCCCGCCACCTACAACCGCCTGTCAGCCGGTATCGGCGCGCGCGGTGCATTGATGTCCTGGCGCCACCATATTGTGGGTCCCTCCATCTTCGAGCGCGTGTTCCCGTCATCTGTCCGCAATGGCATTGATTCCACTTCCGTCGAGGGCGCGGCCAACCTGCCGTACGCGATTCCGGAAATCCTCGTGACCTATGTGCTCGATGATCCTGGAGTGCCAGTCGGTTTCTGGAGGTCAGTGGGGTCGTCGCAGAACGCCTATGTGACCGAATGCTTTTTCGATGAGGTCGCACATGCCACCGGCAGGGATCCGTACCAGCTGCGCCGGACGCTGCTGAAGAATCATCCGCGGCACCGGGCCGTACTCGATCTGGCGGCGCGGGCATCCGGGTGGGGCGGTCGGCTGCCGGCCGGGCGGCAGCGTGGCATCGCAGTCGCCGGATCGTTCGGCAGCTATGCGGCTCAGGTCGCGGAAGTGTCCGTGTCCGACCACGGCGAAGTGCAGGTGCACCGCGTGGTCTGTGCAGTGGACTGCGGCATGGTGGTCAATCCCGATACCGTGGTGGCGCAGATGGAAAGCGGCATTGTCTTTGGCCTGTCGGCTGCACTTGCCGGGGAAATCACGATCCGCGACGGGCGTGTCGAGCAGGGTAATTTTGACAGCTATCCAGTGCTGCGCATGGACCATATGCCGGACATCGAAGTGCATATCGTACCCAGCGGCGAACCGCCCGGAGGGATTGGCGAGCCGGGAACGCCTCCGATCGCACCCGCAGTCGCAAATGCGGTATTTGCCGCAACCGGCAGGCCGGTGCGCCGTCTGCCCATCAGTGCCCGGTGAACGGGCCAGCGCCGATGGAAGCTCCGGATATCGAAGTCCTGCGCAGTGCAGTGGCATGGGGAGAACTGGGCCATGAGACCAGCCTGGTCACGGTTGCGGCAACCTGGGGATCGTCTCCGCGGCCGGCCGGTTCAATGCTTGTGCTGCGCAGTGACGGATGCATGACCGGGTCGGTGTCGGGCGGGTGTATCGAGGCGGATCTGCAGGAGTGTCTGCGTGCGCGGACGGCCGCTTCCGGTCTGCCAGAAATCGTGCGCTACGGGGTTACTGCTGAAGAGGCGCGCCGTTTCGGTTTGCCGTGCGGCGGGAGTCTTGAGCTGGTCATCGAGCGGGCGGTGCCGGTCGGACCTTTGCGGGAAATCATCCATGCGATCGATGCGCGTACCCTGGTTGCGCGGCAGTTGTGCATCGCCACCGGCGAAGTGAGCCTGTACCCTGCCGCGCGGGGCCTGGAATTCTCCTGGGATGGACAGACCATGATCAAGGTCTTCGGCCCGGTCTGGCGGCTGCTGCTGATCGGCGCAGGGCAGATATCACGCTACCTGGCGCAGATGGCCATGAGCCTCGGCTATGAAGTGACCGTATGTGATCCGCGCGAGGAATACCAGGCCAGCTGGATGGTCGAATCGGTCGAAGTCGTGACGGACATGCCGGATGACACGGTCGCCGCCTTTGCACGGGACGCCCGCAGTGCCGTTGTCGCACTGACCCACGATCCCCGACTCGACGACATGGCGCTCATGACGGCGCTGGAATCGCCAGCCTTTTATATCGGCGCGCTGGGTTCGACGCTGAGCAACGCCAAGCGCCGGGAGCGCCTTATCGCCCTTGGTCTGCCGGCGGACGCGGTGGCCAGACTGCATGGACCGGTCGGCCTGCGGATCGGCAGCCGGACGCCACCTGAAATTGCGGTCGCAATTCTGGCGGAGTTGACTGCTGTGCGCCACGGAATCACCCGTGTTCCGTTGCCAGTTGCCGGGCCGCAGTCCGGCCTGCGCCCGGTGGCATGCACCGTCGCCGGCTAAGATGATTCAGGGCGTGCTGCTCGCTGGCGGAGCCGGACTGCGTTTCGGGACAAACAAGCTTCTGCATCCGCTTCCCGGCGGTGGTTCTATCGCGGTAGCGGCCGCACACAATCTGGTCTGCGGGTTGCCCCGGTCCCTGGCTGTGGTCCGGCCTGGTGATGACGTGCTGGCGCGGCAGCTGCGGCAGGAGGGTCTGGAAGTCAGTTACTGCCCGGAATCCGTCCATGGGCTGGGGCACAGCATCGCCTGCGGTGTTGCGGCCAGCGCCGGCGCCGGAGGCTGGGTCCTTGCGCTGGCCGACATGCCCTACATCTGCTCCTCCACCATCGCTGCAGTGGCGGAGGCCGTGGCGCATGGTGCAGCGATCGCAGTCGTGGAGTACGGTGGACGGCGCGGACATCCCGTCGGATTCGGCGCGCAGCTGCGCGCCGAGCTTCTCGAACTGCGCGGGGACAACGGTGCGCGGAGTCTGATCGAGCGTCACGCCGCAGATGTTGTGCGCATCGCCACGGATGATCCAGGCGTGTTGCAGGATATTGATAGACCTGCGGATGTTGCCGGTCTGTCCGGTCATGGTGATGATCCGGCCCGCTGATCGCCCTGCGGCGCAGGGGGCGGTGATCGGGCGCACAGGCCTGATGGATGCGTTTTGGAGACCACCCGGGGTGTGACCGCCTGAGACCGGCCGGGCAGGGCCGCGCTGCCGGCGAACGACGCGCTCTTGAAACGTGCGGGAACCAGCCCCAGAATCTCCCGCTCCCGGTACCGGGAAAGAAAAACATCCTTCAGGAGCCAGTTTTCTGCTATGACCGTCGAAACTCACAAGGAAACCCTGGGGTTCCAGGCCGAGGTGCGCCAGATCCTCGATCTGATGATCCATTCCCTATACAGCAACAAGGAAATTTTCCTGCGGGAGCTGATTTCCAACGCGTCCGATGCCGCGGACAAGCTGCGCTTCGAGGCGCTAGCCGATGACGCCCTGTTCGAGGGCGACAGCGACCTGGCTATCCGGGTGGAATTCGATGCCCAGGCGCGGACGGTAACGGTTTCGGACAATGGCATCGGCATGAGTCGCGCCGAGGTCATAGACAGCATTGGCACCATTGCCCGCTCCGGTACCCGCCAGTTTCTGGCATCGCTCACCGGAGACCGTGCCAGGGACCTCAATCTCATCGGCCAGTTCGGGGTCGGTTTCTATTCGACATTCATTGTTGCCGACCGGGTGACCCTGTATACGCGGCGTGCCGGTCTTGGCCCTGAACACGGAGTTCGCTGGGAGTCGGACGGGAAGGGGGAATATACGCTCGAGACGGTTGAGCGCATGGCCCGCGGCACGGAAGTGGTCCTGCATCTGAGAGAGGATGAAGAAGAGTTTCTGGACGCCTACCGTCTGCGGGAAATCATCCGCAAGTATTCCGACCACATTACTCTGCCGATCCGCATGCGCGGGGAAGACAAGGCGGGTGGCGGCGGGGATGACACCGTCAATCGGGCATCCGCCCTCTGGGCGCGGTCCCGCAGTGAGATCACGGCGGATGAATATGATGAGTTTTACAAGCATGTGGCGCACGATTTCGAGCCGCCGCTCGCGCACATACACAGTCGTGTTGAAGGAAAGCAGGAATACACGCTGCTACTGTATGTGCCGCAACGGGCCCCGTTCGATCTCTGGGACCGTGAGAAACGCCATGGCATCAAGCTCTATGTGCGTCGCGTGTTTATCATGGACGATGCCGAGCAACTGCTTCCGGCCTATCTGCGCTTTGTGCGTGGCGTAGTTGATTCGAGCGATCTGCCGCTGAATATCTCGCGCGAGATCCTCCAGCACAGCAGGGATATCGATGCCATGCGTGCCGGATCAGTGAAGAGGGTGCTCGATCTCCTCGACGATATGGCGCAGAAGGATGCAGCCAGATACGCAACATTCTGGAAGGAATTCGGGCGTGTACTCAAGGAAGGGGTGGTGGAAGATCACGCCAACCGTGACCGCATCGCAAAACTGCTGCGTTTTGCGTCCACACATGCGGACTCCGAGGTCCAGGATGTTTCTCTCGATCTCTATGTGGCGCGCATGAAAGCCGGCCAGAACCGCATCTATTATGTCGCGGCCGACAGCTTCGGCGCTGCTACGAGCAGCCCGCATCTCGAGATCTTCCGCAAGAAAGGCATTGAAGTGCTACTGATGTACGACCGTATCGACGAGTGGGTGGTCAGCCATCTGGATGCATTCGAAGGCAAGCAGCTTCAGTCCGTGGCAAAAGGCGATCTGGATCTGGGCGATCTGGAGGACAGGGAAGACAAGGAGCGACAGGAGAAGACGGCGACGGAATTCAAGGAATTCACGGCCCGGATCAAAAATGCCCTGGGAGAACGGGTGGGAGATGTCAGAGTCACCCACCGTCTTACTACCTCGCCGGCATGTCTGGTGACCGGCGAGCATGACATCAGCACCAACATGGGACGCCTGCTTAGGGCATCGGGCCAGGGTGGTCCGGTTGTCCGGCCAGTCCTGGAGATCAATCCGGCACATCCGCTTGTTGTCAGGCTGAAAGCGGTGGAGGGTGATACACAGTTTTCCGACTGGAGTCGCCTGCTGTTCGATCAGGCATTGCTTAGCGAGGGGGGGCAGCTTGATGACCCTGCTGGGTTCGTCAGGCGTCTTAATGAGCTGCTGGATGTGCTTACCACTGCATGATCCGCCGGAATCCGGCTTTACTGCATCTGCGTATGGCGCTTAGCGCTGCCGGGTTCCCAGGATCTCCGCCAGTTCAGCGGCACTGAGTGTCAGTACTGGCATTTCCGTTGATCCAGTAGGAAAGGTGTATCCGCAACGGCACGACCGTGCGAGCAGTGCAACGGTGGCAGTACAGGTTGGGCATTCCTTGGTATCGACAACCTCGGATGCCGCGACAATCTGCGCGGCGCGCGCCGACTGTGCGGCGCGGAATGCCGTACCGGAAGATGATTGTGTGACCCGCTTTTCGGTTCGGGTAGCAGCCATGGTTTGCTGCGCCTTCGCAGCCTGCACCGTACGGAATGCCTGCTCCGCAAGTTCGCGGCGCAGCCGTTCGGTCTGTTCCGGCATGACATGCGCCATCGCCGCTGTGTGTTCCGCGGCGGTGGTATGCGTTACGTGTTTAGTGTGGATGTCCCGGGCGGCCTTCGCTGCCTCTTCCCGGGCGGCCTTCGCTGCCTCTTCCCGGGCGGCCTTCGCTGCCTCTTCCCGGGCGGCTTTCGCTGCCTCTTCCCGGGCGGCTTTCGCTGCCTCTTCCCGGGCGGCCTTCGCTGCCTCTTCCCGGGCGGCTTTCGCTGCCTCTTCCCGGGCGGCCTTCGCTGCCTCTTCCCGGGCGGCCTTCGCTGCCTCTTCCCGGGCGGCCTTCGCTGCCTCTTCCCGGGCGGCTTTCGCTGCCTCTTCGGCCTCAGCAAGCAAGCGTGCACGTTTCTCGGCTTCCGCTTTTGCCAGCGCTTCCGCGCGTGCTTTGGCGAGAGACGCGCGTTCGGTTTTTTTGGCCTTCAACTGACTGCGAGTCTCGTGTGCGCGCGGTTCAGCTGCGGCACGATTGCTTTTCTTGGCTTCCACATTCCCGCGGCCGGCACCTGTTTTGCGTGCGCTCATCCTGGCCTCAGACCGATCCGAGACAGGCAAGGGCTTCCCGATCCGGGCCGATGGGGCGTTCCCCTTTTCCGCCGG
>JAJYCY010000028.1:22909-25595 GCA_021778035.1 Pseudomonadota bacterium
TTTTCTTGGCTTCCACATTCCCGCGGCCGGCACCTGTTTTGCGTGCGCTCATCCTGGCCTCAGACCGATCCGAGACAGGCAAGGGCTTCCCGATCCGGGCCGATGGGGCGTTCCCCTTTTCCGCCGGACTGTGTCCTTTTTCTGCCGATGCAGCTATGGGCGTGCCAGCAGGCGCCCCGTCCTGTGTTGGCGCCGGACTAGCCTGCGACGCATTTTTCACTGGTCCTCTGGCCGCAACCGCCAGCTTCTGTGCCTCGGAGCTTTTTTCCATCTGGGTGGAAAGCTCTGCCTCGCAGGCATTGAGCGCCGCTTCCGCTTCTTTCAGCAGATCGATCGCGGCAGCATTCCCGGGTGCGCGGAAAACTTCGGCGCGCGCAGTGCGTACGGTTTCGGCGGTCTGATCACGTCGGGCGGTGAGATAGGCCTCGTAAAGCTTCTCTTCCTGGGCATGCAGTTCCGGATCCAGGCCCGGTTCCGCTTCATTTTCGAAGACGAAATAATGGCCACAGCTGCAGCGCTTGGTGCTCGCGGAAAGGGTAGCTGCACAGTGGGGGCAATCTTTATAGAAAATGCTCACGCGCCAGTCCTTCAGAAGATGGTCTGCCCAGCCATGCATACCTCAATCGGGCCTGTGCGTCCCGGAGGCCGCGAACCCCGATCAGGGCCAGACTTTACGTATGCAATTATGGCACCCGAAAGTGGTTCTCGCCCGGTTTTCGGACGGTCAGATGCCTTAGGCGGATAAATGGTATTTAGCAGATGGGCGGGTATATGCAGGTGCGGGCTGGCATTGTTCTTGCGTAACCATAGTCTCCGGCTATAGTAAACAACAGCAGTGGATCATGGACCGTAGGATCCGCAGCAGTTGCGGCTGTATTCCTCAAATCGTTCGCCGGGGATGGCAGCACGAGGGCCAACATTCTCCATTAAAACTGTGAGGGGATCAAAAAATGAAGAAATGGCTAGTTGGCGCATTGGGGGCGCTTCTCGGCCTCAATGCTGGCCAGGCTTTTGGTGTCGAAGGAGTACGGATAAACGGCTTCCTGACGGCTGGGGCGACCTATGCCGACACGGCGCCCTGTCAGGGGGATGTGTCCTGCACCTCCGGACCCAGTGGCGGAATCGTGAGTCAGGATGGAAACATCTCGCACCGGGTGGGGTTCACCAACGACAGCCGGTTCGGTTTGCAGATTTCCGCCAAAGTCAATTCGAAAGTCGACCTGACGGGGCAGTTGCTGTCAGAAGCGCGCAGCAACGACTACGCGATGAAGGCCAACTGGGCGTTTGTGACCTACCATCTTGCCAATCCGCTGGCAATCCGTGCGGGCAAGCTGAAGCTCACGACCTTCCTTATTTCTGATTATTACGAGGTGGGTTACGCCTATCCCTGGATACAGCCGCCTCAGGAAGTCTACTACTCTAATCCGATTTCCACGCTGAATGGCCTGGACATGCTCTACCGGCTCAATCTCGGCGAATTTTCGCTGCTGGTGCAGCCGTACTACGGCGCAAGCACGGGAGAGCAGGCGCTGGTCCCGCAGGAAGTGATCGGCGCAGTCCCGCAGGTAGTTGGGGGTCCGCCGCCAAATGTCGTGCCTTCGTCTCCCGGTACCATTGCCTATACCAATTTCACCGCCAACAACATGTACGGTATCAATGTGAGCGGCAGTACCAGCGCCTTTACTTTGCGCGCCGGCTATCTCCACACCCTGGTGAGCGCCCCCTCGTTCGGTGTAGAGAACAAGACGGCGACATTCGCCAGCGCCGGCGGCAGCATGGACTGGGAGAATATCGTGCTTTATGCCGAGTACTTCCAGCGCCGCGTCGAGCAGGGCGCCAACGTAGCCTTTCCGGACCAGAAGGGATGGTATACCACTCTCGGTTATCGCATCGGCAAGTTCCTGCCCAACGTGACGTTCGCGAGACTAGAGGACAACAACAATCCGGCTGCCACGCCGACTAATGGTTATGGCCAGCCGCTTGCCCAGAGTTCGGTGACCGGCGGTCTGCGCTATGAGCTTGGTACTGGTGCGGACATCAAGTTCGAGGCGGAGGAGGTCAAACCGCTCGACGGAACACGTGGGTTGCTTATCGGACCACTGCCTGCAGGCAAGAGTCACGTGATGATCTACAGCGTTGCCCTCGACCTCGTGTTCTAGGAGACCCGGACCCATGGCAAGAACACTCAAAAAGCTTGCAGTGCTGCTGTGCATACTAGCCGGCACTGCTGGAATGGCGTGCCCGGCCGATGCTGCCCTGGCAATCATCGGAAACCGAGCCAACCCGCTGGAGGGCATCAGTGCATCGCAGGTCGCCATGATCTACCTGGGCAAATCCACGGAATTCCCCGACGGCCACCGGGTTGTCGCTGTTGACCAATATCGCCGCAGTCCGGCACGTGCCGAGTTCTATCACAAGGTCGTAGGCATGGGAGAGGACCGGGTGAAGGCCCATTGGGCGAAGTACATGTTCTCCGGCAAGGGCGAGCCGCCGCAGGCCGTGGGCGGAAATGAAGCCGTCAAGCGTTGGGTCGCGAGGCATCCCGACGGACTGGGCTATGTGGATGGCAAGGCGCTTGACCCCTCTGTCAAGGTGCTGCTGATCGTACCCTGATCTCCCCGGAGGTTTCAGGGCGGATCTTCCTTAGTCTTCTGCAATTCCGGGACAGACGGACCTGTCCCGGTGC
>JAJYCY010000089.1 GCA_021778035.1 Pseudomonadota bacterium
CAGGTAGCGAATATAGTTCTGACCGGTTTTCAAGAAAAGTGTCCAGAATGACTACCCAGACAGGCCCATTGCACGATTCCGGCGTTCGCACGGAAACCAAGAATACCACCTGCTACATGTGTGCCTGTAGGTGCGGCATACGCGTACACCTGCGGGATGGCCAGATACGGTATATAGAAGGCAATCCAGATCACCCACTGAACAAGGGGGTGATCTGTGCCAAGGGTGCTTCCGGCATCATGAAGCAGTATTCTCCGGCGCGCCTCACCAAGCCGTTGCGCCGCAAGCCGGGCGCAGAGCGCGGAGCCAGCGAATTCGAGGAGATCAGCTGGGAAGAGGCGTTTACGCTCATGACCGAGCGCCTTTCCCGGATCCGCTCCAGCGATCCGAAGAAGTTCGCTCTGTTCACCGGCCGCGACCAGATGCAGGCGCTCACCGGCCTGTTTGCCAGACAGTTTGGTACTCCGAACTACGCCGCCCATGGCGGTTTCTGCTCGGTGAACATGGCCGCAGGGATGATCTACACCATCGGCGGTTCGTTCTGGGAATTTGGTGGCCCCGACCTCGATCGCGCCAAGCTGTTTGTCATGATCGGCACGGCCGAGGACCATCATTCCAATCCTCTCAAGATTGCCCTGTCCAAATTCAAGCGCAATGGCGGCCGGTTCGTGTCGATCAACCCGGTACGTACCGGCTATTCGGCAATCGCCGATGAGTGGGTGCCGATCAGGCCGGGTACCGATGGCGCGCTGCTCCTTGCGCTGGTCCACGAAATTATCCGCCAGGGTCTGTATGACCGCGATTTCGTAGTGAGATATACGAACGGGCCCCAGCTGGTCAACCAGGGTCAAGACGGGCCCGAGTCTGGGCTGCTGGTGCGCACGGGAGAGCCGCACGATGAGGGCTGTTTTGATCCCCAGGACCAGGTCTGGTGGGACCGGCTTACCGACCAGCCGGTACGAACCCATACCGAAGGTTCAGATCCGTTTCTTCTCGGAGAGTTCTCGCTTCCCGACGGAACGCCGGTCAAGCCCGCATTTCAGCTTCTCGTAGACCGTGTGAAGGACTACACGCCTGAGTGGGCGGCAAGTGTGACCGGAATTTCGGCAGACACGATCCGCCGGCTTGCCAACGAAATGGGTGTGACCGCGCGCGACCACCGCATCGAGCTGCCGATAGCCTGGACCGATGCCTGGGGCGTGGACCATGACACGGTGACCGGCAATCCGGTGGCGTTCCACGCCATGCGTGGTCTGGCGGCGCACTCGAATGGCTTTCATGCCATACGCGCCCTGTCGGTGCTGATGAGTCTGCTCGGCACGATCGACCGTCCGGGAGGTTTCCGCCACAAGGCACCGTTCCCCCGACCTATTCCGCCATGCGCCAAGACCCCCAGCGGACCCGAGGGAGTGCAGCCGAACTCGGTGCTGGACGGCATGGCGCTCGGCTGGCCGGCAGAACCGGAAGATCTGTTCGTGGACGAGGCAGGTGAGCCGGTACGCATAGACAAGGCATTTTCGTGGGAGTATCCGCTGTCGGTACATGGGCTGATGCACAATGTCATCACCAATGCCTGGCGCGGAGATCCATACTCGATCGACACACTGCTGATCTTCATGTCCAACATGGCGTGGAATTCCGCCATGAACACGGTCGAGGTCCGGCGGATGCTCAATGACCGCGACGAGAACGGAGAATACAAGATACCGTTTCTTATCGTGTGCGACGCGTTTGAATCAGAGATGGTGGCGTTTGCCGATCTGGTGCTTCCGGACACGACCTATCTCGAGCGCCACGATGTGATGAGCATGCTCGACCGGCCCATCTCGGAGTTCGATGGTCCTGTCGATTCCGTGCGGATTCCCGTGGTACCGCCGACCGGGCAGTGCCGGCCGTTTCAGGAGGTTCTGATCGAGGTTGGATCACGCCTGCGTCTTCCGGCATTTGTTCATGCCGACGGCACGCGGAAATTTCGGGATTATCCGGACTTCGTTGTGAATTACGAGACCGAGCCCGGGTCGGGCATAGGATTCCTCGCCGGTTGGCGCGGGGCTGGTGGCGAAAAGTTCATGAAGGGTGAGCCCAACCCGAGGCAGTGGGAGATGTATGAAAAGAACAACTGCGTGTATCACTACAGGCTGCCGCGTTCCTACCAGTATCTGCGTAACTGGAACAAGGGCTATCTCGAATGGGCGCAGCGTCATCGTCTTACACGGTACGCGGAACCGATCCTGATCCAGCTTTATTCGGAGGTGCTGCAGAAGTTCCGCCTTGCCGCCCAGGGGCGCAGGCCGGGAAGGCAGCCGCCAGAACGTCTGCGGTCCCGGATTGTGACCTATTTCGATCCGCTGCCGTTCTTTTACGAGCCGCTTGAGGCACAGCTGACCGACCGGCGCAGATATCCGCTCAATGCGATCACCCAGCGGCCCATGGCCATGTATCATTCCTGGGACTCGCAGAACGCGTGGCTGCGCCAGATACATACCCATAACTATCTTTACATGAGCCCCAGGCTCGGAGCGCAGGAAGGAATCGAGGATGGCGACTGGGTGTGGGTCGAGTCGATGTGGGGACGTGTACGCGGCATGTGCCGTTTCAGCGAGGCAGTGGATCCTGGTACGGTCTGGACCTGGAATGCCATCGGCAAGCAGGCCGGAGCATGGAACCTCGAGCCCGGGGCAAACGAGTCCCAGAAGGGATTCCTGCTGAACCACCTGATTTCCGAGGAGTTGCCGGCCACGGCGGAGGGCGCGCATCTGTCGAACTCCGATCCGGTCACGGGCCAGGCCGGCTGGTACGACGTAAGGGTGCGCATCTACAAGGCCGGGGCCGGTGAGCCGGAGCAGACCTATCCGCAGTTTTCTCCGATGGTACCCGTACCGGGAGTTTCGCAGCGCCGCCCGTGGCTCGCCTATTTTGCCGGCAAGGGGAAACGTTCATGACACAGCTTGCGCTGGTAATCGATCTGAACGTCTGCGTTGGCTGCCATGCCTGCGTGACAAGCTGCAAGGAATGGAACACTTCCGGCGCAGCCGGTTCCATGTCCGATGATCGGCCGTACGGCGCAGACCCCACCGGAACATTCTTCAACCGCGTACAGACCTTTGAGGTCGGGGAATTTCCCAATACAGAAACCGTCCACTTCCCGAAATCGTGCCTGCATTGCGAAGATCCACCATGCGTTCCGGTGTGTCCCACGGGGGCAAGCTACAAGCGGCCAGAGGACGGGATCGTGCTGGTCGACTATGACAAGTGCATCGGCTGCAAGTACTGTTCCTGGGCGTGCCCTTATGGCGTGCGCGAGATCGATGAACACCAGAAGGTGATGAAAAAATGCACGCTGTGTGTCGACCGGATCTATGACGAGTCGCTGCCCGAGGGACAGCGCAAGCCGGCGTGTGTGCTGGCCTGCCCGGCCAATGCGCGGCTGTTCGGCGACGTGCATGATCCGGACTCCCAGGTCTCCATCGCGATCCGCGAATCGGGCGGGTATGCACTGATGCCCGAGTGGGGCACCAGGCCGGCCAATCATTACCTGCCGAGACGCAAAACCCGCATGAAGATCCATGCTGACGAGCTGGTGAGGGCGGCGAATCCGCTGAAGAAGGAATCCAAGCTGCCAAAGCCGGCCCTCACCGATCCATCGCTGGATGACGTTACCACTTGGTGATTGCCCGAGGAAATCCGTGTACGGGCCGTTTGGTCCGGAGCCATCCGGCTTCCTGACTGTCCGTATTTCGCTACCGGAGTCGATATGCGTCCTGCCTTTTCCGTGATTTTTCTTACAACCCTTATCGGCGTGGGCCAGGGTCTGTTTCTGGCCCTGTTCACGACCGACGTCTATGCCGCAATCGGCCTGCTTCCGGTACAGACGACGGCGTTTTTTGTCCGCGGCAGTGTCATAGCCGTCGGGTTCCTGTGCGCCGGTCTTGTTGCGTCCTTTTTCCATCTGGGTCATCCCGAGCGCGCCTGGCGGGCCGCGACCCGTTGGCGGACGTCGTGGCTGTCCCGCGAGGTGATCGCGCTGCCGGCCGCGACCGCTGCCATCATTGCCTACGGACTGGCGCATCTCCTGCACTGGGCTTTCGTCCTGCCCGCTGGAGGCCACCCGTTTGACGTGGGACTGCCGCTGATTGTCGGTGCCGTGGCTGTCGTGGCCACCCTGTCACTGTTCCTGTGTACGGGGATGATCTATGCCTGCATCCGGTTTCTCCAGGAATGGTCGACCTGGCTGACGGTGGTCAACTACATGCTTTTTGGCACTGCCTCGGGTTTTGTGCTGGCGAGCGCCTACAGTGCCTATGAGGCACCGTCTCTTGAGGGGTTTCTTGTGACCTGGGCGATTGTCCTCACGGTCATGGCGCTCATTACCCGGTCCGCATCCCTCATCCGCAACGCCCGCATACGCCACAGGTCGTCACTTCAGACGGCGATCGGCGTGCGCCATGCGCACATCAGGCAGACGGCGCAGGGATTCATGGGCGGCTCGTTTAACACGCGTGAGTTCTTCCACGGCATCAGCGGCAAGCTGATGCGCTCCCTAAAATGGGTGTTCATGCTGCTGGTGTTTCCGGTTCCGGTGTTGCTGCTGTGGAAGGGCGTGACGACCGTCAGTCCGGCGCTGGTTCTGGCGGCCTTTGTGGTCCAGTATGCAGGGCTGCTGGTAGAGCGCTGGTTCTTTTTTGCCCAAGCCAATCATCCGCAGAATCTGTACTATCAGACCATCTCCTGATTGCAGGACTGGCAGCCAAGCCCGCGGGGATCTGCAAGAATATCTTCCAGCGGCATAGGGTTGGCTATTGCATGGCCTTGCGCGTAATCCGTGCCACTGCGCCGCAAGGCGGACAGGATGTTCTGATTTTCGGCGAATTTTCCGACCGTGCTGATACCGGCAGCATGCGCGATGCGATTGGTTGCCTCGATTATGGACTGCAAAAATGGGTCCTGCGGCATTTCCTTGATGACATCGCCGTCCAGCTTGATGTAATCGACCTTCAGCTTGCGCAGATAGACGAAGGAGTCGAGGCAGCTTCCGAAGTTGTCGAGTGCAAGAGCGCAGCCGAGGGACCGCAGCCCGGCCATCGTCTCCATGGCCGGACCCGGTCCGGCAATGACCGCAGCCTCGTTGACTTCGAAGCAGATATGCACAGGCGCGATGCCGCTTGATGTGAATTCTCCGCTGACAAACTTCAGGAAATCCGGATCGCGGAGTGATTGTCCCGAAACGTTGATTGCGAAACGCCGGTTCTGCCCGGAGTCGGCCGACTGCAGCGCCTTGAGCGCCGCATGTATGACCCAGCGATCAATCTGCGGCATGAGCCCGTAGCGTTCCGCCGCAGGAACGAAGACCGTCGGCGGAATGAGGCCTCCTCCTTCATCCTGCAGGCGCAGCAGCAGCTCGAAGTACTCGGCCGATTGCCCTTGTTTGGCAACGGCAACCACCGGCTGGCAGAAAAGC
>JAJYCY010000029.1:0-21905 GCA_021778035.1 Pseudomonadota bacterium
CAGTGTTGACCCCGCTTCGCAAGCGTTTCGCGGCAGGCCGGCCTTTCGTGGCCGGGTCGGCGGAACAATACAAGGACGTTGATCAAGGTCTCGATAATTACTGGAATCCGATTTTCGGTGCCGAGATCAAACAAGACCTAGAAAAGACGTCTTCCATCCAACCGTAGTAACCAGATGAAGGAGATCTGTGATGCGGAAGTGTTCTACCACAAGGAGATCTGTAATGCGAAAGTGCTCTACCACCAAGAAAGTGCTGCTGGCGGCCGCCCTGTTGCTGCTCGCCAGTGGCGGCGGCCTCGCCAGCCGGGCCGCTGAAGCGCAGCAGGTGCCGCCGGTTCCGGGCGCCCCGCCGATCGTAGTCACCCCCGTCCTGGACGTGCCGCATCTGCTGCAATGGCCGATCGATCCCGACCGCGGCACGGTGCCGAATCTCACCGATCAGGCGGCGGACCGGCTCTATGACCTTCACGGCAATATTGGTGCGTGCCGCCACATGGGCCTGGTGCTCAGCTCGGAGGGCAACTACAACATGGCACTGCAGGCCATGTGGTACCACGTGTTTCTGCCGCGCTACGGCAGCCTGGTGAAAACCTGGTACTACACCACGAGCCCGCCGATCAGCGTGCCGCAGCTCGCCCACAACAATCTGACCTTCGGCAACCTCAATCTTACGTGTCGTCCCGAAATCGCGGTGGCCTCGCTGCGCGTGATGAAGAAACTCGAGGCGGCCGGCGAAGTGCAGGGCAAACCGCAGGCGATCATTCGGGGTCGCGGCAATGTCCTGCTGGTCAAGGCGGGCAACCCCAAGGGAATCCATTCGGTCTGGGATCTCGCGCGGCCCGATGTGCGTATCGTGACGCCGAACCCGTACCTGGAGCCCGGGGCCTTCCTCAATTACGCCACTTCGATCTATGAAATCGCGAAGAACGATCCGCACCCGCCGGCGGGCTGGACCGCAAATCGGCTGTTCAATGCGATTTTCGGGGCGACCGCGCCCAAGGGCAAATGGCTGATCGGTGATCGCATCCACCACCGCGACGAGCCCCAGGCGGTCGCGTATGGCGGGGCCGATGTCGCCGTCATCATGTACCAGCTCGGGCACTACACTATGGTCTCGTTCCCGAAACTGTTCACCATCGTGCCTCTCGGCGGAACTGTGAGCGATCCGCAGCCGCTGCCTGGTAACCAGGTCGGAACGACCTACATGGCCAGAATCCGCGGCAACTGGACGCCGGCCCAGCGGGCTGCGTCGAACGACCTGTGGGCGACTTACCGTTCCGCGGTCTTCACCAGGATCCTGGGGCAGTACGGCCTTCGCCGGCCGGCGGGCTGGCACAACCACTGATAGTGCAGTAACGGGCGCCCCGGAAGGGGCTCCCGGATTTCTACGGCCCGGACAGCGGTGCATCGCTTTCCGGGCCGTTTCTTTTTGGATGACAGCGTCTGTCCTGGCGACTTCTTCGCGACCGGGACTGCCTCACCGTCGTGATGATGGCGTTCAATTTGATGAGCCGGGCTTGCCAGACTCTGCTCACGAGCGCCGCGCCGAAAACCGTAAAGACGCTGCGCGACCCGCTCTTCGGTGTGGCGGGTACCTCACGCAGGAAGGCCGGGAACAGATTCTGAAACCCGCCCGGGTAATGAATCAACGTGCCCAGGTTTACCGGGCTGCGGGAGCAGCCGGTGAGCTTCACGCTGCCTGCCGAGTTTTCCTTCATTCTTGGTCCCGCTACACCGGGCTAACAGAAAATCCGGGTTAAACACCGTCCAGGTTCCCGGCCGATCATCTTTTCCGCAGTCGGGTTTGCGGCATTGGCGTCTCGCACGATGCCGCTGCGGGCAGCCGAGTCTGGCTGTGCGGGGCCGGGCGCAATTCCTGCTGAAGTTTGTCCTGTCTCACCCGGCCGGCCACCGGCGTCAGTCCGGCGACGGCCAGGCTTAAAGCCCGCCCGTGACGATCTCGGGGCTGGCTGCAACTGCCTGCCGGATGCGCAGACTCGCGTGAAGAGGGCGCGCTGCCCGGGCAGGTGTGAGCGGCCGCGAAGACACGCGATGCCGGAGCCCCGGGACGGACTCCGTCTGTGCCCATGGTCACCCCCGACGTGGTCCGGAGTGACTGCCGGCGGCAGGCGGCGGACGCATAAAACCCATCTATACTCAATGGAGTGTTGGGCGGGTTCTCGGCATATCGGGCTGGAAGGCGATCGGTCATGGGCACAGGAGGCGGCTGGCCGCAGGGGTGCGGCGCAAGGGCAAAATGCCCGGGTCCCGTGCGGTTGCGCTGTCCGGTCGCGGCTGGCGGCGCGCGGCGGGGTGTTCCGTGAGTGAGGTGCTGGGGGATCCGGAAGGCGTCGGGACGGCGCGTGCGGCAGCGGTTCCATCGGGGCGCGACGACCTGATCCGTGCCGAGCAGGTCAGGTTGCTGTATGCGAACCTTCCGGCAGGACTGCTGGCCGGACTGCTCAGCGCCCTGGTTCTGGTTTCCGTGCAGTGGGACGTCATTCGCCACGCCGTGCTCGGAACCTGGTTCGGGACCCTGGTGCTGGTGTCCCTGGGGCGTTATCTGCTCGCCCGGCGGTACCGCCGCACGGTTGCAGCGGCCGCTGCGGGGCGCTGGGAAACCCGTTTCGCGTTTGCCACGCTGCTGTCGGGGTTCGTGTGGGGTGCGGTGGCTCTGTATCTCATGCCGGATCAGGTGCCCCACGAGGTTTTTGCCATCGTGGTGCTTGCCGGGATGACCGCAGGAGCGGTGGTGAGCTACTCGCCGGTCCCCCGGGTTGCGCTGTATTTCGTCGCGCCTGCCCTGCTGCCGCTCACGGCGTATCTTTTCCATGCCGGTGGCAGGCTGCATATCGACATGGGCATGCTGTCCTTCGTGTTCATGGTCATGATGCTCGGCCTCGTTCACCGTCTGCACGAGACCACCCTCGGTTCTCTCAGGCTGCGCTTCGAGAACATCGATCTTGTGTCGGTCCTGGCCCGGGAAAAGTCGGCAACCGAGGATCTTAACCGCGATCTCATGACGGAGATCGGCGAACGCGCACGGGTGGAAGAAGGGCTGCGCGAGAACGAGGCACGCCTACGCGCTGTGGTCGACAATGTGCTGGACGGCATTATCACCATGGATGAACGCGGCGGGCTTGAATCCATGAACCCCGCCGCCGAACGCATGTTCGGCTGTACTGCCGGCGAAGTGGCGGGCAGACATTTCCGGTTGCTGCTGCCGGAGTCTGAGCGCGACGAGTACGAGGGCTACGTCGAGAGTTACGCCGCTTGCGGAAAGCCCCGGATGCTCGGCTTCGGGCTCGAGATCTCCGGCCAGCGCCGCGATGGTTCGGTGTTTCCGATGGAGCTGGCGGTGAGGGGGGTCGTGCTGAGCCGGCGGCGCATGCTGATGGCGATCGTGCGTGATGTGACCGAACGCAGGCAGATCGAGCGGATGAAAAGCCAGTTCATCTCCACGGTGAGCCATGAGCTCAAAACGCCGCTCACCGCGCTGGTCGGCTCACTCGACCTGCTGGCCGAGGGTGTGGGCGGAGACCTGTCAGAGCGCGGCCGATCGCTGCTCGCCATCGCGCGCAACAACAGCCGGCGGCTGGCCCGTCTGATCGGCGACATTATCGATCTGGATGCCGTGCAGTCCGGAAACCTGGAGCTCGATCTGCAGCACGTGAATCTCTCCGAGATTGTGGCGCGCGCGGTCGGGCAGGCCCATAGCCTTGCAGCGGCATCCGGAGCGACGCTCAGGCACGTGCCCGCAGGCGGAACGGTACCTGTGTACGCGGACAGCGCACGTCTGGTCCACGTGATCGATCATCTGATCGCCAATGCCGTGCGCTTTTCGCCCCGCGGCGAAATGGTCGAAGTCAGCATGGAGGAGGTGGGCGGAAACGCGCGGGTTGCGGTGACTGACCGGGGCCCCGGCGTGGCGGCCAGCCTGCGCGATGGCCTGTTCCAGGCCTTCGCTCCATGGATCGAGGGTTCCGGCAGGCAGCCGCCGGGTGGCGCAGGGCTCGGCCTGAGCATCGCACGCGTGATCGTCGAAGCGCACGGCGGCAGCGTGGGTTTTGAACCGATGCCCGGCACCGGCGCGCGTTTTTACTTTGATCTCCCCCAGTGGCATGATCTCAGCCCCGACAGCGAGGCAGAAGGTGGAGATTGACGATGAGTTTCAGGAACGTCGAGGTCAAGACCCGGGCGAATGTCTATCATGACGGACGCGTGACAAGCCGCAGTATCATCACGCCGGAAGGCGAGATGAAAACGCTCGGCATCATGCTGCCGGGCACGTACCGGTTCAGTACCGAGGCACCCGAGCGTCTGGACATCACCCAGGGCCGCTGCCGGGTGAAGCTGTCAGGTTCCGGTACCTGGAGCGAATACGCGGCCGGCGACAGTTTCACGGTTCCCGGGCATTCGCATTTCGAGATCGAAGTCGACGATCTGCTCGATTACATCTGCCACTTCGGCTAGGACGCATCGCCGGTCTGCGGGCTCTGCGGGTGGCGATGTGTGTCACGGTTCTGATGCCGGGGCTTCCCCCGGCCGCCCGGGTTCCCGGTGCGATGTGCACCGCCGGTGCGGCCGGCAGATCGGGTGAGGGCCCTCAGCCGGTCCCTGGCGGATTCGGGTTGCGCTCCTTTCCCCCGTGTGCGTCGCCGTCCCCCGCGGACGGGTTCACGGGACGCAGGTCGCGGTAAAGGGCCGCGGTGCCACCGGGCCGATCCGGCAGCGGGATGCATGGATCATCAATGTCACGATTGCAGTGAACTTCGGGAGAAACCAGGACATGAGTGACGAGCGGACAATCGGTTTTATCGGCCTCGGGCAGATGGGTATGCCGATGGCTGCCAATCTGCTCAAGGCCGGCTATCACCTGCGTGCCTACAATCGCAGCGCGGGTCGGCTTGCGGAGCTCGGGACGTCCGGTGTGACACCGGCCACGAAGCCGGCCGAGGCGGCGGTATCGGGCGGGATTGTCGTTACGATGGTCGCGAATGACCTGGCCCTGGAGGAAGTGGTGCACGGGGTCGGCGGATTTGGCGAGGTGCTGGGCGAGGGGGGTGTGCATCTGTCGATGAGCACGGTGGCCCCGGCTACGGCAAGACGCCTTGCCGCGTACCATGCAGACCGTGCCAGCATCTACGTGGCCGCACCGGTTTTCGGGCGCCCGGACGCGGCGGCAGCCAGAAAGCTGTGGATCTGTGTGGCCGGCGCGGCAGCTGCCAGGGCCCGCGTGCATCCCCTGCTCGAAGCCCTGGGGCAGAAGGTCTACGATTTTGGCGAAAATCCGGCGGCGGCGAACGTGGTCAAGCTCGCCGGCAATTTCCTGATTGTGACCGCCCTGGAAGCCATGGCCGAAGCCTTCACGCTCGCGGCAAAGAGTGGTGTCGATCCCGAGCGCTTTGCCACGGTGATGGGGGAAACCCTCTTCAGCGGCCCGGTCTATCAGAACTACGGGCGCATCATCGCGTCCGGAGCCGAGGCACCGAACGGATTCAGGCTGTCGCTCGGCAAGAAGGACGTTGATCTGGTACTGCAGATGGCCAACGAGAGCCGTGTGCCCTTGCCGCTCGCGAGCCTTCTGCACGACCGCCTGTTGGCAGGTCTGGCACGGAACCGCGGTGACATGGACTGGTCGGCGCTGGCCCTGGGTGTGCGGGAAGATGCTGGCCTGGGTGGCGGGTCCTAGGGTCCGGGCCGGCGCCGGCGCGGACGGCTGGCCTCCGGCCGGTGGCGGGGCGCGGTTGATCCCGCCGCGCGCAGGACAAGAGTCAGGCGCAATCCATCGATGCCCGGTCCATAGTAATCGGGGAGCCGGCCGGTTTCGTGGAAGCCGAAACGCTCGTAGAGCCGGCGGGCGGGGTGATTACCGGCCCGGACTTCGGCACGGCATACCGCGAAGCCGCGGGCACGCATCCATGAGGTGCCTGCAGCCAGCAGACGGGCCCCCCAGCCCTGACCCTGCAGGGCGGGATGCACGGCGAGTGAATAGAGCCGCACCCAGCGCGTATGGCCGTTGGCTGCAACGAGCCAGCAGGCCATGGCCTGGCCGTCGGCTCCCAGCATCCAGTAGGCGCGGGGATTCGCGAGCAGATACCTGAGCTGGCGGTGCGAGAATGCGCCGTCGGCCACGCCGAAGCATGCCCGTTCGAGCGCCTCGATCCGGTCGAAGTCGGCCGGTCCGGCGCGGCGTATCGCCGGACCCGGAGCCATTACTCGGAAAGGGGGCGTCTCAGAATGATTTTCTCGCCGAACATGGCCGGCCGGTAGCTCATCTTCACGCGCCGCAGATTTTCGAAACCGAGATCATCGCCCACGTTGATGTAGGTGCAGCTGCCGAAGACCTTGCTGAATTCGCGGAACAGATACTGGGCCGCGCCCTGGATGTTAAAATTCGTCTTCTCGATCAGCACATTGGCAACATCCCGGTTGAGGCGTTCGCCGAAGGTGAATCCTTCCAGACGTCCGTCGATGAACAGGCTCATGCCTTCGAGGCGCAGTTCATCGTACAAGGCGATCGCGCGATGGATGGCCTTGCGTTCCATCTCCAGGTTGTACAGGAATTCCTCCACCGGCCCGTCTGGCAGCGTGCGCAGGCGGTTCTGCATCCAGGTATTGACCAGCGCGCGTGCTTCGTCGCGGTGATGCATGCTGAACGGAGCCAGGAAATGGTTGGGGTAGGCCCGGCGAAACTGGTTGATTTCGTTGCGCTTGGTCTTGTACGCATTGCCCCGGAGCTCGATCAGGTCCTGGGTCCGGTAGATGTAATCCGGATTGGTGACCTCGACGTGCCAGCGATCTCCGTTGATCAGGGCGGCGCCGGTTGTGGTATCCAGCTCGAGGACCTTGAGAAAATCCTTGTAAACGTAATCGAGCCGGGCCTGCAGCGGTGACGGGTTGTACAGGTCCATGATCTTCACGCAGATCTTGAGCGCCCGATACTGGCGTGAGCTGTCGCCGAGCGGCGGCAGGAGCATGGTGAGTCCGTTGCCGTTCAGGGCAAACAGGCAGAAGCAGCCTTCGATGATCTGATAAAAGCCGCTCGCCTGGGCCAGCCAGATGACGTTGTTGGCAAAGCTGTAATCGGACAGCGCCACATCGCTGCGGGCGCAGGCTTCATCGAAGTAGGCCCGGGCGCATTGGTCAAAGGGGTACAGCCGGTACTTGCCGGCGACCAGGTAGCGTTTGGGTGCAGACTCCTGGCGGGCCGTTTTCTGGCCCCCCGCTGCACTGCCCGGGTGAACGGGAGCGGGACCAACGGGAGTCAGGAAGTGGACATCCATTACGGCATTGACGGCGCTCAGCATGGGCGGGTTCCTTTGTGGCTCGGGCCACGGCGGTTCCCGGCGCAGGCTGGCGCCGTCACAGGTTCGGGAGGTTCGTTGTCATTCTTCTTGGGCACAGTGGCTCCTTTCCAGAGGGGGGTCGGTTTGGGTAATCGGACAGTGGCGCGCGACGACAGGGCAGGAATGAAAAACGGGGCGTCTGGGCCCCGTCTGGCGCGTCGCGATATGGAATTTCCGCATGCACCGGGCTGCGGAGGTCGGAATAGATCCGGTACTACAGCAATCAGCAGAATCGCTCATGATCTGAAGTGGCTATTTACTCCCTAGTGTAGACGATTGCAAGCGCTTTTTTGCAGCCGCTCCGCGTCCGGTAAGATAAAATAACGGGGCCGGCAGTGTGCCGGGATTTTCCGGATCGGAGCAGGACGGATGTCGAGGCAACCGGTATGAACGCAGCCGCTGGAAGCCCGGGCGCACGAACCCCCGGGGTGGCAGTCATCGTGCCGGTCCTCAATGAAGCAGCCGGCATCGTCGCCCGGCTGCGCGATCTTGTCGATGCCGGATTCGCGGAGGTGATCGTCGTGGATGGGGGCAGTGATGATGGAACCGTCGACCGGATCCGGACGCTGAACGATTCCCTGCCAGCCGGATCCCGGACCGGCGGGCGTGTCATTCTGCTGCATGCCCCGCGCGGGCGCGCCGTGCAGATGAACTGCGGCGCGGGCGTGGCGACCGCGGATGTGCTGCTTTTCCTGCATGCCGACACCCGGCTGCCGCCGGCGGCAGCCGCGATGGTCCAGGAGTCGGTGTGCCGGGGCGGAGAATGGGGCCGCTTTGACGTGCGGCTGGATGGCCAGCCGTTTCCGCTGCGCCTCATCGAGCGGGTGATGAACCTGCGTTCGGCCCTCACCGGTATTGCCACCGGCGACCAGGCCCAGTTTGTGCGCCGCGATGTGTTCACGATGCTGAACGGTTTTGCGCCCATTCCGCTGATGGAAGACATCGAGCTGTCCCGCCGGCTGTGCCGGCTGGCGCGGCCGGTCCGCATCCGCGTCCCGGTCATGAGCGCCGCACGCCGCTGGCTGCAGGGTGGAATCGTGCGCACCGTGCTGCGCATGTGGGGTCTGCGTTTTCTCTACTGGGCGGGCATTCCGCCGGCGCGGCTCGTGCGTTTCTACGCCGATGTGCGCTGAGCCGGATCCGGGCGCATCCGCATGAAAAGGCCGGACATGATCCTGTTTGCCAAACAGCCGCTTGCCGGGCAGGTCAAGACGCGTCTGGCGCAGGTCTGTGGAGCGGAACGGGCCGCCGAGATCGCGGGTGTGCTGATCCGCAGGACCGTCGCGCTGGTGGCGGACAGCTGGCCAGGCGAGGTCTATCTGTATGGCGCCCCGGATGCCAGGCACCCCCTGTTCGAGCAGCTGGCCGCCGAGCTGCATGTGCATCTGGCCTCGCAGGGAGCGGGTGATCTGGGAGCGCGGATGCTGCGCTCGATGTGCCAGGGCATCGAGCGGCGCGGTGCAGCGGCCATCATGGGCTGCGATGTACCCCAGTGCAGCGCCACCGCCCTGGAGGATGCCTATGAAACGCTCGCCCGGGGCGGCAACGTCATTGGCCCGTCCCGCGACGGAGGCTATTACTTTATCGGACTGCAGCGGCCGGAGCCGGCACTGTTTACCGGAATGGACTGGGGCAGCGATGGGGTCCTCAACCAGACGCAGGCGCGCGCCCGGGCCGCAGGGATCGAGTTCCACACGCTGCCTCTGCTGTGTGACATCGACACCTGGGACGACCTGGTCAGTGTTGCCCGGCTTGACCCGTCCCTGCGATCGCTGGTCACCAGATCCGCGCATGTAGTTTTTCCGCTGAATCCGGAATCCCGGTCCTGACGGCCCGGAGCGCTGCTGGATCCGCGCAGGCGTGTGATCAAAGGCCGGCATGCGCGGGGGCTTCGCAGGCTCCGGTCCCGTCGATCAGGGTGGTCGCCGGGTGTATTCCCCCAGCATTCCGGCCGGTGCGCCGTGCAGGACGCCACGCTGGCCGGACGAGATCGGGCATCGATCCGGCGGCTGGCGGCGCGTCAGGGCGAGTGCGGGTCCCTGCCGCACAGGCGGGCGAGACAGTCGAGGTAGGTGTCCGGGGCGGGCGCGCCCCCCGTGCGTCCTGCCGCCCACAGCGCCTCGCCGAGACATTCCATCATGCGGTGTTCGGCCTCGTGTTCACTGCCGCCGGTGCACAGCATCCGGTAGCAGGCGCGTACGCCGGGTGGCTGGTCGATGGACAGCTGCTCGGCGAGCGCGATATGCATGCCCAGGTGCAGGAACGGATTGGCGTGTCCGAGCTCGGCCGGATAATCCCGGTCACCGGCGTCGTCCCGGTTGTCGAGGATGGCATGGTATTCCGGGTGGCGGCTGGCCACTGCGACGATCAGCGGCTCGATGCCCTCGAGGGGCAGGCCGTCGCGATAACGCTGCCAGGCATCGAAGAAGGCCTGCCGCAGACGCTGGCGATCCTGCGTGTACACGGCGATTCCTAGGCGGGCAATGCCCGGAACAGCCCGAGCACCGTGGAATACTGGTACAGGTGATTGCCTCCGTCCGCCGGACCGATCTCCCCGTTGCCGTAGAATCCGAGGACCGGCAGATCGGGGAATGCCGCGCGCAGCAGGTCCAGGTCGCGATCGCGGTTGCCGAAGAAGTGGGGACCGCGGCCCATGCAGGGAAACATGAGCGCAAACTCCGGTTCGCCGCCGAGCTCCTCGTGGGTCCGTTCGATCGTCAGGCGCATGTCGCGTTCCGCAGTGATCGCATCACGCATTGCCCAGAACAGACGTTCGCCGCGGGCGAGCGGGTGGGACAGGGTGATCGACTGGTCTTTCAGGTTGGCCGAGACGATGTGGTTGAGCCGGAACCGGCCGTCGCGGATCGCGGTAAACGGATCCCCGAATGTCACGCCACCCATGATCAGATGCAGCGGGAGACGTTCCATCTCGCGCACACCGACCGGCAGAGACTGGATCAGGACGCTCAGCGCCGGAGACTGGCCGAGGCGCAGCACGTCGTATCCGTGGACCTCCATGATCTCGGCGGGAGTGGTGAGCGCGCGGACTCCCTGCGACGTGCGGATGGCGCCGTGGATTCCCGAGATCACGGTCTCGACGCGCCCGCTGTCGACAACCCGGCAGCCGCTCCATACCTTGAACGGGCCCTGGCCGAATACATCTCCCGATACCGCGCCGATGCGTGACGGAGGCCGGTCGAACCAGTCGGCAGTGGCGCCGGAGGGGGTGCACAGGCTGACGATCATCTCGGGGCCGGGTTCTGCCGGCAGCCCGAGGCGCAGGTTATTGCCGAACACCATCGCTGCCGCGCCCGGACTGTCCAGCAGCCACTCCTGCTCCGTGAGGACGCCGGCGCCGGTGCAGCCGACGACCTGCAGGCTGCCGGCGGCGCGGGCGGCGGCGCGCAGCGCCGCCTCCGGATGGCCGGCGTAATGCGGCGTCAGGAACAGCAGTACGCCGTTGGCACTGTCGAGCCCGGCCTGGCTGAGCGCGGTCTCGACGGCGCGTTCGGCGTGCCCGGCAGTCGCCTGTGGTCCGTAGCTCAGGCCAGTCGCGACAGATCGTTTCATGCCCGTAATTTATCCGGGTACGCGCACAAATCAAAGATCACGCAGCTGCCGCAGCGCGGCCGGCGGGCAATGCAGGTGTAGCGTCCGTGCAGGATGAGCCAGTGGTGCGCATGGTGGCGGTAGGCACGTGGTACGGCCCGGAGCAGGTTTTGTTCGACCTCGCCGACGGTTCGTCCGGGAGCCAGTCCGGTCCGGTTGGAGACCCGGAAGATGTGGGTATCCACGGCAATTGTGGGTTCGCCGAAGGCGGTATTGAGGATCACGTTGGCAGTCTTGCGGCCCACGCCAGGCAGCGCCTCAAGCGCATCGCGTGTCGACGGTACCGCGCCCCCATGGTGTTCAAGCAGCAGCCGGCAGGTCCGCAGGATGTTTGCGGCTTTGGTATTGTACAGACCGATCGTGCGGATATGCCGCTTGAGACCCCGCAATCCGAGATCGAGCATGGCCTGTGGTGTGGCGGCGACGGCAAACAGCGTGGCGGTTGCGCGGTTGACGCTGCGGTCAGTTGCCTGCGCCGACAGCATGACGGCGACCAGCAGCTCGAATGGCGTACGGTAATGCAGCTCGGTGGCGGGGGCGGGATTCTGTGCCTTGAGCCGCTCGAACAGCGCCCGCCGGCGCGCGGGGCTCAGCAGGCTCGCGGTCCGGGGCCGGCTGGCGGCCGCAGGGCGTGCCGACCGCACCGGCTGCCGGATGCGCGAATGTATCTTCAGGTGTGCCGGTAGCGCCCGATTTCGGGCGGGGCGGAACGCGGGAAGCGGGTGGTTTCCTGTGTGATTTCGCCGAGCATCTTTTCATGTTCCTGCTCGACGCGGTGCAGGGTTTTTTCGTCGAGCCGGGGAAAGATCACATTCTCGATGAACTGCCCAAGATCCAGCATCGGCGTGGACCACAGGTAGTCATGCAGGTGGAAATTGGCATGGGCATGCTGGCCGAAGGGATAGTGGCTGAATTCCGGCGCCTTGGTGACGGAAAGATCCGGATCGCCGAGGACGAAGTTTTTCGCCCATTCGTGCCACCAGCGGTAATATTTTTCCTGGAGTTCCAGGCTGAAGCCATGGTCTTCGAAGAAGGCAAATACCGCCATGCGGTTTGCCTTGCCACTGAACGGGAAATGACCGGACATGCTGTTTGGCCTCCTGCGAACGGGTGTGTTGCGTCGTGGCCTAGTCTGGCAGGCCGAGGTTATTCTACGGGTGACCCGGCTCTTTGCCAAACCGGCCCGCCCCGGCCGGGCCGGTTGCGGCACGCTCGCGCTTCAGTTGCTCGAGAATGATGTCCGCGAGGTGTCCATAGGCGCCGTCGAAGTGGTGGCCGCCCCGCAGCTCCAGGGTGCGGCCGAGACGCGGGGTGAAGCGCCGGCACAGCGAATGTTTCTCGTCCTTGCCGTAGAGGCACAGCACGTGCCGGCCGCCGTGCAGGGCTGTGATCTGCGGGAAGATCGGCAGTGCGGACGGCGGATTGCCCGCATCCGGCAGCCAGTCCGAAAGGTGGAATTCAAAATCCACGTGCCGCCCGAGTCCGAGCAGGGCGATCAGGTCGACGCGTTGCCGCAGCGCCGGTGGCAGGTGCCGTGCCATGAAGGGCAGGACATCGGCGCCGCGGGAATAACCGATGAGCAGCACCCGCTGCTTGTTCCATCGCCGCAGATAGTAACTCATGATGCGTGCCAGATCGCGGCCGGCTTCCTGCGGGGTGCGGCGCGTCCAGAAGTAGCGCAGCGAGTTGAGTCCCACGACCGAGTAGCCGCGTGCGGCCAGGGCTCGGGCCACCTCGCGGTCGAGACCCGCCCACCCGCCATCTCCTGAAACCATGACGACCAGCGTGTCATTGGCCACCGTGGTGGCGGGAACCTCCACCAGGGGCAGGCCGGTGACCGCTCTGGGTGGCCCGATGGCCGCAGCCGGTGCCGCCAGCCGCAGGAATGCCTGACGCACCAGCGCCAGCGCCGCGTCGTCCTCTGCCGGTTCTCCCGGCCGGGTGCGGATGAGGGTGAAGCGCCCGGCAGCAGTGTGCGCAACAAAAGTGCGGGCACTGTCTGCCGGACACGAGTGCATCGCCGAGCTGTTCAGCACCGACCAGGGGGCGGTCAGCCGGCCTGGCTGGACCAGGTACCCATGGCGGGCGCTGCCCCGCATCGGCCAGCCGTCACCGCGGCAGAGCGGGCGGCGCAGGGTGCGCTGTGGACAGAAGCCGAGCCCCAGGGCGCCGCGGAAGGTGCCGGCCGGTGCCTGCGCCAGAGTTCCGTAGGCGAGCGTGGCGCCGAGGCCCCGGCCAACCAGCACCGGCCGGGTATAGACCGGCAGGTGCAGGTGCTTCTGCGCATACTGGCTCAGCGCTTCCAGGTCTCCGGCCGGATAGGCGCATGAGGCGTGGGCGACGCGCGCAAGATAGAAGCGGATATCCACACCGAGCACCAGCGTATCGGCAGCGGCGAGCGAGCGGGCGAGGGCGCGGTCGGCGGCGGTCCAGCCCAGGCGGCCGGACAGCTGCAGCGCGACATGCGCCGGATGTGCCGTGTGGCGGTAGACGTGTACCAACCCGAGGCGGCCAAACTGCAGCCGCTCGGTGGCGGCCATGCCCGGCCGCATGACGACACCCAGCAGCGCAAGCACTGCTGATGCCACAATCCGGCGTCGCATCATTTCACGATCACTCCCTTCAGGCTGCCAGAAATCAGTGTTGCGATGCCCGTCAGGATGCGGGGCAGCGCAATACCTCCCGGACTGGCCAGGTAGCGCGGCGACCAGACCGGAACAAACTTGTCCTTATACTGGCGCAGTCCCTGGAAATTGTAGAAGTGTTCGCCGTGACGGAACACCATGGCACCGAGGCGGTTCCAGAGTGGCGCGAGCGTGTGGTCCTCGAGACCGGCCAGCGGTGCCATGCCGAGGTTGAACCAGGCATAGCCCTGCGATTTTGCCCAGAGCATGAGCTGTATGAACAGGTATTCCATCACGCCGTCCGGTGCCTGCGGCACGTAGCGCATGAGGTCGACCGAGATCTCCTCCTTCTCTGCCGCCGCCCAGATATTGGCGAAGGCCACGATCGTTCCGCCCTGGCGCACGATCGCAGCCGGGAAATTGCGCAGGTAGCTGTCGTCAAAGAATCCCAGCGAAAAGCGCTTCTCCCGCGCTGCCTTCAGGTCGAGCCAGTTGTCGGAGATCTCGCGGAAGCGTCCGAGCAGCATCGGCACCTCGGACACCGGTACTACCTCGAAGCTGCAGCCTTCCTTCTCGATCCGGTTCATCAGATTGCGTTTGCCCTTGCCGGCACCGCCTTCGAGCGTGAACTTGCCGAGGTCGACGCGCGCTTCCTCGCCGAGCTTGAGCAGCGTCAGACCGAGATCGAGGTACAGAGGCAGGCTGTCGGGCTGTACCTGGTAGAAAGCGGTCCAGCCGTCATGGGCATCGACGATGCCCCGGAACTGCCAGGCAAGCTCCTCCCACTCCTCGCGTGGCCCGACCGGGTCGCCCATGGCTACCCATGTGCGCCCGAGCACGCCGTACATGAGCAGTGTATTGCCGCTGTCGCTGAACAGCAGGTGCTTGTCGCCGAGCAGCGCCAGGTTGGCGGCCGCGCTGCGCGAACGGCGCGCGATTTCGCGCGCATTGCCGAGCTCGAGTGGCCCCGGAAGCTGCGGTTCCGCGGGCGCCGGCCGCATCAGCCTGGTGATACCGAAGATGAGTGCCACCCCGAGGGCGCCGACCGATGCGCGAAGGAAGCGCGGCGCATTGCCGGAAAAGGCGAAGCGCCACCACAGATCCTCGCGGTATTCGACGTGCTTGTACGAAAACATGCCGAGCCAGACCGATGCGGCCAGGACCAGGATGATCGCCGCTACCCATCCGGTGCTGAAGCGTTCGCTGATAAGCGATGCCTTGCGGTGGAAATACCGCCGGGTCGGCAGCAGCACGGCCAGCATCAGCGCCAGGGTCATGGCCTCCGCGTAGTCGAAGCCCTTGAGGATGGACACTGCCACGCCGACCGCGAGCAGCACCAGGGTGAGATGGTAGGCCGCATCGAGCCGGCGCTGCAGGCCGCGCGCGAGAATGAGCAGTGCGGCGCCGATCACGCTGCTCGTGAAGTGCGAGATTTCGAGCACCGGCAGCGGTTCGAGGCGGCGCAGCCACTGGATCTGCCAGTGATCGGCCGGTGTCGCCCCGGAAAAAAGCATGATCGCGCCCCCGACGAAGACGGTGAAGGAGATGACATGGGGGGTGATGGCCGGCAGCCACTGTCCGACGAGCTTGCCGGCGCGCCGGATGCCTTCGCGCCGCTGCAGCAGTTCCAGGGCGCCGAGCAGGCATGCCGCCACGATCAGCGGCAGGACGTAATACAGGCCGCGGAACACGAGCAGCGAGCCGATCACCGCTGCGGACGGCAGCGCCGGTGTGAGGAACAGCAGTATCACGGTCTCGAAAATGCCGAGGCCACCGGGTACCTGGCTCACCATGCCGCTGATCTGCGCGAGCAGGAATATGCCGAGAAAGTCGGGATAGCTCCACGCGCTGCCGGATGGCAGCAGCACGTAGAGCACTGCCGCGGCCAGCGCCCAGTCGGTCACCGACACGGCGATCTGTGCGGCTGCGAGTTTCGGTTGCGGCAGCGCGAATTCCCATCCGAAGATGCGCAGCGGCGTCTTCTGCACGAAGGACCAGCCGACATAGATCGCGGCCAGCGAGACGAAAAGCATGCCGGCGGCGCGTATTGAATCGAATGGCAGATGAAATCCGCCGGGAATGGTGGGGGGTACGAGCAGGAACGCGCTTCCGCCGAGAGCGAGAAAGCCGAGCCAGAACGTCACGCCGCAGAAGGCGACCAGCTTGGTCACCTGTATGGCGGACAGACCCCACGAGGAATACAGGCGATAGCGCACCGATCCGCCCGATACCAGCGAGAATCCCAGGTTATGGCTGAAGGCGTAGCCGATGAACGAGGCCAGCCTTATCCTGGCCGGCTCTAGCGGCTGTCCGATGTAGCGGAAGCCGAGCATGTCATAGCCGGTGAGCACCGCATAGTCGGCCACCGTCAGCGCCAGCGCCAGCAGGATGTAGAGCGGAGATATGGCGCTGAGCTGGCTCACCACCTGCTGGTACTGATGGTGCCGCAGGGCATGGTGCAGTGCCCACAGGGCAACGCCGAAAAGCAGCAGGCCAAACAGGGAACCGAGCGAGCTGAGTATGCGTTTTTTCATGCTAGACGCTGCCCGCTGTGCGCAGCGGTCATTCTCGTGGCCGGGTCCGGGTCAGCCCGCGGACGGCTGGCCGGGCCGGGAGGCGCCGTGCTGTCTTCTGCGGTGCACGCGATCGACTGCAGCGCGGATCTCTGCCTGCCGCCGGGCCCGCTGTTCGTCCGCGGCCAGAGCGGGCAGTGGCTGCTGTACATCGCGCCGGCGGGCGGCGCGTGCCGCATGGCGTTGTCGCCAGCGGACGGCCTCGTCGGCGCCGTAATCATGCCAGGGTCCGGTGCAACCGCGGCCGGCGGGGGGCGTCACCAGCCGGATGCAGTCGACCGGACAGGCGGGCACGCACAGTTCGCAGCCGCTGCACTCGTGCGCCATCACGGTATGCATGAATCGGCGGGCTCCGATGATCGCATCCACCGGACAGGCGTCGATGCACTTGCGGCAGCCGATGCAGCGTTCCTCGTCGATGAGCGCGCACTGGCGTTCGGTCTTCACTCCGCAGGCCGGATCGGCCGTGCTGGCCGTGCGGCCGAGGAGCGATGCCAGGGCTTCAATGGTGACGTCCGCGCCCGGCGTACAGCGGTTGATGTCCGCCTCGCCGCGGACGACCGCCTCGGCATAGGCGTAGCAGTGCGGATAGCCGCACTGCCGGCACTGTGTCTGGGGCAGGCAGGCATCGAGGCGCACAGCCAAGGCCGTATCGGCGGTCGCGCGCGCGGGGGTCCGGGGGTTCAGCATGGTTGCGGAGTATGGCCTCGGGTCGGATTTGACGCAATAATCCCGGAACCGGTAGGGTCACTGCGGATCCCGCGGCTGCCGGCGGCGGAGGACCACGGTCCATGGAGACCAACAGGGAAAGACCCGCCATCGTGCGCGATGGCTGGTGGGTTGTGGCGCAGGTTCCGCTCATTGCGCTGGCCTGCCTGCTGCCGGTGTGGTGGGGCGACCCGGCCCGGACAGACGCGCAGCACCTGCTCCGGCTCGCCGGAGGGGCGCTGTTGCTGGGGGCGGTGTCCATGGTGGTGGCTGCCGGTATCGCCCTCGGACGCCATCTCACGCCGTTTCCCCGTCCCAGGGACAATGCGCCCCTGCGCGACCGGGGGGTCTATGGCGTGGTGCGGCACCCCATCTATTGCGGCCTGGTCCTGTCGTCGCTCGGCTGGTCACTGTGGTCGCTCAGCTGGCCGGGACTGCTGTTTACGGTGTTTCTCGGTGTGTTCTTCGACCGCAAGGCTGCCTACGAGGAGTCCTGGCTGGTGCGCCGGTTTCCCGCTTACCGTGACTACCAGAAGCGGGTCAGGAAGCTGATTCCCGGGATCTACTGATTCACGGTCGCCGGGCTGCTACTTGATGCGCATCCCGGGCTCGGCGCCGGAGTCGGGAGACAGGATCCACAGATCCTTGCCGCCGGGACCCGCCGCAAGCACCATGCCTTCAGAAATTCCGAATTTCATCCGGCGCGGCGCCAGATTGGCGACCACCACCGTCAGCCTGCCCTCGAGATCAGCGGGCACATAGGCGGCGCGGATGCCGGCGAAGATGTTGCGCATCCGTCCGTCGCCGAGATCGACTGTGAGCTGCAGCAGCTTGTCGGCACCGTCGACCTGCCCCGCGCGGACGATGCGTGCGACGCGCAGGTCAACCTTTGCAAAGTCATCGATGGTGATCTCGGGCTTGACTGCTTCCGCCGTCTGCGGCGCGGCCGCTGTCGTATCAGTCGTCATCGTCGCGTTTTCTCCCGGGCTGGCCAGCATGGATTGCACCTGTTTCGGTTCGATACGGGTGGCGAGGTGCTGGTAGGGGTTGATATGGTGGCCGGCCGGCAGCGCGACCACGAGGTCGTCCCAGCCCTGTTCCGGCAGGCCGAGAAAGCGTTCGGCGTCGCGGGCGAGCTTCGGCAGCACCGGCTTCAGGTACAGCGAAAGAATGCGGAAGCCTTCGAGGGCTGCCGAGCAGACCGCATGCAGGGTATCGTTGTCGTCCGTCTGGGCGGGCTGCGCGAACCGGCGTGACAGCTCCCAGGGCCGGCAGCGGTCCCACCACTGGTTGAGGCTGTCGGCCAGCGCCATGGTTTCGCGCACGACTATCCCGAACCGGCGCTCCTCGTAGGCTTCGCCGATGCGGCCGGCGGCAGCCAGAGCGCCCTCGATGACTTCCTGCCGGGCGGCCGTGGATGCCGGTCCCGGCGCTGCGATGGCTCCGCCGAAGTGACGGTGCAGCAGGCCCGCGGCGCGGCTGGCGATGTTGACGTACTTGCCGACCAGGTCGCTGTTGACGCGGGCGGTGAAATCATCGAGGTTGAGATCGATGTCCTCGACATGCGGGCCGAGCTTGCTCGCAAAGTAGTAGCGGAGGTATTCGGGGTTGAGGTGATCAAGGTAGGTGCGCGCATTGATGAAGGTGCCGCGCGACTTGGACATTTTCTGTCCGTTCACGGTCAGGAATCCATGGGCGAACACGGCGGTCGGTTTGCGGAATCCGGCTCCCTCGAGCATCGCCGGCCAGAACAGCGCATGGAAATAGAGAATGTCCTTGCCTATGAAATGATAGAGCTCGGAACCGGCATCCGGCTTCCAGTAGGCATCAAAGTCGAGTCCCCGGCGCTGGCATAGCTGCTGGAAGCTCGCCATGTAGCCGACGGGCGCGTCCAGCCACACGTAGAAGTACTTTCCGGGCGCATCCGGGATCTCGAAGCCGAAATAGGGCGCGTCCCGCGAAATGTCCCAGTCCTGGAGGCCCACCGAGAACCACTCATCAAGCTTGTTGGCGACTTCCGCCTGCACGTGCCGCGCCTGGGTAATGTCCGGGAACAGCCAGGACCGCAGCGTCGCCTCGAAGTCCCCGAGACGGAAAAAGTAGTGTTCCGATTCTTTCTGAACCGGCGTGGCGCCGGAAATCGCCGACACCGGATTCTTGAGTTCGGTCGGAGAATAGGTGGCGCCGCATACCTCGCAGGAGTCGCCATACTGGTCCGGCGCCCCGCAGCGCGGGCAGGTTCCGCGGATGAACCGGTCCGGCAGGAACATGTTTTTCACCGGATCGTATGCCTGCTGGATGGTACGGGTACGGATATGGCCGGCAGCCCGGAGCCGCGTATACATCTGCGTCACCAGGTCGCGGTTCTCCGCCGAATCGGTGGAGCCGTAGTTGTCGAAACCGATCCCGAAATCCGTAAAGTCGCGCAGGTGCTCGCGGCCCATGCGCGCAACCAGCGCCGCCGGCTCAATGCCTTCCTTCTGCGCGCGCAGCATGATGGGTGTGCCGTGGGCGTCATCGGCGCAGACATAATGGCAGTCGTGCCCGCGCATCTTCTGGAAGCGGACCCAGATGTCGGTCTGGACATATTCAACCAGGTGCCCGAGGTGTATCGGTCCATTGGCGTAGGGCAGGGCGCTGGTGACGAGGATCTTGCGTTTCGCGTGGACCATGCGCGGCATTGTAAACCAAAATGCTCCGGCTCTGTTCGTGCGGGACCGGCTGCCGCCGCGGCGTGTGTGCGGTGGCCGGCTGCAGCAGCGCCGGTCGCGGCAACATCCACAGGCCAGGTATGGGATAAGCCCCTGTAATCCATGCCAAACATGACATTTGCGGCGGCGCAGTGTAGCATGGCGAGTTCAAAAAAATATGAACGTGGTGCGGAGCATTTTATGGCAGAAGTTTCCCAGCTGCAGGTCGAGACAGCGCTGAAGGAAGTCATCGACCCGTATCTCGAGCAGGACCTGGTGTCCGCGAAGTGCGTGAAGAAGATCTCCGTGGACGGAGGCAAGGTGGTGGTCGACATCGTCCTCGGTTATCCGGCGAAGGGCTCGCGGGATGGTCTTGCGGCCAAGCTCCGGGAAAAGGTCGCCACGATTCCGGCGGTGAAGGATGTGGTCGTCAACATTTCCTCGAAGATCGGTGCCCATGGCGTGCATAAGGGCGTCAAGCCGATTGACGGAGTGAAAAACATCATCGCGGTTGCCTCCGGAAAGGGCGGTGTCGGCAAGTCGACGGTTGCCGTCAATCTCGCCCTGGCGCTGTCGGCCGAGGGGGCCAATGTCGGCATACTGGATGCGGACATCTACGGGCCGAGCCAGCCGCGCATGCTCGGCACGCACGCCAAGCCCGAGTCGAAAGACGGGCACAAGATGGAACCGGTGGTGAGCTACCACCTGCAGTCAATGTCGATCGGCTACCTCATCGACGAAGAGACACCGATGATCTGGCGCGGGCCCATGGTCACGCAGGCACTGGAGCAGCTGCTGAAGGAAACGAGCTGGAACGATATCGATTATCTCGTGATCGATCTGCCGCCTGGCACCGGTGACACACAGCTTACCCTTGCCCAGAAGGTGCCGGTGACCGGCGCGGTGATCGTGACGACCCCGCAGGACATCGCGCTGCTCGATGCACGCAAGGGATTCAAGATGTTCGAGAAGGTCGAGATTCCGGTCCTCGGGATTGTCGAGAACATGAGTACGCATATCTGCAGCAAGTGCGGGTACGAGGAGCATATCTTCGGCGAAGGCGGCGGTGCGCGCATGGCCGAACAGTATGATGTCGATTTCCTCGGGGCGATTCCGCTGGATATCCGCATCCGCGAGCAGACCGACAACGGCAAGCCGACGGTGGTGGCCGATCCGGACGGCCGCCTGTCGCAGGTCTACCGCGACATCGCGCGCCGTGTGGCGGCAAAGCTTTCGCTGCAGAAGAAGGACTTCAGCGCCAAGTTTCCGAACATCGTCATCCAGAACACCTGATAAAGACGCCCGGTGCGGCGGACCCGGCGCCGTGTGTGCCGGACCCGCGCATTGGGGCGCGGAAGCAAAGATCCGATGGGAATCAAATCCGACAAGTGGATCCGGCGCATGGCGCGTGAGCGCGGCATGATCGAGCCGTTCGAGCCGGACCAGATCAAGCGTACCGCCGGTGGTCCGGTCATTTCCTACGGGACATCGAGCTACGGCTACGATATCCGCTGTTCCGAGGAATTCAAGATATTCACCAACATCAATTCGGCGGTCGTCGATCCGAAGGATTTCTCGCCGACCAGTTTCGTCGATTTCCGCGGTAGCGTATGCATCATTCCGCCGAACTCGTTTGCACTTGCACGCACCGTCGAGTACTTCCGCATTCCGCGCAACGTGCTCACGATCTGCCTCGGAAAGTCTACCTACGCACGTTGCGGCATCATCGTCAACGTGACTCCGCTCGAGCCGGAGTGGGAGGGTCACGTGACCCTGGAGTTTTCGAACACGACTCCGCTGCCGGCGAAGATCTATGCCAACGAAGGCGTTGCGCAGGTGATTTTCATCGAGGGCGACGAGGTTTGCGAGGTTTCCTACCGCGACCGCGGTGGAAAGTACCAGGGCCAGACCGGCGTGACCCTGCCCAAGACCTAGGCGCGGCGACACCGCAGCCGCGGCAGAGTCACGGCTTCAGGTAGGACCAGCCCTCGCGCTGCTTGCGGACGATCTCGGCGACGCCGAGCGGAACAAAATTGACCCCGGGGTACATGTCGGTGCGCTTCAGCCCGCGCGCGTGCATGCTGGATTCGCACGCAACAAAGCGCACGCCATCACGCATCGCGCTGCGCAGCCCCGCATGGACCACCGAATCGCGCTTGAGCATATCAACCCCGGGACCGAATGCGACGACTTCCAGCGGCAGCGGTATCCCGTTCAGCTGGGTCCGGATGAATCCGATGTTCCTCAGGGTCATGTCCCAGGCGGCGGGGTTAGCCGCGCTGACCTGGATGACCACACCGCGGTGTGTGGCCACAGCCGGCACCGGACCCGGCCGCCGCACCAGCACCAGGG
>JAJYCY010000029.1:22005-23643 GCA_021778035.1 Pseudomonadota bacterium
CGGATGAATCCGATGTTCCTCAGGGTCATGTCCCAGGCGGCGGGGTTAGCCGCGCTGACCTGGATGACCACACCGCGGTGTGTGGCCACAGCCGGCACCGGACCCGGCCGCCGCACCAGCACCAGGGCGAGCACCAGCACCAGTGCGAGTACCAGCACCAGGGCGGCACAGCGGATCTGTCTGATGCGCGCACGCTGCATTGTGGTTACCTGCGGTTACCGGACCGCGGCGAAAAAACAACATCGCGCAGGCGATCCTGTGATGCAGGCACGGCGGCGGTGTGACGGGACCTTGCGGTTCTTTAGCTGTCCGTTAGTCGCAGGCGCCACGGTCCCAGCGGAACAGCCGGCCGTTCGCCTGCCGGAAGACCCATACTCCGAACAGGATTCCGAGCAGCGTGAATACGGCGGCGAGCTTGCCCTCGCCGAGTTGCACGATTGCGACCGCCGGACAGGCCCCGGTCAGGGCCCAGCCCACGCCGAACAAAATGCTTCCCGGAATGGTCCCGGGATGAAACGGTTTGGTCGGTATGCGCTGGTTGCGGGCCAGGATCCGGAAGCCGATCATGGTGAGTGCCACGGCGCCGGCGAAGGTGAACAGCAGCCGCAGGTCGGAAAAAATGAACATGCGGTGTACCTGCCCGAAGCTGGCGAACCCGATGCGGCTGAGAGCAAAGCCGAGACCGAGGCCGAGGCCGCCGTAGATCATGTGCTGTGCCGAGCTTGAGAGAGTTTTCATTTGGCCACCATCTGTATCAGCAGGGAGACCCCGACCGCGGTCCCGAAAAATAACGCCGTGGCGAGCAGGCTTGCCGGCGCCAAGCGGGCGCAGCCGGTCAGGCCGTGGCCCGAGCTGCAGCCTCCCGCCATCTGTGTTCCGAACCCCACGAGTCCCCCGCCCAGCATCAGCATCATCCAGGACTGCCAGCCGGATCCGAACAGCTGCGTGTAGGTGGCGCCCAGATCAAAACGCAGGACGAAGCTGCCGCTCAGCAGCGATGCGAAGAGTCCACCCAGGAACAGGCTGACGAGGAAGGTGAAATGGGCGGTCCACGGAGTACGCCTCTGCGCTGTGGCCGCCGCCGGCGCCGCGGCAATGCCGGCACCACCGCCCGACAGTGAATCCATCGTTGCCTGTTCTCCGAACTCCGCCAGTGTCGCCGCGAGCAGGGCATCGCCCATGGCGGCAGCGTTGACGCGGAACGGTGCCTCAGCGCGCGCGACGGCACGGGCATCACGCCAGCCGACGACGTTTGCCCAGCTGCCGGATACCCCCATCGTCTTGTGCAGCAGCAGCCAGAATCCGACCGCAATCACAGCGAGCGCGATGGAGCCGAGCCACCATGGCCAGTAGCCTGTCATCCAGTTGTCGATCATGACGCAGTCCTCGCAAGTTCCGGTATGGCCATCGGCTCCAGACGCATGCAGCTGACCGGACCCGATACCGTGCCCGACGATTCAAGACGGCGGACGATCCCGACCATCGTGTCAGGATCGGACACCATGCCGGTAAGTACGATTACGAGGGACAGATCCGCATCGGCAGCAGCGGTTTTGCGGACCATGGCCTCGACAGAAACGGCGGCATCCGCACAGGCGTGCGCGATTTCCTGCGCGAGCTGGCGCGCATCACGCGCCG
>JAJYCY010000030.1:0-10696 GCA_021778035.1 Pseudomonadota bacterium
ATCTATGCTTCGTACGCGCGCGCCATCGAGGTGCGCAATCTGGCATCCATCATCGGTGCCGAGGACCTCTCGGTAACCGACCGCCGGTATCTCGAGTTTGCCGGCCAGCTGGAAAGGCAGTTCGTGATGCAGGGCGAAAACGAGGAGCGATCCATCGCCGATACGCTGGATGCCGCCTGGCAGCTGCTGTCACTGCTTCCGCCGGAGGAGCTTACGCGGCTGCGCGAAGCGGATCTCGCCCGGTACCACCGTCCGGCGGATGCGGAGGTGATGCCTTGAAAAAGCGCCTGCGAACGCCGCCGACGAAAAGCGCGCTGCTTGGCCTGAGACGCCAGCTGCGCTTCCTGCAGCAGGGTCATGCGATGCTCGAACGCAAACGCGAGCTGCTGAACCGGGTGGTGCGCGAGCGTCTGGAGCACTACCGGGATCTGCGCGCGCGGACGCTCGCGGCACTGGGCGAAGCGTACCGCTGGCTTGGCATCACCGAAATGCGCATGGGCAGCCAGGTGATCCGGCAGGCTGCGCTCGGCGCCGGACCGGCCCTGCGGGTAGGTATTCTTCCGCGATCGAGTGTCGGCATCGAGTATCCGGCGGCGCACGCCGAGGAGATTCCGTTGCAGCCGGTGGGAATGATGGGCACGGATGCGAGCTTTGACCAGGCACGCAGCGGCATGGCCAGAACCGCGGTGCTGCTGGTGCAGCTCGGGGAGGCCGAGACGGCACTGTGGCGTCTGCTGACCGAGCAGCGCAGGACGCAGCGGCGGGTGAACGCCCTGCGGTACAACATCATTCCGCGCTACCAGGCCACAATCCGGTTCATAGAGTCCATGCTCGAGGAAGACGAGCGCACTACGCTGTTCCAGATCAAGCGCCTGCGGGAAGCTTTAGGGCCGGACTGACCAGGCGCCAGTTGCGGCGTGGCAGGAGGGCGGTGATGCGCGTCAGGGCGCCATGGTGGCCGCTGCGTGGTAAGGTCCGCACGGCGTTTGCTTCCACGGGAGGCCGGTATGGAGGCGGGATTTCTCCAGCACGGGCGGTTCCAGGCACTGCTTGATGTGCTGCACGGCTGCGGATACCGCTGCATCGGCCCGCAGGTCCGTGACGGGGCGATTGTCTACGATGCATTGTCGACCTGCCGGGAGCTCCCGCAGGGCGTGCGCGACCTTCAGTCCGCCGGCAGCTACCGGCTCGAGCGCACGTCGGGTCTGCGCTATTTCGGCTGGGCCAACGGATTGCAGGCGCTAAAGCCGATGGTGTTCGCGCCCGAGGAAACGCTGTGGCGCGTGCAGCGTGCGGATGACGGTGCGCTCCGGTTTTCCGCATCGCGCCCGTCGTTCGCAAATCTGGCGGTGATCGGGGTGCGTGCCTGTGATCTCGCGGCACTGGCCCTGCTCGACCGCCATTTCCTGGGTACCGCTGTAGCGGATCCCTGCTATGCCGCGCGCCGCTCGGGAATGTTCCTGGTGGCGGTGCACTGCAGCGATCCCTCCGGCAGCTGCTTCTGCGCCTCCACCGGGGACGGGCCGCAGGCATCGGGCGGTTTTGACCTGGCGCTGAGCGAGCTTGACGAAGGGTTCATCGTGGAGACCGGCAGCGCGCGCGGCGCGGACACGGTGGCGGGACTCGGTCTGGAGCCTGTTACCGCGTCGCAACGCGATGCGGCTGCGCGGCAGATCGATACGGCGCGTGCGCGCCAGCGCCGGGGACTGCCTTCGCGGGATCTGCGCGCAGCGCTGGTGTCGAATCCGGAACACCCGCGGTGGGAACAGGTGGCGCAGCGCTGCCTGGCCTGCGGAAACTGCACCTCCGTCTGTCCGACCTGTTTCTGCCATGCAGTCTGCGACAGCATGGAGCTTGACGGCAGCGCGGGTGCACATGCCCGCATCTGGGATTCCTGCTTTACCGCAGGGCACAGCCAGATCCACGGTCTTACCGTACGCCCCGATACCCGTACGCGATACCGGCAATGGCTGACCCACAAGCTCGGCAGCTGGCACGAGCAGTTCGGGCGCAGCGGCTGCGTCGGCTGCGGCCGCTGCATCAGCTGGTGTCCCGCAGGAATCGATATCACCGAAGAGGCCGCTGCGATCTGCAGCGGAAGCAGCGATGGATGACCCCCTGCTGCCGCATGAGGCCGAGGTAGCCGAATACATCCGCGAGTCGGCCGGCATTTTCACGCTGCGCCTGCGCTTCCGTGATCCGGCCGTGCATGCGGGATACCGCTTTGCGCCCGGGCAGTTCAATATGCTCTATCTGTACGGCGCAGGCGAGGTTCCGATCTCGGTAGTATCCGATCCGCTGGATGACACCCTGTTCGACCATACCATCCGCGCGCTCGGACGGGTGACCCGGGGTTTCGCGCAGCTGCGCGCCGCAGACCGGCTGGGAATCCGCGGTCCCTATGGACGTGGCTGGCCGCTTGATCAGGCCCGCGGACGGGATGTGGTGATCATCACCGGTGGCCTGGGGTGCGCACCGGCCGTGTCGCTCATCAACTACATCGTGCGGCGCCGGGAAGAATTCGGGCGGCTGGTCATCATGCAGGGAGTCAAGCATGCTGATGACCTGATCTGGGCCGAGCGCTACCGACGCTGGAGCCAGATGGCGCAGACCCAGGTTGTCGTGGCGGCAGATGTCGGCACGCCGCTGTGGCCATGGCAGGTAGGGCACGTGACCGATTTCATCGGTCAGGCGCATATCGATGCGCGCAAAACGATCGTGATGATGTGCGGACCGGAGGGAATGATGCGGGCTGCAGTCGGCGGACTGCAGGCGTATGGTCTTCCGGAAAGCGCCGTGTGGCTCAGCATGGAGCGCAGCATGCAGTGTGCTGTCGGCCGGTGCGGACACTGCCAGATCGGCGGCAAGTTCGTGTGCAAGGACGGTCCGGTATTCAATTACCCGCAAGTGCGGGAACTGCTGGCAGTGAGGGGATTGTGACCATGACATTGCCAAACCCGGGCCGCAAACCGCGCGTGGCGGTACACAAGTTCTCATCCTGTGACGGCTGCCAGCTTGCATTGCTCGGTCTGGGCGAGGATCTGCTGCAGCTTTCGACGCTGGTCGAGTTCGTCCATTTCGCCGAAGCGGGTCCGGTGGATCCCGGTGCGGAGGTCGACATCGCGTTTGTCGAGGGAAGCATCGGCACGGCCGCCGACATGGAGCGTATCCGCGAGGTGCGGGCGAAGAGCCGTTTCCTGGTGGCGATCGGCGCCTGCGCCACTTCCGGCGGCCTGCAGGCGCTGCGCAACCTCGCCGGCGGGCAGGCATGGATCCGCGCGGTGTACCCCAGGCCGGCCTACGTGGACTGCCTGGCAACGTCGACGGCGGTGTCGCGGCACGTGCAGGTGGATTTCGAGCTCTGGGGGTGTCCGGTCAGCAGCCGGCAGGTCACCGTGGCGTTGCGGGCACTGCTTTCGGGAGTGCAGCCGGTCGAGGAGCGCGACAAGGTATGCATGGAATGCAAGCGTTCGCAGATGGTGTGCGTCATGGTGGCGCGTGGACTGCCGTGCATGGGCCCGGTCACGCGTGCCGGATGCGGCGCCCTGTGTCCGGGCATCGGCCGCGACTGTTATGCCTGCTACGGTCCGGCCGAAAATGCCAATGCCGAGGCACTCGCGCGGCGCATGGAGGCGTCCGGCATTCCGTCGGCGGCAGTCGGCCGGCGCTTTCTCTCGATCAACAGCGCCTCACCGCCGTTTTTCGCCGCCGGGATCGGCCGGATGGACAGCCATGACTGAGCCTCGCAGCATTGCCATCCATGTTCCGGTGCTGGCGCGCGTGGAAGGCGAGGGATCGCTCGAGATCCGCACGCGCGGGCGGACCATTGCCGAGCTGAAGCTGCGGATTTTCGAGCCGCCGCGCCTGTTCGAAAAGCTTCTCGAAGGCCGCGACTACGGCGAGGTGCCGGACATGGTGGCGCGCATCTGCGGTATCTGTCCCGTGGCCTACCAGATGAGCGCGGTTCATGCTTTCGAGGAGCTGTTCGGGATCGACCCCGGACCCTGGGTGCGTGACATGCGCAGGGTGATGTACTGCGGCGAGTGGATGCAGAGCCACGCGCTGCACATCCATCTGCTCGCCGCACCCGACCTGCTCGGATATGACAACGCCATCGCCATGGCACGCGACCATCCCGACATCGTCCGTCGCGGCCTGCTGCTGCAGGCGCTGGGCAACGATCTGATCCGTCTGTTCGGAGCCCGTGCAGTGCATCCGGTAGGTGTGCGGGTCGGCGGGTTCCATCACGTGCCGGCACGTTCCGATGTGGCCGAACTGCATGCGCGGCTGGTGGCGGCGGTTCCGCAGGCCGAAGCGCTGGTCCGCTGGGCCGCGGCGCTCGACCTTCCGGAATCGGAGCAGCACTTCGTGAGCGTGGCATTGCGGCATCCGGCCGAGTACCCGATGAACGCCGGGCGTCTGGCATCGAGCGCTGGCCTGGATGCGGCTTCGGCGGATTTCACGCAGCACTTTGCCGAACGCCAGGTCGCGCATTCGACGGCGCTCTACTGCTTCCTGCACGGGAAGCCTTATATGGTCGGACCGCTGGCGCGCATCAACCTGAACCTGGAAAGATTGCCGGCAGCGGTGCGCGTGGTGCTGGATGAATGCCGGTTCTCCTGGCCGAGCCGCAATCCTTTCCATTCCATCGTGGCGCGTGCCGCAGAGATCTATTTTTCCGTGCTCGAGGCGGCGCGTCTGCTCAGGGACTACAGTGTGCCGCGGGCGGCTCACGCTGAAGTGGTTCCGAGGGCCGGGGTGGCGACCGCTGCCACCGAGGCGCCGCGCGGCGTGCTCTGGCACCGCTACGAGGTAGGGGAAGACGGCCGCATCACCGCCGCCAGGATTGTACCCCCGACCAGCCAGAACCAGGCCCGCATCGAGGCCGATCTGCGCCACAGCCTCGAAACGCTCGGGCTCGAACGCAGCGATGCGGAACTGCGCCAGCGCTGCGAGATGGTCATCCGCAGTTACGATCCCTGCATCTCCTGCGCGACGCATTTTCTCGATCTGCGCCACGCGCGTGACTGAGCAGACCCGGATGCCGCCCGCCCGCCGGCTGCGTGCGTCCGGGAACGTGCGTGTGCGGATTGCCGCGGTCGGATCGCCGTTCGGCGACGACCGACTGGGATGGATTGCCGCCGGCCGGCTGCGGCGTTCCGCTGCGTTGGTGGCACTGCCCGCCGGCGTAGTGTCCATTGCCGAGCTGGACCGCCCGGGCGCGGATCTGCTGCGGGACCTGGAAGGCCTGTCGGCACTGTACGTCATCGATGCGATGAGAACCGGTGGTCCGCCTGGCACGCTTCACACCCTGCATGCGGAGGCGGCCACCGTGCCACAGGGCGCGCTGTCGAGCCACGGGCTCGGGGTGGCGGCTGCGCTTGCGCTGGGCGAGGCCATGGCGTGTCTGCCGCCGCGGGTGATCGTGTTCGGGCTGGAGATCACTTCCACCTCGGGAACAGGGCTTGCCCCCGAGGTGGAGGCGGCGCTGCCCGGCCTGGTGGCGGCGGTGGAGCACGCAGTGCTCGGCGAGGTTTGCTCCGGGTGAACGGCCGGTGCGCCCACGGCGGCGGCCAGCGCCGCCGGTGGCATCCCTGATGGTGGTCATCGTATGATTGCAGCCACCCGGCGGGTGGCCGGAAATCGCACTTCAGCACGGACAGAGATAATGAACGGAGACACCCGGAATTCGGGAAAACTGGCGCAGTCTGGGGACGAGATCGGGGGCATGTGGCGGGTGTTGTGGTTCCAGTCGCTGTTCCTGCCGCTGCTCATCGCAGGCACACAGCGATTCATGCCTGGCCGCCCGCTCGTGCCGGGCGCCGCGCCCTATACGCTGCTCGCCGGTGTGCTGCTGGGGCTTCTTTCCCTGCCCATGCTGTGGCGGTTCCGGCGGTCAGTCCGGGAAAACGGTGGGACGGCGGTGGATTCCGCGGACCGGATATTGCGGCTGCGGCGGCAGCTGATGCTTGGCGTGAGTATCGCCGATTTTCCGGCACTCGCCGGCGTGCTGCACTACTTTCTTACCCGCAATACCGCGCAGAGCCTGCTGCTGTGCGGGGCGACAGTAATCCTGGTGTATCTGTACCGGCCGCGCTGGTAGCGGCCGGTACAGCGCGAGCCGCGTCAGTTCGTGGTGATGGTCTTGTCGCGCCGGATCATCGCGTAGGCGGAATGATTGTGGATCGACTCGAAGTTTTCCGACTCGACCGTGTAGGCGTCGACCCGCTCGTCCCTGTTGAGCCTGGCGGCGATGTCACGCACCATGTCCTCGACGAATTTCGGGTTCTCGTAGGCGCGTTCGGTCACGTATTTCTCGTCGGGACGCTTGAGCAGTCCGTACAGCTCGCAGCTCGCCTGCTTCTCGACCAGGTCGATGAGGTCCTCGACCCAGACGAAAGTGTTTGTCCGCACCGTTATCGTGACATGCGAACGCTGGTTGTGCGCGCCGTATTTGGAGATCTCCTTCGAGCAGGGACACAGGCTGGTTACCGGCACGACCACCTTGATGGTCATGATGTGCTGGCCGTTATGGATCTCGCCGATGAACGTCACCTGGTAGTCGAGCAGGCTGCGCACCCCGGATACGGGGGCGGTCTTGTTGATGAAGTACGGGAAACTCATTTCGATATGCCCGGTATGTGCTTCCAGGCGCGTGCTCATTTCCGTCAACATGTCCTTGAATGATTCGACTGAAATCTCCGGATCGTGCCCGTTGAGGATTTCCACGAAACGGGACATGTGCGTTCCCTTGAAGTTGTGGGGAAGCTCGACGTACATGTTGAAATGCGCGATCGTATGCTGCTCGCCCTGGCTCCGGTCCTTGACCCGCACGGGATGGCGGATGTCCTTGATACCCACCTTGTCGATGGCAAGATGGCGCGTGTCCGGCTCGTTCTGGACGTCCGCAATCGTGCTGACTTCCGCCTTTCCGGCTTTATTGACTGTGGCCTTCATCTAGATAACCCTCCGAAGCTGGATCCCTGGTTCCGATCAGGGAAAACGGCGACCAAATCCGGAACCATGGATGTTCCGGCCAGGATTGCCTCCGGTCATTCCGGTCCGCATCAGTATCCGGGGACTTCGGCAGCCGCCATTCCGGCGGTTTCAGGCACAGGATCTCAGTCTTGCGGTCTCTACCGCAGTCTGTCCGGGGTCCAGCGGCTGCCATTGTTGACTATTCTTGTCAAGTTTAAGCTTTGCCAGGCATCCTGGCAAGACCGGCGGGCGCCGCAGCCCGGACGGCACGGCAGATACCCGCAGCATCGAGCCCGCACTGGGCCAGCAGCTCATCGCGTTCCCCCTGGTCGATGAAGCTGTCGGGAAGGCCGAGGTGAACGACCGGGACGCTGATGCCTTCATCCGCCAGTGCCTCGATGACGGCGCTGCCGGCACCGGCGAGTACCGTGTTTTCCTCGACCGTGACCAGCAGAGTGTGGTTCCGCGCAATGCTGAAGACCATCTGCGTGTCGAGCGGCTTCACGAAGCGCATGTTGACCACGGTGGCATTGAGTTCCTCGGCGGCGGCAAGTGCCGGTGCGAGCAGCGAGCCGAATGCCAGGATCGCGACACCCCTGCCGCGGCGGCGCAGCTCGGCCTTGCCGACTGGCAGGGCATGCATGGCCGGTTCCACTTCGGTGCCGGTGCCGCTGCCGCGCGGGTAACGCACTGCCGCCGGTCCGTCGAGGCTGAAGGCCGTGAAAAGCATCTGGCGGCATTCGTTTTCGTCCGAAGGCGCCATGACCGTAATGTTCGGCAGGCAGCGCAGGTAGCTCAGGTCGAAATTTCCGGCATGAGTCGGGCCGTCGGAACCGACCAGACCCGCGCGGTCGATCGCCAGGGTTACCGGCAGATTCTGCAGGCAGATGTCATGGATAAGCTGGTCATAGGCCCGCTGCAGGAAAGTGGAATATATGGCCACCACCGGCCTCAGCCCTTCGCAGGCGAGACCCGCAGCGAAGGTCAGGGCGTGCTGTTCGGCGATACCGACGTCGAAGTAGCGTTCGGGGAAGCGTTCGGAGAACGCCACCAGCCCCGACCCTTCACGCATGGCCGGTGTGATCCCGATGAGCCGCGGGTCGGCCGCCGCCATGTCGCACATCCATTCGCCGAAGACCTGGGCATAGGTTTTGCGGGCCGGCTTTTTCTCCATCTTGCCGGTGGCCGGATCGAACGGGGTGACGCCGTGATAGACGCACGGGTCGCCTTCCGCCGGTTTATAGCCCTTGCCCTTGCGGGTGACGATGTGAAGAAAACGCGGCCCCTTCAGGCCGCGCAGATTCCGCAGCGTCTTGACCAGGGTGTGCAGGTCGTGCCCGTCTATGGGTCCAAAGTAGTTGAACCCGAGCTCCTCGAAGAAGGTGCCCGGCATGATCATTCCCTTCATGTGCTCTTCCGCGCGCTTGGCGAGCTCCCACACCGGCGGGAGCGTTGACAGCACGGTCTTGCTGCCTTCGCGGACGGACGCATAGACCTTCCCGGAGAGGATGCGGGCGAGGTAGTTTGACATCGCCCCGACGTTGGGCGAAATGGACATGTCGTTGTCGTTGAGCACGACCAGCAGGTTCGCGTCCATGTTGCCGGCATTGTTGAGCGCCTCGAACGCCATGCCGCCGCTGAGCGCGCCGTCGCCGATGATGGCCACGACGTTCCGGTCCGAGCCCGCGCGCGCCGCTGCCACCGCCATGCCCAGGGCGGCACCGATCGATGTGCTGGCATGTCCTACACCGAAGGTGTCGTACGGGCTTTCCGAGCGGCGAGGAAAGCCTGACAGGCCACCCTTCTGCCGCAGGCTCAGCATGCGTTCACGGCGCCCGGTGAGGATCTTGTGCGGGTAAGTCTGATGGCCGACGTCCCAGACCAGCCGGTCCTCGGGGGTATTGAACACGTAGTGCAGGGCGATGGTAAGCTCGACGGTGCCCAGTCCGGCGGCCAGATGTCCGCCGGTCTTGCTGACCGTGCCGATCAGGAACCGGCGCAGTTCCGCCGCCAGAGCCGGAAGGTCGGATTCATTCAGTCGCCGCAGGTCTGCCGGAAAATCAACCTGTTGCAGCAGGCGGAAGTCATTCTGGTAGGGCATCAGCGGGTTCGGCTCAGGATATAGGCCGCAATTTCCTCAAGTAGGCCCGTATTATCCTCCAAACCGCCGAGACTGGCGAGAGCCGCCTCGTAGCCGGCGCGCGCAAGCGCCCGCGCCTGCCCGACACCGAGCATGGCGGCGTAGGTGGGTTTGCCCTGGCGCTGGTCGCTTCCCTGGGGTTTGCCCAGGGTGGCGGTGTTCCCTTCGATGTCCAGGATGTCGTCAGTGATCTGGAACACAAGTCCGATGCCCGCTGCGTAGCGGTCAAGCGCCGCGAATGCCGTGTCGGGCGCCCGGGGTGCGGCGAGTGCGCCGAGCATGACGGCGGCGCGGAACAGCGCACCGGTCTTGCGTGCGTGCATGTCCTCAAGCGCAGCCCGGGGCAGTGACTGGCCGACCGACTGGAGGTCTATGGCTTGTCCGCCCGCCATGCCGAGCGAGCCTGCCGCCTCGGCCAGGTGCGCGACCATCTGCAGCTGCCTCACGGCGCCGGCTGCGCAATCCGTGTCGGCGGCGAGGATCCCGAAAGCGCGGGCCTGCAGCGCGTCACCGGCAAGCAGCGCCGTCGCTTCGTCAAATGCACGGTGACAGGAGGGCCGGCCGCGGCGCAGATCATCATTGTCCATCGCGGGCAGGTCGTCATGAATGAGCGAGTAGGCATGGATCAGCTCCAGGGCGCAGGCCGGGACATCGAGCTGCTGCGCTGTGGCGCCGAAAGTTTCCCCGGCGGCGTACACGAGTACCGCGCGCAGCCGTTTTCCTCCCCCCAGGGTGGCGTAACGCATGGCTTCGTGCAACCGCCGCGGCTCGGTACCTGCTGCCGGCAGGTAACGGTCCAGGGCACGTTCGACGCGTGCCTGGCGGGCGGGCAGAAAGTCTTGCAGCAAGCTCAAGCGGAATCGTTGCCCTGGTACGGTTCGGTCGTCACGACGCCGTTCTGCTGTACCAGTTTTTCCACGCGCTGTTCGGCTTCCTTCAGGCCCTCCTGGCAGGCGCGTGCGAGCTCGATGCCGCGCTGGAATGATCTGAGCGCCTCTTCCAGGGTCTGGTTGCCGCTTTCCATCCGCTCCACCAGCTGCTCGAGCTCGGCCAGCGCGGTTTCAAAATCCGGCGTCGTAGTCTTTCTGGGCATTGTCGGTTCCTAGAACCCTGCATCTGGCGGCAATGTTAACCTATGTGCCGCACGTCGTCATGGGATCCCGTCTGCGCGATCCCCGGCGCGGCGATGCCCCTTTGCCGTCGTGCCGTTGCCGTTCGCGCAGTGGGCACAGATGGAATAGAATGGAACGAGCAAAAAAGCCGGGAACTTCCGCCATGCCTTATTTTGTTTTCCGCATTGCTTCCGACCAGACAGTGACCCCGCTCGAAAGTTTTTCCAAGTTTGCGGAAGCAAAGGATCGCTGCCGTGCGCTGCGCCAGGCACAGCCGGCGGGAGGCACGGACAAGTTCCGTATGGCATTTGCCGCCACCGAGCACGATGCGCGCCGTCTGGTTTCCGAGAAGCGCCAGATTTCCTCGCCGCTCGAGGAGTGGGAAGCCTGACTTCTGCCGCGCGGCGGACCGGGGCGGCCGACAGGGTCCTCCGCCGCCGGTCAGGATCCGGATTGCCGGAAATAG
>JAJYCY010000030.1:10796-23527 GCA_021778035.1 Pseudomonadota bacterium
GGTTTCCGAGAAGCGCCAGATTTCCTCGCCGCTCGAGGAGTGGGAAGCCTGACTTCTGCCGCGCGGCGGACCGGGGCGGCCGACAGGGTCCTCCGCCGCCGGTCAGGATCCGGATTGCCGGAAATAGGCGCGCTGTGCGTAGGTATACCACGCGAACGCCCACCAGCAGACAAGCATCACCCATGTGATGGCGATGGTGGTCTGGCGGATCAGATGGCTCTCTGCCGGCGACAGCAGCGCTGCGTAGGCTCCGAGGTCCTGACGCAGGGATGCCGACAGGGTTGCGGGGCTCAGCATCCGCTGGATCCGGTCCAGCGTATAGATCACCGTTGCGGCTAGCACTGCCCTGGCGCCCCAGCGCTTCGCTTTCCACAGTCCGACTCCCACCGTCACGAAGATACCGATATACAGCACGTGGTAGATCACCGCTGTCACGCCCCCGCGCAGTGTGCCGAACAGTGGCACGTCAGAGCCCAGGGAAAAAAGATCGAAAAATGCGGACAGGAAAAAAAATACGGCGGTGGTCCGGAAGGTAAATCGTGCCTGCTTGCTGGGGGTCATGACACGGCGGTATGCGAACGGGACCGCTACCTTAGCGCATGTGCCGGCTTCTGGCCAACCGGGGTGTGGGTACCGGTGTTGGCGGGGTTCCGGCGCGGGCCCGGACGACGGATGCAAGAGACCCATTTTCCGCAATACCCCAGCACTAGAGCGGCCCGGGCACATGCAGCAATGCATTCATTATCGCCTCTAACTGTTTGAACGGGCGCTGAACGCTGCCTGACAACTTGATGGCGATTGTCATCAGGCAGGTTTATGGTTACATTTTCTGCATAAAAACAGGGGGTTTTCGGCTTTCAAGGCCGATAGGCACCAGTCTGAACAAAATTAGATAAGGCTGCTGAGACTAGAACACGAATAATCCTCGTACGCGCGCGGGGCGCGGCGGGGGTATCCATGGCTAGTTGAAATACTGCATGGATGCAGGTGCACCAGGGGTGGGGAGCTTGCAGGTCAATTCGACACCGTCGGTTGAATCACGGCAGCTAAGACGTGTTATTGCACTGCTTGATGGCCTCAAGCAGTCCCCGACGGGTATTGTCATTCACGACCAGATCGTGCGTCTTCTCCAGGACTGCGAGACGGAACAGGCGCAGGTCGAACAGACCTACATCTCGCTGCTCTATTTCCTGCTTGAGGCCTATGCCAAGAACCCGACCAGCGAACATGTGCTGCGGGTGACGGCAAAGCTGATACAGCTGCGGCCGGCGCTGTCCATGTCCGCCGTCACCGATCTGCGTGGCCAGTTCCTGACCGAAGACGAAACCGCCGGTGTCGAACCGGCTGACGATCTGGACGCATTCGAGCATGCGATCCACGGACTGCTCGGAAGCCTCGAGCGTGCACCGATAGCCGCCGGCATGCAGCCATCTCCGTCCACTCCGCCGTCGGCCCCGGTTTCTATTCCGGCAGCGGCAGCGGCAGCGGCAACGGCAGCGGAATCGGTTGCCGTGCCTGCGGCGGGCGTGCACGCCGCGCAGCCGGCTGCTTCTCCTGCCCACATGCCTGCGCCGGCAACCGCGCCCACGGCGCAACCCGAGGTCGAACGACGCACCACTGAGAGACGGTCGCGCGCAAGCGAGAAGACAATGCAGCGCATCCTCGAGCAGGAGGAGACCGGGGGGTCGACACAGTCGGAGCGCCGGGTGAATTCCGCCTACCGCATGCATCTTGACCGGAAACGGGACCAGATCGACCGGCTGCAGGAAACGCTGGCCAACAAGGTGGCCGAAGCCATCTCCCAGAACCGGGAGTTCGGTGCCCTGCTCGAAATCGAGCGCGGTGCGCTGCAGCAGGCGGAAAGCATTGAGGAAATCGAGGGCATGCGGCAGATCCTCATCGGCGGCATCGACGAGCTGATCAAGGGCCAGCGCGCGCTTGCCGCAAAGCTGCGCGGGTCAAACGATTATCTGCAGCTCGTCAAATCCGACAGCGAGCGGCTGCATGACGAACTCAACAAGGTGCGGTTGCTGAGCCTCACGGACGAATTTACCGGGCTACCGAACCGGCGCGCGTTCATGCGCCGCCTGGAGGATGAGATCGGCCGTGCGCAGCGCTACGACACGCCGCTGGCGCTGGCCATCATGGATCTGGACGAATTCAAGATCATCAATGATACCTATGGTCACGCCGGCGGTGACGAGGTCTTGCGGTATTTCGCCACCGACACGCTTTCGATATTCCGCCATCACGACATGGTCGCGCGCTACGGGGGTGAGGAATTTTCGGTGCTGCTGCCGAACACTGCCCGGGAAGGAGCCGTGTGCGCACTGCGCAAGGTGCAGCAGCGGGCAGCCGGCAGCAGCTGCGAAAGCGGAGGACACCGCATCCAGCTGCCGAGCTTTTCTGTCGGGCTGACGTTCTATGTCGCCGGCGAGCTGCCGCATGTCCTGATCGAACGCGCAGACCAGGCGCTGTATCAGGCAAAGCGGCTCGGTCGCAACCGCATCGAAATCAGGGCGCCTGCCGGTACCCCTGCAGAGAGCGCCGTCCCCGCGCCCACCAGCCAGGATCAGTCCTCCTGACACCTGTCCGCCACGGGTTGCCGGCATCCAGCCGGTGCTCTTCCGTGAACCCGGCTGACCGGGGTAGACGACCGGCCACCGTTACCTAATAATTGCCTGGTGCGTGCAGCCGGCTGGAGGTGAGGTGGCCGGGCGCAAGCGGGGGGCGCAGGCTGCTTCCGCCGGAGCACGAAGGGGACAGGGATCCAATGAAAATAACGTTTGTGGGCGCGGCACGGGAAGTGACCGGATCCTGCTACCTGGTCGAAACGTCGCAAGTCCGTTTCCTCGTGGACTGCGGCATGCACCAGGGTGCCCGGCCAGCGGAGCAGCGCAACCGCCATCCGTTTCCGTTCGATGTCCGGGCCGTCGATTTCGTCCTGCTTACCCATGCCCACATCGACCACAGCGGGCTGCTGCCCAAGCTGAAGCTTGATGGCTACGCCGGGCCGATCCATGCCACCGCGGCAACGAACGACCTGCTGCGGGTCATGCTTCCGGACAGCGGCCACCTGCAGGAAGTGGAGGCCGAGCACGCCGCGTACCATCGCAGCCGGCATGGAAACAGCCACGACCAGGATCCGGAAGCGACGGTCCCCCTCTACACGGTCCAGGATGCGCTGGCGTGCCTCGGACAGATGCGCGCGGTCGAATATGACAAGCCGTTCAGTCCCGGTGCCGGCGTGCGGTGCACATTCCGCGATGCCGGCCATATTCTCGGTTCGTCGATCATAGAGATCTGGCTGAGCGACGGCGGACAGCAGCGCAAGCTGGTCTTTTCCGGTGACCTCGGGCAGCCGGGCAGGCCCATACTGCGGGATCCCGAACTGATCGCCGACGCTGACGTGGTGCTGGTCGAATCGACTTACGGAAACCGCGCCCACCGCAACCTTGCCGCCACGCTGGATGAACTGGTGGGTGCCGTGAACCACACGCTGCACGAGAAGAACGGCAATGTGATCGTGCCGGCGTTTGCCGTCGGCAGGACGCAGGAGCTGATCTATTACTTCGTCCGCCTGACACGCGAGCACCGGCTGCATGGCCTCAATGTCTACGTCGATTCGCCGATGGCCACTGCCGCAACGCAGATAACCATGCGCCACATGGAGCTGTTTGACCAGGAGGCGAAAGAGGTGCTCGGACACCGCAGCGGCGATTCGCCGAAACTGCATTTCACCGAGGGTGTGCAGGAATCCAAGGCGCTCAACGACATCAGGTCGGGCGCGATCATCATATCGGCCGGCGGGATGTGCGAAGGTGGACGCATACGGCACCACCTCCGCTATAACATCGGCTCGCCGCAGAACACCATTCTCATTACCGGTTTCCAGGCACAGGGAACGCTTGGCCGGCGTCTGGTCGATGGCGCAAAAAGCATACATCTGTTCGGAACGGAAATACCCGTGCGCGCAGAGATCTTTACGCTCGGCGGTTTTTCGGCGCACGCTGACCAGCCGGCGCTGCTCCACTGGCTGCGTGGTTTCCGGAAGCCGCCACGGCAGACTTTCATCGTCCACGGTGAAGAGGAAATCGCACTCGAATTTGCCCGTACTGTCGGTACGCAGCTCGGATGGCCCGTGCATGTACCCTCCGTGGGCGAGAGCATCGAGATCTGAACGGAGGGAGAGGCAAATGCCCGGAGAGAAACCGGAATTGAGCAGGGACGAGCTCGACGCACTGTCCGCTGAACTGATGCGCAGCCCCTCGTACCGGCTGGCGTATGACGATGCCGATTTCCTGGACAGCGACGAGGCGAGGCCGGTGCGGCTGCAGCTCGAGCTGTTGAAACCCGACATGTTCCTGCGCCGGCACAACGTGCGTTCCACCGTGGTCGTGTTCGGGAGCACACGCATTCCCTCGCCGGCACAGGCAGGAGCCCAGCTCGCCGCGGCGCTGCAGCTGGCGCAGGAGCGCCCGCAGGACGAATCGCTCCAGGCGGCAGTGGCGATGGCGCGCAAGCGCGTGGAGCAGTCACGCTTCTATGACGAAGCGAGAAAGTTTGCGCAGATCATGTCGCGGGAATTTCAGCACGAGCACCGTCGCGACTTTGTGGTTTTGACGGGTGGCGGCCCGGGGATCATGGAAGCGGCCAACCGTGGCGCCCACGACGTCGGCGCGCGCACCGTCGGGCTCAACATCACGCTTCCGCAGGAACAGATGCCGAATCCTTATGTCACTCCGGATCTGTGTTTCAGGTTCCACTATTTTGGTTTGCGCAAGATGCACTTCATGCTGCGTGCCCGGGCGCTGGTGGCATTTCCCGGCGGCTATGGCACGATGGATGAACTGTTCGAGGCGCTGACCTTGATACAGACACGCAAGATCCGGCGCATTCCCGTCGTCCTGGTTGGCAGGGCTTTCTGGCAGAAGGCAGTAGACTTCGGGTTCCTGGTGGAGGAAGGTGTGATTGCGTCCGAGGACATCGGTCTGTTCCGGCTGGCGGATTCGGCGGACGAGGCGGCGGCAATACTCCAGGAACATTACCAGGGGGCGCCGCCGTGACCGGCGCTCGCCGGTTGCCCGGTGCAGTGTGCTTCCCGGTCGCATCACGTGCAGAATACCGGATGCTGCGATGCAGCACCGGAAAATCCAACCTCTGACATGGAGCATAATTATGAAAAGAATCTGGATTGCGGCATTGCTGTTCTGCGTGGGTTCCGGTAGCGCTTTCGCGAAATTCCAGTCCATGCAGCCCGGAAAATGGCTGATAACGTCGACCACCCGCATACCGTCGGTTCCCTATCCGATTCCGCCCATGTCGCACACCACGTGTATCTCCGCGGTGCAGGCGAGGAACCACGGGGCGGTCCCGATGGCCCAGCATGGCTGCAGCATGAAATCCCACCGGATCAGCGGGGACACCATGACCTGGACGATGGGATGCCCGCATGGCCAGGTGATCAGTGGCACGATGACATCTACCGGTACCACCTATCATGCGGACATGACGACCGAAAACATGGGCCGCACGATGCATACCATCGTGGATGGCAAGCGGCTCGGCGCCTGTCGCTGAGCGCTACGCCGCGACGGGCAGACCGGATGGGGCGGTGTTGATTCCCGCCACCATCATCTCTATGCTGAAGCGCTTGGCCGTATTGCGGCAGATTGATTTACGGCAGGACTTCCGATCATAAGGAGAAACGCTATGAGCCTATCTTCGGTGTCACGCTTGTGGTTGTTTGCCGGCGCAGTGCTCCTGATGACCCTCGTCACAGGTATCCCCTCCCGGGCTGCCGGGATACCCGGGGAAATACGCATCGGAACGCTTTATGCCGATTCCGGGCCGTTTGCCACATCGTCCAAGTCGCAGCTGCAGGGACTCAAATTCTGGGTGGACGAGGTGAACCGTGCCGGCGGCGCCTATGTCAGGGCCTATCACCGCAGGATACCGGTCAAGCTCATTACCTATAATGACCGCAGCTCCACGACCACCGCGGCTACGCTGTACAACCAGCTGATCACCCAGGATCACGTCAATATTCTGGCGGCCGATTTCGGGTCAGTGCTGACGTCGGTCGCGGTGCCGATTGCGCAGGAACATCGCATGCTGCTGTTCGACCAGACCGGCACAGGCGCCACCTTCTTCAGCACGAAAAATCCCTACATCGTGCTGACGTCGCTGCCATCGTCTGCCGAGTGGCCGTATTCGCTTGCGGATTTCCTGAAATCCCAGCCGCAGATCACGCGCGCGGCGCTGCTTTACGCGACCAATGATTTCACCGGATCCCAGGCGCAGACACTGCGCCAGCGCCTGCACGGCAGCCACGTGAAGCTCGTCTTCGATCATGGCGTGCCGACGAGCACCTCAAGCTATGCGCTGCTGCTGCACAATGTGCAGGCAGCCCGGCCGCAGGCCCTGATCGAGTTCGGTTATCCGAACAACGACATCGCGTTTCTGCACGACCTGCAGGCGAGCGGAATGAAGTTCAACATGGTGTTCACGATCTTCCCGGGTCAGCTGTTCGCGCTCATGGAAAGCAGCGTCGGGCCAAAGACGCTCGCATACACCTATACCTACCCCACTCCGCCGCTGCTGGTCTACAACAGGGTCAATTACGGACCGGGTCTGGACAATTTCCGCAGGGCATTCCGCAGTGCAGGCGGCAAGGAGCCGAATTTCCTGAATATCGCCGGATATAATACCGGGCTCGTCATCCAGAAGACGCTTGCCACAGCTGCGAGTCTGCAGCAGCTTGCAATGCGCCGCAGCATCGTCTCTTTCTCGGGAAAGCTGCACACGCTGAACGGAACCTTCCGGATTGATCCCGCCACAGGAGCGCAGACCGGCGAGACTCTTCCCGTCGGACAGTTCATACCGGCAGGCAAGGGGCTGGCGGTGCGCATGCTGTACCCGCCGGAGGTCGCCACGGGCCGCCCCGTGTACCCGGCGCAGTAGCCGTAATCAGGTGATCGCGTACACGCTGTCAGCCGGGCTGCTTTTCGGGCTTTATTTCAGTCTGGCTGCGCTTGGGCTCAACCTGGTTTTCGGGGTGATGCGGCTGATCAACCTCGCGCACGGCGATTTTCTCATGCTCGGAGCATTTCTCGCGTACGGCCTGTACACCGTCGCTGGCCTGAATCCGCTCTACGCCATTCCGGCAGAAGTCGTGGTCTTCATGTTTGCCGGTGTCATCCTCTACTACGCCGTGGTGCCGAGGCTGCTGGCGTCGCATAATCCCGAGATGCTTTCCTTCATCTTGTTGTTCGGACTGTCGCAGATCATAGAGGCGCTGGCGGTGATTGCCTTCGGCAATGACGAGCGCGCCATACCCTCCACGATCTACGGGTCCCGGCCAGTATCGCTGTTCGGCCAGACCTTCCCGGTTGCCTGGGTGGTGAGCGCCGCGGTGAGCGCACTTGCGCTGCTGGCGGTATATCTCTATCTCCATCACAGCCGCCTCGGCTATGCGACGCGGGCGGTGATGGCGAGCCGTGACGAAGCTGCCGGAACCGGTATCAACGTGCACCGGGTTTCGGCGATTGCCCTCGGGGTCGGGCTTGCGCTGGCGGCGACGGCCGGCGCGTTCAGCGCTTTCATGCTGGGCAGTATCGGCCCGGATATGGGAATCCACATCACCACCGTGTCGTTTGCCGTGATTGTCATCGGATCACTGGGCAATCCGCTCGGCACCGTGCTGGGCGGCCTGGTCTACGGACTTGGGCTGATGTTCATGGAAACCTATCATCCGTCGTGGGCCGATCTGCTTCCATTCGTGCTGCTGATCGTCATCCTTCTGATTCGTCCGAGCGGTCTTCTCGGGCAGAGGGTACGGCTTGCCTAGGGGCGTCTGGTTCAGCGTCGGGGTTGTGCTGCTGTTCGTGGTGCTGCCCTTTGTCTACGGCAACCACGACCTGCTGTTCAGCATGATGATGTATCTGGTGCTGGCACAGGGCATCAATGTGCTGTTCGGCTTCACCGGCTATCTGCCGTTCGGCTACGTGGGCTTTTTCGGTGCCGGTGCTTACGGGATGTCGCTGGCCATCCTGCTGCTGCATTTTCCGCCGTTCGCCGCACTGATTGCCGGTGCAGCAGCAGCCGTGCTGGTGGCGCTGGTGCTGGCTCCGCTGCTGCGGCTGTCCGGCGCGTATTTCGCCATCGCCAGCCTGGCTGCCTCGGAGGTGCTGTACTACGTCATCTCCAATCCGCACCTGACGTCGATCACCCAGGGTCCCTACGGCATCAACTTGGCCGCGGTCTATGACTCCTCCGCAAGTTACGCCGTCATGGTGGCGGTGCTCGCCCTGGCGCTCGGGATGGTCGTATATCTGCGCAATTCGCGCACCGGCCTCGCGCTGCAGGCAATCCGCGAGGAGCCTGTCAGTGCCGGATTTGCCGGCGTGAACGTCGTGCGTGAACGCACCCGTGCGTGGCTGATGAGTGCGGCACTCGCCGGACTGGCCGGGGGCGCCTATGCCTGGCACGTGTCGGTGTTCTATCCGAAGCCGGTGTTCGATCTCAATATCAGCGTGTTTGCAATCGTGTTTACGCTGTTTGGCGGTGTGGCGACGCTGTCCGGGCCGGTTGTCGGCACGCTGCTGCTCTATGGGCTGTACAACTGGATCGGTATTTCACAGCCGCAGTACTTCCAGCTCGTCTTCGGCGTCGTGATCGTGGCGCTGGTGCTATTTCTGCCGAACGGGCTGGTTTCGCTGCTGCGGCGGGTTGGAGCCAATGTGCCCTAGTGCACTGCTTAGCGTCGAGCGGCTCAGCAAGAGGTTTGGCGCCTTTGCGGCGCTCGACGGTCTGAGTCTTGAGCTCGCGCCGGGCGAGATTCTCGGGCTGGTCGGTCCCAATGGATCCGGCAAGACCACGGCCATAAATGTGATTTCCGGCGTGTACACCGCGGACTCTGGGACAATTCGTCTCGAAGGCCGGCCGGTCGGCAATCTTCCGATCCACCGGCGGACCCGCCTCGGAATCAATCGCACTTTTCAGGTGCCCAAGCCTTTCAAGGCGCTGACCGTGGCGGAGAATCTGGAAGTGGCGGCGGTTCACAGCAATGCCGGTCGCGAGGACATCGCAAGGCATCTCGATCTGCTCGATCTCTCGCCGCTTGCCGACCGCCAGGCGCTAACCCTGAACAGTGCGCAGCAGAAGCGTCTCGACCTGGCGCGTGCCATGATCACCAGACCGCGGCTGCTGCTTGTCGATGAACTGGGAGCCGGACTCAATCCTGCAGAACTCACCCGCATGGCGCAGATGCTTCAGGAAATCGCGCGTTCAGGAGTGGCGCTGCTGGTGGTCGAGCATCTGCTGGGGTTTTTGCGTGTACTGACCTCGCGGGTCGTGGTGATGGACGCCGGACGCGAGATTTTTGAAGGTTCGCTGGAGGCAGCGGCCAAAGATTCGCGGGTGATCGATGTCTTTTTCGGCCACTGAAACGGCCAGTCCTTTGCTGCGGGCCACAGGCCTGGCGGCAGGCTATGGACTGCTGCAGGTGCTCTGGGATGTCGACATCGAGATCGGACAGGGAGAATGTGTCATTCTGCTCGGCGCCAATGGCGCCGGAAAAACGACGCTGCTCAAGGCGCTGCTCGGACTGGTTGCGCTGTGGCATGGAAGCATCGAGTTCAAGGGCCGCTCCCTTGCGGGTCAGCGCACCGATCAGCGGGTACGCCAGGGCATCGCATACATGTCGGAAATCGGCATTTTCCCGAATCTCAGCATCGACGAGAACCTGAGCCTCGGCGGCTACCATCTGCCGAAGCGCGACGTGCGCACGCGTGCTTCGCAGCTGTATGCGATGTTCCCGGACCTCGAGCAGCGTCGCGGTGCGCTCGCCGCGAGTCTGAGCGGAGGGCAGCGCAAGATGCTGAGTCTGGCCAAGGCGTTCATGGGCGGACCGCAGCTGCTCATCATGGACGAGCCATCAGCAGGCCTGTCGCCGCGCTATGTGAAAGAGGTGATCGCCACCCTGCGCCAGCTTCGCGAGGGCGGGCTTTCCATGCTCATCGCCGAGCAGAATCTCGGATTTCTTGATCTCGCCGGACGTGTCTGTGTCCTGGACTCCGGCCGCATGAGCTTTAGCGGTGGCCGTGACGCGCTGGAGCACGACGACATTCTGCGCCGCAGCTATTTCGGCCTGGACGGAGAAGATGATGGCAGGACAGATTGAGCCCGTGATAGCCGGCCGGTGGGGCGGCGTGCCGCGTGCGGGCGACAGCGGGGGATTGCAGCATGTCGGGTGAGCGCAGCGCGATGCAGCGAGCCCCGGACGCGGATGTCCCGCAGGTCGTCTCCGGCGACGGATTGAGGGGCGGCCGCCTGACTTTCCTGGAAGTCCTGGGGCACGGGGTGGCCAACATCACGCCGTCGGCGATGGCCGCCGTGACCGTCTCGCTGGTGGCTGCCAACGCCGGTGTGCTCACATGGCTCGTCTATCTCGTGGTCGGCGGCGTCATGCTGCTGGTTGCGCGGCAGATTGCCCAGCTTGCGCTGCATGTGCCGGCCGCTGGGTCGCTCTTTGTCTACCTGAGCCGTGCGCTGCACCCGCTGGCCGGAATTGTCGCCGGCTGGGCCATGGTGGGCGGATACCTGGGGGCACTGCTTGCTGCCCCGGTCCTGTGCGGCGTATTTGCCGCCAAGGCGCTGGTGCTGCTTCACATCGTCATTGTGCCCGCATGGGCCGCCGGTCTTGTCCTGGCGGTGGTTGCCTGGTCCCTGGCGGTACACGATATCGAGCTTGCCGCACGCTATGGTCTGATTGTGGAGGGATTCTCGATCGCGTGCATCGTGACAATAGGAGTCGTGGTGCTGGTCCGCCACGGCCTTGTCGATCCGGTCCAGTTCGACGTCTCCGGTATTGATCGCCACGGATTTTTTCTGGCCTGCATGCTTACCGTGCTGGCATATGGAGGCTTCGAGACCGCCGGCAACCTGGCGCGCGAGCGCCGCGGATCGGAGAAGACCGTGCCGCGCGCAATCATGGTCAGCGTCGCGGTGGTCGGCGCGTTTTTTGTATTCATGGCCTACACCGAGGTGCTCGGCTTCGGCAATGACACGGCATTGCTCGGGCGGACCACGGCGCCGCTCAATCTCATTGCCGCCCGCAACGGCGTACCCTGGCTCGCGGTGTTTTCCGACCTCGCCATGACCGCTGCCGCGTTCAGCGCGGCGATCGCCACGCTGAACAGCATTTCACGCGTGCTGTATTCCATGGCCCGTCATGGTGTCCTGCCACGCGTGCTGGCGCGGGTGCATCCGCGGCATCATACGCCTGCGCCGGCGCTGCACCTGCTCGGCGTGGCAATGGTGTCCTTCGTCGTGTTCATGGCCGCGACCCGCCTGCCGGTGCTCGTTGCGGTGAATCTTTTCGGAATCTTCACTGCCATGGGATTCCTGGTCATTTACAGTCTGGCGTGTGTGGCGGCGCCGCGTTACCTGTGGCGCCTGCGGGGTCGACCGGCGTTCGGGTCGCTGCTCGCAATGCTGATTGGCCTGCCAGTACTGCTGTATGTGCTGTGGGGCAATCTCTATCCCTTTCCGACGGGTGCTCAGGGGGCTGTCACCGCGCTGTTTCTCATGTATCTGCTGTCCGGGTTCGGGGCATTTGTCTGGCTTCATCTCCGTCACCCGCAACGGGTGGTGGCGATGGTCCAGGGGTTGGCGGGAGACTAGACAGCGGGGTGTCGCGTCCGGATCCCGGGAGCCGACAGTGGCGCGCCCGCTGCCGTGACCGGGCACCATCGGTGCACGGAATGGTCAAAAAGATGCAGGTTCCATCCACAACGAGAGAGGAGAAATATAATGACAGCAAGATCGCGTCGCACAGCGCTGGCGGCAATGGCCGCCGCATTTCTGGCCACCGTCGGTGCCCGGGCGGCCGTACTGAAGGATACCGATGCCCTTCGCGGGCTGACTCGGGCCAAGGCCGTGTTTCTGATCGATGTAAACAATCCCCAGAAAGTCGGTCACGTCCTTGCGGTCGTGAAAAAGACCGATACCGGCATGCGCTCCCAGGGAGTGACGCCTGCCATCGTGGTGGTGTTCGTCGGTCCGGATGTGGCGTTTCTGACCAGGGACCGCCGCGGTATTTCCTATATGGACGAGCGGGCCGTTGCCGGAATACAGAAGGAGATCGGCGGGCTGCACGGCATGGGCGTGAGGTTCCAGGCGTGCGGCGTGGCGCTCAAGGGCATGGATGTCTCGCCGACCGATGTCATTCCCGCCGTGCAGCCGGTTGGCAACGGTTACATTTCAGTGATCGGCTACCAGACCAAGGGGTACAGCCTGGTGCCGGTCTACTGAGTTCCGACACGGGTTAGCCCGTGCTCAGAACCGGGATTTCAGCCCGACGTAGACCCCGCCCGGCAGCAGACTCAGGATGAACGGTTTCCGGAAGCGGTGGGCGAAGTAGCCGCTGACCATGCCGACCACGGCACCGGAGACGACGTCGGTCTGCCAGTGGCCATGGGCCTCCACGCGTGCCGCCATGTCGAATGCCGGGATGGCGGCGAGCGCATCGACCCACGGATCGGTGCGGTGGTACTCCAGGATCATGGGTGTGACGAGCGCAGTGATCGATGATACATCGCCACTCGGAAAGCTCTGCGCGTGCGTTCCCTGAAACCACCGGTCCGGGTTGTTTGTCTGCGACGGCCGCTCCCTCTGGAAAGTGTATTTCAGTCCGGTTGTCGACAAGCCGGCGATGGCGGCGGCATCCA
>JAJYCY010000031.1 GCA_021778035.1 Pseudomonadota bacterium
GGTCCGACACGAAGAAAACCGCGCGCTCTTCCATGCCGCCATTGTGCCAGAAGCGGCGGCTGTTGTGGATCGTGTAGAATGGGGCAGTCGAAATGCCAGCCGGCAGGGGGACACGATGTCTGACTACATACTGTGGTTCGAGAACATCGGTATGCACGATGTTCCCCGGGTGGGGGGCAAGAACGCTTCCCTCGGCGAGATGGTCGGTCATCTGGCAAAGGCCGCAGTCCGGGTTCCGGAAGGTTTTGCGACAACCGCCGACGCCTATCGCGATTTTCTGGCGCAGGGCGGGCTCGCCGGGCGTATCGGCGCCGAACTCGATGGCCTGGATGTCAACGATGTCCGGGCACTCGCGGTGGCTGGCCGCCATATCCGCGAGTGGATCATGCAGGCACAGCTGCCGCCCGGGCTGCAAAGCGCGATCGTCGAGTCGTACGCGAGACTCGAGGCACGCAGCGGCGCCGGCATCGCGGTTGCGGTGCGCTCCTCGGCGACCGCCGAGGACCTGCCAGAAGCATCCTTTGCCGGCCAGCAGGAGACCTATCTCAATGTGCGCGGCGCGAGCGCGGTGCTCGATGCGGTCAAGGCCGTATATGCCTCGCTTTTCACCGACCGTGCCATAGCCTACCGCGCGCATCACGGATTCGCGCACGCGCAGGTGGCGCTGTCGGCGGGAATCCAGCGCATGGTGCGCAGCGACGTCGGGGCAAGCGGAGTGATGTTTACGCTCGATACGGAATCCGGTTTCCGCGACGTCGTGTTCATCACTGCGGCCTATGGGCTCGGCGAGACTGTGGTGCAGGGAGCAGTGAACCCCGACGAGTACTACGTGCACAAGCCCATGCTGAAGCAGGGGCACAGCGCTATCCTGCGCCGCACCCTGGGAAGCAAGGCCGTAAGGATGGTCTATGGCAGTGATCCCGGGGAGCGCACGCGGCTCGAGGACGTCCCCCTGGCGGATCGCTCGCGGTTTGCGCTTACTGACGTCGAAATACAGGATCTCGCGCACCAGGCGCTGCTCATCGAAGAGCATTACGGACGCCCCATGGACATAGAGTGGGCCAAGGACGGTGTCGACGGAACACTCTATATCGTGCAGGCGCGCCCGGAGACGGTGAAAAGCCGCAGTGCCGGCCAGCTGCTGCAGCGCTACCGTCTGAAGGATCCGTCCGGTGGCAAGGTTATTGCCACCGGACGCAGCATCGGCCAGCGCATCGGTGCCGGGCCCGCCCGGGTGGTATTGGACGTACACGACATGAACCGGGTGGCACAGGGCGACGTACTCGTCACCGACATGACCGACCCCGACTGGGAGCCGGTGATGAAGCGGGCGGCAGCGATCGTCACCAACCGCGGCGGCCGCACCTGCCATGCCGCCATCATTGCCCGCGAGCTCGGGATACCGGCGGTGGTGGGCTGCGGCAATGCGACACAGGTCATTACCGACGGGCAGCCGGTGACGGTCTCCTGCGCTCAGGGAGAGGAAGGGCGGATCTACGATGGCATTCTCGGCTACGAGGTCCTCGAGACCAGCCTGAAGGAGATGCCGCGTCTGCCCTTCAAGATCATGATGAATGTCGGCAACCCCGAGCGGGCGTTCGATTTCCAGTGGCTGCCGAATGCCGGGATCGGGCTGGCGCGGCTGGAATTCATCATTTCGCGCACCATCGGCATCCACCCGAAAGCGCTGATCGACTTCGACCGGCTGCCGGAGGACCTGCGCAGGCTCATCAGCGAGCGCACCGCCGGCTATGCCGACCCCGTGAGCTTCTATCTCGGGAAGCTCGTCGAGGGTGTCGCGACGCTGGCGGCGGCCTTCTGGCCGAAGCCGGTGATCGTGCGGCTGTCGGACTTCAAGTCGAACGAATACGCCAACCTTATCGGCGGAGAACGCTACGAGCCGAAGGAAGAGAATCCGATGCTCGGTTTCCGCGGCGCATCGCGCTACATCTCGGCCGATTTCGGCGACTGTTTCGAGCTCGAATGCCGGGCCTTGCGCAGGGTGCGCGACGAAATGGGGCTGGTGAATGTCGAGATCATGGTGCCGTTCGTGCGCACCGTGGCGGAAGGGCATCAGGTGATCGATCTGCTGGCTGCGAACGGCCTGCGCCGCGGCGACAATGGCCTGCGCGTGATCATGATGTGCGAGATCCCGTCGAATGCGCTGCTGGCCGAACAGTTCCTCGAGTTTTTCGACGGTTTTTCCATCGGCTCGAATGATCTGACACAGCTCACGCTCGGGCTCGACCGCGATTCAGGGCTGGTTGCGGGACTGTTTGATGAGCGCGACCCGGCGGTCAAGGCGCTGCTGCACCGGGCGATCGAGGCGTGCCGCAGGGCAGGCAAGTACATCGGGATCTGCGGGCAGGGTCCTTCCGACCACCCTGATCTCGCCAAATGGCTCATGGACGAGGGTATCGACAGCGTATCGCTCAATCCGGATACCGTCGTTGAGACCTGGCTGTATCTTGCAGACCGTCACGGGCGGAAATGACGGGACGCGGGAAACGTGACAGCAGCGATGCGGGCGCGTGGCAGGTCTATGTCGTGGAGTGCCGCGATGGAACGTTCTACACCGGCATTGCCATCGATCTGGACCGGCGTCTGCGCCAGCACGATAGCGGACGTGGGGCACGCTACACCCGTGGCCGGGGGCCCGTCATACTGCGCCACAGCGAACGCTGCGGCACGCGTGGCGAGGCGCTGCGGCGCGAACTCGAGCTGAAGCGCCTGTCGCGTGCCGGCAAGCAGGCGATCATGCGGCGCAACCCGCTCCGCCGCGCCGGTCCGGGGCGGCGGAGCTGAGCCGGCTCAGTCGCGGAAGCGGTGGAACACCAGGCAGGCGTTGGTTCCGCCGAACCCGAAGCTGTTGGACAGTACCGTGTCGAGCTTGGCGCCGTCGATCCGCTCACGGACTATGGGCATGCCCGCGGCCGCGGGATCCAGATCCGATATGTTGGCGGACGCGGCAATGAAACCCGATTCCATCATCAGCAGGCTGTAGATTGCCTCGTTCACGCCGGCGCCGCCGAGCGCATGCCCGCTGATCGACTTGGTCGAACTGATGGGCGGGCAGCGGTTGCCGAACACCTCGCGGATCGCCTGGAGTTCACGCATATCACCGACCGGCGTGCTGGTACCGTGGGAGTTGATGTAGTCCACCTCCGTCTGCATCCCGGACAGTGCCTGATTCATGCAGCGGACCGCACCTTCTCCTGAGGGCTGGACCATGTCAAATCCGTCGGAGGTGGCTCCGTAGCCGACAAGCTCCGCGTATATCCGCGCCCCGCGTGCCCTGGCATGTTCCAGCTCCTCGAGCACCACCATGCCGCCGCCGCCGGAAATGACGAACCCGTCGCGGTTCGTGTCGTACGGGCGTGATGCCGAGGTCGGCTTGTCATTGAAGTTCGACGACAGCGCTCCCATCGCATCGAACAGGAGCGTCATGGTCCAGTTCACCTCGTCGCCGCCACCGGCAAAGACGATATCCTGCTTCCCGAACTGGATCAGTTCGGCTGCGTTGCCGATGCAGTGGGCGCTGGTAGCACAGGCGGAGCTGATGGAGTAGCTCACCCCCTTGATGGCGAAGGCGGTGGCGAGGCAGGCTGCATGCGTGCTCGACATGGTTCGGGTGACCATGTACGGGCCGACCTTGCGCAGACCCTTCTCGCGCAGCAGGTCGACGGCGCGCACGATGTTTTCCGTCGACGATCCTCCGGAACCCGCGATGAGTCCGGTCCGCGGGTTGGAAATCTCGGCGGCAGAGAGTCCGGCGTCTCCGATTGCCTCGCGCATCGCGAGGTAGTTGTATGCCGCTCCGTTGCCCATGAACCGGTAGATCTTGCGGTCGATGAGTTCCTCGGGGTTGAGCCGGATCGGTCCGTGGACTGCGGTGCGGAATCCGAGATCAACGTACTGCTGGCAGAACTCGATGCCTGACCGGCCCTGACGGAGCGATTCGCGTACTTCCTCCTTGTTGTTGCCGATGCTCGAGACGATGCCGAGCCCGGTGATCACCACGCGTCTCACGGCCGACCCCCTAGAAATTTTCGGTTGAAACGAACAGTCCCACGCGCAGGTCCGAGGCGGCATAGATCGGTTTTCCGTCAACCTCCATGACCGCGTCGGCGATGCCCATGTAGAGCTTGCGCATGATAAGCCGCCGGATATCGATCCGGTAGGTCACCAGATGGTTTTTCGGAGTCACCTGGCCGGTAAACTTCACTTCTCCGGCACCCAGTGCGCGTCCGTGCCCGGGTCCGCCAAGCCAACCCAGGAAAAAACCGAGAAGCTGCCACATCGCGTCGAGTCCGAGGCATCCCGGCATGACGGGGTCGCCTTCGAAATGACAGCCAAAGAACCACAGGTCCGGTCTGATGTCGAGTTCAGCGATGATCTGCCCCTTGCCATGGGCGCCCCCCTGTTCCGCGATGCTGATGATGCGGTCGAACATGAGCATGGGCGGGAGCGGCAGCTGGGCGTTTCCCGGTCCGAACATTTCGCCGCGTCCACAGCTGAGAAGCTCCTCATAACTGAAGCTGCTTTTTCGTTGCATTTGCCGGTTTGATCGTGGTTGATTCTGCTGTTTTTGTAGCAAGGGGATGCCACTCAGGTCTGTCGTGCACGGGTGGAGCACTCCCGAAACTATACCACACCCCCCGGTTCCGTCAGCGGTCCAGGATGGAATCGTTCCAGCCCCCGGGTTCGCAGTCAGTCCGGCACCGGGCTTATGCCGGCGCGGCGGAAAGATAGTGAACGCTGAACAGCTCCCGGCTGTCGGTCCAGGCGCGCACGGGATGCAGACCTGCCATGCGGGCGAGGTCCTGGAATTCGCCGAGCCCGTACTTGTACGAGTTTTCAGTGTGTATGGTTTCCCCACCGGCAAAACGGAAGCATTGCCCGGCTACCCTGACTGTCTGCGCACCCTGACTGACGAGATGCATCTCGATACGGCCTTGGGCCGTATCGTAGAACGCGCTGTGCCGGAAGTCATCCAGGACGAATCCGCCGCCCAGTTCGCGATTGATGCGTGCCAGCAGATTGAGGTTGAACCGGGCGGTGACGCCGCGCGAATCGTTGTAGGCCGCGTGCAGCACTTGCGGATCTTTCTTCAGGTCGACGCCGACCAGCAGCGCGCCGTCAGGCTGCAGCGCGCGCCCCACGTCACGCAGGAATCCGACCGTGTCCTGCGGCTCGAAATTGCCGATACTGGATCCCGGAAAAAAGGCGATCCTGCGGGTGCCTTCCGGACCAAACGGCAGGGTGAACCTGTGGGTGTAGTCGACGCAGGCGGCATGTACCTCGAGCCAGGGGTAGTCGGCAGCAAGCAGGCGGGCTGCGCCGAGCAGATGGTCTCGCGATATGTCCATGGCGAGGTAGGCGGCGGGCCGCAGTGCTTCGAGCAGGAGGCGTACCTTGCGGCTGTTGCCGCTGCCGAGCTCGATCAGGAGACAGTCCGGACCGATCAGGGCCGTGATCTCTGCGGCGCGTTCGGTCAGGATCCCCATTTCCGTCCGCGTCAGATAGTACTCGGGGAGGTCGCAGATTTCCTCGAACAGCCGCGAGCCGGCGGCATCGTAGAAAAACTTCGGGGCAATGTGCTTCGGGCTGGCGCCCAGCCCTTCCAGTACCTCCGGGAGAAAAGTATCCGGTTCCTGGAAAAGGTCGTGGAACCTGATCGTCCCGGGAGTCACGCCGGGCGCTCCGGCCGCCATCCCGCCGGGTCTGTACACCCACCCCCGCCGGCTGCCGTTCCCGGCCGGTCCTGCTCCGGCGTACTGGCTTGCTTGCGGCAGCCTGGTGGCATGGATCCCCTCGATACTGTGCTGCCCTGGTTATGCCCATTCTAACGGGTTGCGCCGCTTTCCGGCCACCCATCTTGCGCTCTGCTAGACTACAAAGAAGCACTATCCATACACACCTAAAAAAAGGGGGATCCGGCTGGCGCGCCTGCGCGGACCGTGATCCGGGGTTGGGAATCGCCGTAGGCTGTCGCCTGCCCTGGCTTGAGCCGGGACAAGGGGCAGGTGCGGCCCATCGATGTTGGAAGCGATACATGCCTGAGAACATTGATCCAGGACAGAGCGCCGGGGAACGCATTCTGGTCGCCGACGATTCGCTGGTAATACGCAAGGCGATCGAAAAGCACCTGAAGGCGGATTTCGAGGTGGTGCTGGCTGATAACGGGGAAACCGCCTGGGACATCCTCACCCGCGATTCAGCAGTCAAGGTGCTGATCACCGACATAGAGATGCCGCGTCTGGACGGATACGGCCTGATCTGCCGGGTGCGTGCGGCGGCCGAGGATCCGGTCCGCAGCCTGCCGGTCATCGCGATCACCGGCGCCGAGGACGAAGAGACGAAGATGCGCGCGTTTGCCTGCGGGGCGACCGACTTTGTCATCAAGCCGATCGATCCGATCCAGCTGCACGCACGGGTACATGCGCATGTGCGGTTTGCAGACACTTCGCGGCGCCTGGCACAGACTGAGGCTGCGCTCGAAGACGAATCAGTCGCCGATCCGCTTACCGGACTGTGCAGCCGGCGCTATTTCCGCCAGCGCGCCGAACAGGAGCTGGCGCATGCCGTGCGTCACGGGAGGGATTTCATCATCGCACGCCTCGATGTCGATTGCATGAAGCAGATCTATGCGCGGCTGGGGGACGATGGGGTCGAAGAGATGCTCGTGTGGCTTGCCGGAATCCTGAGGCGCGTCAGCCGCAACGAGGACACGGTGGCGCGAATCGGCGGGGCGGAATTCGCCGTACTGGCCGTGGCCACCGGCGCGGACCGGGCCGAGGCCGCATGCGGCCGCATCTGCTCGGCGGTGGCCGCCGAGCCGTTCGTGCATCAGGGCGAACCGATCCCGGTCACGGTGAGTATCGGCTACATCACGATGGATGAAGACCGGCTGCGCTCGCTGGACGAGATGCTGGTGCTTGCCGAGCGGCGGCTGGTCCATGCCCGATCCGAAGGCGGAAACCGCGTCAGCATGACGGTGCGTGGCGCGGGGCTGACGTCGGCCGAGGAACTGTCGCTCGCTTCCCCGGACCCGGCGGTGCCTGAAATTTCCGTGTCTGCTCCGGAGCTCGAGGCGCTGCTGCCCGACGCCGAGCCTGCGCTTGCGGTTCCGCAAGCCATGGAGCCTTCGGGAGCGCTCCTTGCGACCCTGGATTCCGTGGTCCTGCCGCCGTCCGTGACCGAGGAATGTTCCTGTGTGCCGGAGGCTGGCCTGACGCCGTCCCCGCTGCCCGGCGGAATCGTGGATCTCCTGAGCGTGGACAGGGCGCTGGCGGTGCTGCGGGAAGAGGGCCCCGCCAGGATCGAGCCCTGGGCCGATGGCCTCATGTTGCGGGTCCTGCCGCTGCTCGAGCACTTTGGCCGCCGGCACGGACTCGGGCTGGAAGAGGTCATTGCGGACATCCGCGCCCGGCTGGTAGCCAATGAGCCGGAATGAAGGCCGGGGTTCCCGGCCGCGGGCGGACATGCCAGCGAGCGCGCAGGGCTGCGCCGGATTTCGGACGCGGACAGCGCGCGCTGCGGCGGTGCCGGGGCGATGATCGGGCTGCTGCAGCGCGTCAGTTCGGCCTGTGTGGCGGTGGACGGCCAGGCCATCGGCGCCATCGGTCCGGGCATCCTCGTGTTCGTCGGCGTCGAGCGCGACGACAACGAGGTACGCGCGCAGCGCCTGCTTGAACGCCTGCTTGGTTACCGGGTATTTGCTGACGCCGGCGGCCGGATGAACCTGAGTGTGCGCGATACCGGAAGAGCCATGCTGCTGGTGCCGCAGTTCACCCTGGCGGCTGACACCATGCGGGGTATGCGTGCGAGCTTCCTGCCGGCCGCCGGACCGGAAGCCGGGCGCCGCCTGTTCGACTTCCTCGTCACGCAGGCGGTCCGGCAGTACGGAAAGGTGCAATCAGGCCGTTTCGGGATGGACATGCAGATCAGTCTCGTCAACGAGGGTCCGGTGACGTTCTGGCTGGCCGCCTGACCGGGGGGTTCCGGCGCTCCTGGATCCGCCCGCCGGTCAGGCCCGTTCCAGGGGGAATGCCAGCACGCTGCCGAGATCCGGTGCGCCCGTTGCCAGCATGATCAGGCGGTCGATGCCGATCGCAACGCCCGCGCAGTCGGGCAGGCCGCTCTCCATGGCTGCCAGCAGGTGCTCGTCGCGGGCAACCGCGGGAAGACCGCGCGCGCGACGCCGCTCCAGATCAGAGTCGAAACGGCGTGACAGCTCGCCTGTATCCGCCAGTTCGTGGTAACCGTTGGCGAGTTCGACGCCTTCCAGGTAAAGCTCGAAGCGCTCGGCGAGTGGCGGAGTCCCGGCCCGTACGCGTGCAAGTGCGGCCTGCGACGCCGGGTAGTCGTAAACGAAGACTGGCCGGCCGCGGCCGAGGTTGGGCTCGACGGCATGGGTAAGCACCAGGTCCCGCCAGCCATCGACATCATCGGCTGCCAGGACTTCCGGCGCGGATGCCGGTGCCAGCCCGCGGCGTGTCGCCCAGTCGCGGAGGGCGGCCGGGTCTGCGAACGGATCGATGCCGGCATGGCGCAGGAATGCCTCGCGGTAGGTGATCTTTGTGGCCGGCGGCAGTGCCAGCAGTCCGTCCAGTGCGTGCTCCAGCAGCGCTGCCACCCGGTCCATCAGTGCATGGTGGTCGTCACCAGTCTGGTACCACTCGAGCAGGGTGAATTCGGGATTGTGCAGCCGGCCGGATTCTCCGTCGCGGAAAACCTTGCATAGCTGATAGATGGACCCGCTGCCGGCTGCGAGCAGCCGCTTCATCGGGAATTCCGGAGAAGTATGGAGGTAGAGCTTCCCGCCCTGCGCTGCTCCGGGCCCGGTGTAGCAGGTGACCAGGCTCTGCACATGGACATCAGTCGCGGCCGCGTGCGATAGCAGCGGAGTCTCGACTTCCAGCGCTCCCTGGTGGTCGAGGAAGGCGCGCACGCGCCCGAGGATGCGGGCGCGCACCCGCAGTGTTGCGACTGATGCTGCGGGTTTCCAGTCCGTGCGCGCAGACCCGGTCATGGCGGGGCCGCACGGTTCGGGCCGGCCACGCTATTCCTTGGCGCGGGAGATGTACTCGCCGGTGCGGGTATTTACCTTGATCAGTTCGCCGGTCTGGACGAACAGCGGAACACGCACGACCGCGCCGGTGTCGAGCGTGGCAGGTTTTCCGCCGCCACCGCTGGTGTCCCCGCGCACGCCCGGGTCGGTTTCAACGATTTTGAGGACCACCGTATGCGGCGGCTCCACGGTCAGGGGAACGCCGTTCCATAGTGTTACCATGCAGGTGTCCTGTTCCTTGAGCCACTTGGTGGCATCACCGACCGCATTCTTGTCGGCAGCGATCTGCTCGAAGCTTTCCGGATTCATGAAATGCCAGAACTCGCCATCGCTGTAGAGATACTGCATTTCGGTGTCGACCACGTCGGCGCCTTCCATCGTGTCGCCGGACTTGAAGGTGCGCTCGATCACGCGTCCGGTCTTGAGGTTGCGGATCCTGACGCGGTTGAATGCCTGTCCCTTGCCTGGCTTGACGAACTCATTTTCAATGATGGAACAGGGATCGTTGTCGAGCATGACTTTCAGTCCCTGCTTGAACTCGTTTGTGCTGTAAGTAGTCATAGAACACCCGTGACCCGGAATTGGTAGGAATTTGCGCGCTATGATACCCGGAACCGTGCGTTTGCGGCAGACGCCACCGTGGCAGACCGCCCTGGCCAGAGCCATCACCGACCCGGCCGAGCTGCTCGAGGCGGTAGGTCTCGGACCACAGCTGCTGCCCGCGGCACTCGCGGCGGCGCGCGACTTTCCGCTGCGTGTCCCGCGCGGATTCGTGACGCGTATGGCCAGGGGCAATCCCGAAGATCCGCTTCTGCGGCAGGTTTTGCCGCTCGATGCCGAGCTGCAGAGTACACCGGGCTATGGACCAGATCCGGTCGGCGACCTCGCTGCGCGGGCGGGTGCCGGCGTGCTGCGCAAGTATCACGGGCGGGCGCTCCTCGTGGCGACCGGTGCCTGTGCGGTCCATTGCCGCTACTGTTTCCGAAGGCACTTTCCGTACGGACAGTCGGGGGCCGCGGCCGGTCACTGGGGCGAGGCGCTTGCGCGCGTCGGTGCGGACGTCAGCGAAGTGATCCTGAGCGGTGGCGACCCGCTGATGTTGCCCGACTGGCGCCTGGAAGAGCTCGTCGACGGGCTCAGGGCGTTTCCGCAGGTGCGGCGGTTGCGGATCCACAGCCGCCTGCCGGTGGTGCTGCCCGAGCGCGTGGATGACGGATTCCTGGACTGGCTGGCTCGCATCCCCCTGCAGAAGGTTCTGGTCGTGCATGCCAATCACCCGCACGAGATCGATGCCTCGGTGAGCCGGGCATTTGCCCGTATCCGGGAAAGCGGCACGACACTGCTCAACCAGTCGGTGCTGCTGCGCGGTGTGAATGACGACGCGTCCTCGCTCGCCGCGCTGAGCGAGGCCCTGTTTGCGGCCGGAGCCTTGCCCTATTATCTCCATATGCTGGATCCGGTGCAGGGCGCTGCTCATTTCGAGGTCGGGGAGACGGTTGCCCGGTCCCTCATGGCGCAGCTTGCGGCCCGGTTGCCGGGCTATCTCGTGCCGCGGCTGGTGCGGGAAATCCCGGGTGCGGACTCGAAAACCGTGCTGGCCGCCTGTAGTGGTGCGACCGCACAGCCTCCGGGCCGGTGACATGCGGATTCTCGTCATCGAAGACCAGGCCAAAACCGCCGCCTACCTGCGCAAGGGGCTGGCCGAGGCCGGTTTCGTCACCGACGTGGCCGATAACGGGATCGACGGGCTGCGTCTGGCGGGCGGCGCCGGATACGACCTGGTCGTGCTGGACGTGATGCTGCCGGGCCGCGATGGCTGGTCGGTGATCGAGGACCTGCGCCGCAGCGACTGCCGGACGCCGGTGCTGGTGCTGACGGCGCGGGATGCCGTGGAAGACCGGGTCCGCGGGCTTGAGCTCGGTGCGGACGATTATCTGGTCAAGCCGTTCGCCTTCTCCGAGCTGCTTGCGCGCGTGCGCTCGCTGCTGCGCCGCGGGCCGGCGCCGCTGGTCGAGGTCCTGCAGATCGCGGACCTCGAGATCGACCTGCGACGCCACCGTGCCATGCGCACCGGCAGGCGGCTTGATCTCACGCCCAAGGAGTTTGCCCTGCTGTCGCTGCTCGCGCGGCGTGCGGGCGATGTCCTGTCGCGCACGGTGATCGCCGAGCAGGTGTGGGACATGAACTTCGACAGTGACACCAATGTCGTGGACGTGGCCATCCGCCGCCTGCGACGCAAGGTGGACGACCCGTTTGTGCTCAAGCTCATTCATACCGTGCGTGGCATCGGCTATGTCCTCGAAATCCGCAGCTGACAGGCTGCCGCACGCCGTCGGGCGTGGCGCCCCGGCGGGTCCGTGACCAGGGACCTGCTTTCGCCGCGATCCTGGTCGATAGCCGGCCGGCTGACCGTGCTCTATACGGCGCTGGTCTTCGTCATGCTGGTGCTGGCGATGCTGTTCCTCTTCTGGTCGCTCAAGTCCAACCTCGAAAAGGAAGATCACGAATCGCTTGGCGACGAGATCGCGGTCCTGCGCCTCATCCTGAAGGAGCCACGCGGGAGCCGCATCAGTCTGGCCCAGGAAGTGCAGTGGGAACAGACTACGGGGCGGTCCGGAAATTTCTACAAGCGGGTTCTCGGCGCCGGTGGCCGGGTCCTCATGCAGACGGTGCATATGGGCATGCTGCTGCCCCCGGGCGTGTTTCCGCAGCCGCCCGCATCGCCGGATTCGGCTCCGTCACACCGTTACCTGTTCGCCGGGCATGGGCGGGTCTACCTGCTGATGTCCGCGCGTGCGCAGGTCGGGCGCGGTCCGCGTGTGGTCGGCCTGCAGGCGGCCCTCGATGTCTCGCGCGAGGAGGCGTTCATTGCCAACTACCGTGACCGGCTGCTGATGGTGCTGGTGTCCGGGATCGTGCTGTCGGCCGCAGCCGGATATGCGGTTGCCCGGCGCGGCCTGCGGCCGCTCGACCGCATCACCGGCACGGTAGAACACATCACGGCCAGCCGCCTTCATGCGCGCATGGAGCCGGCGCGCTGGCCGCGGGAGCTGCGGGCCCTGGCTCGCGCCTTCAACGACATGCTCGACCGCCTCGGGGATTCGTTCGCGCGCCTTGCCCAGTTCTCGGCTGACCTGGCGCACGAGCTGCGCACTCCGGTGAACAATCTCATGGGTGAGGCGGAAGTTGCCCTTGGGCGGGCACGGACCGCTGAGGAATATCGCCAGGTGCTCGAATCGGGCCTCGAGGAATATGCGCGGCTGGCGCGCACCATAGACAGCCTGCTGTTCCTGGCGCGGGCGGACAACGCCGAAATGCACCTCAGGCGCTCCCGTTTCGATGCACGCCGGGAGCTCGATGCGGTCATCGAGTACCATGACGCGGTAGCCCAGGAGCAGGGTGTGGAACTGGACTGCCAGGGACAGGCCACGCTCGATGCCGATCCGGTCCTGTTCCGCAGGGCGGTGAGCAATCTGCTGTCGAATGCACTGCAGTACACGCCGCGCGGTGGACGCGTCGAGGCGCGTCTTTCCGATCTCGGCCGCACGGTGGTGGTGAGTGTGCGGGACTCCGGCTGCGGGATCGAGGCGCGCCACCTGCCTCATCTTTTCCAGCGCTTCTACCGGGCTGATCCGGCGCGTTCGAATCATCCCGACGGCACGGGTCTCGGCCTGGCCATCGTGAAGTCGATCATGGCCCTGCACGGGGGGGAGGTCCGGATCGAGAGCGAGCCGGGCCGCGGCACCCTCGTCAGCCTCGATTTCCCATCCTCGGCCTGATTGCCCGAAGATGACGGCGCTGTCATGTTCCGGTCAGGCAATGGTCAGGACCCGCCCGCTATACTGCAGTCAGGCTGTCCCGCCTGTGGCAAGCGCGGGCCGGCGGACCCGGGCTGCCCGGAATTCCGGGCAGCCCCGGTTTCCCTGCGTGGTCCGGGACAGCATCCTGTGTCCGGTGGGTCCAACTTGTGGTCTGACAAAGCGGCCTGTAGCGTGATGGAGTTTTCTGATCTGCACTGTACCTGGAAGACCGGCGCAGCCGGCAATCTGCGGCGGCGGTCGCCGCGGGCGGCTTCCGGGCTGCGCTGGAGCGGGATCGCCGCGATGCTGCTGGCGGCAGCGCTGGCGGGCTGTGTCCGTTACCACCCGCGTCCGCTGTCAGCCCGGGCGGTGGCGCAATCCCTGCGCGATCCCGTGCACGCGGCCCTGGTGCGGGAAGCGGCGCGACTGCGGATGCAGCCCCTCGCACCGGTCCATCTGGATTTCAGCCGGCCGCTGAGTACGCGGGAACTGGGCGTGATCGCGGTGCTGGCCAATCCGGACCTGGTTACCCTCCGCGCCCGCGAGCGCGTCGCCAGCGCGCAGGTGTTTGCCGCGGGGCTGCTGCCGGATCCGGTCGTCACCGCGCAGGGACTTTCGCCGTACGGGCCGCAGGCGGCCGGACGTTCGACCGCCTACAACGCCGGATTCCTGTTCGGGCTGTCACGGCTGTTCGCCCGTCCGGCGTTGCTGCGGATCGCACGCGATTCGGCGCGGGCCACCCGCTACCGGGTGGTGTGGCAGGAATGGGTGGTGGCGAATCAGGCGCGGTTGCTCGGGACGCGTCTCTACTGGTTGCGCCGTTCGCGGGCAGCAGCGGATGCTGCCGCCCATGTGGCCCGGCACTATGCCGCTGCCGCGCAGCGTGCCCTGCGTGCCGGCGCGTTTTCGCAGGCCGGGTCCGCGACCGCCGAGGCGCTGGCCCTGTCGGCCGAGGAGACGGCCGCAGACTATGCGCGGCAGGTGCTGCGCACCCGCATCGCGCTCAATGCCATGCTCGGACTGAAGCCGGTCGACCGCCTGCGGATTGCGCATCCGGATACTGTTCCGGCGCGCCTGCCGCCGGCATCCGGGCTGCTGCAGGCGGCAATCCGCCGCCGGTTCGATCTGGTGGCGCTGCGTGCTGCCTACGCTGCCTCGGAGAACCGTCTCGATCTGGCCGTGCTGCAGCAGTATCCGCAGCTCGACATCGGCCTGGCTGCTGCCCGCAATACGACCGGCGTCACGTCTGCCGGCTGGCAGGTCAGCCTCACACTTCCACTGAGCGGCAACCGCGGCGCCATCGCGGTGACCCGTGCGCGGCGCGCAGTCCTGTATCACGCTTACCTCGCGCGCATCGCGCACGTCCGCTCGGACATCTACCGGCTGCGGGCGATTTTCACCGGCGTCAGCACGGAGATCGAGCGTATCGGACCGCGCGAGCGCAGGCTCGGGCGCATGCAGGCTCCCGTGCTGGCTGCGCAGAAGAGCGGTGCGCTCGGCGCGCGTCGTGCGCTGCTGCTGGTCCTGGCCGGTGCCCAGGCGAGGGAGCAGTACGGCAACCTGCGGATGCTGCAGGCACAGAGCTATATTGGCCTCACGGTCGCAAGCGGAGGCCGCTGGAGAAATCGATGAATACCATAGTCTGGTTTGCCCTGCTGGCCGGCATGCTGGCTGTCCGCGGCGCCTTCGCGGCGCCGCTGCCGGTCGGTACCGGAACTGTCGTCATGCGCAGTTACCAGCCCCGGATTACGGTGCTCGCGCGCGGACGCAGCATGGACCGGGTAGTCATGGATGCGCCGTTCGCGGGTGTCATGGCGCCGTTGCCGCTTCCTCCGGGTGGCGCCGCGGCGCGCGGGACGGTTATCGCCCGTGTCCTGCCGCTGCGTCTTGCGGGACAGGCCCGGGCCGCAGCCGCAGATGTGCGTTCGGCCAGCCGGGCCTTTGACCAGGAACAGGTGCTCGCACGGACCGGGATTGCAACTGCCGCCGGCCTGGAGGCTGCCCGGGCGCGGCTGCTCCATGCCCGGGCGGTGCTGCAGGGAATCGATGCGCGCCTCGGGCGGGGTGTTGTCCGGGCGCCGTTTGCCGGAACCGTTACCTATGCCGTCGCGGCCGGGGCGTGGGTCGTGCCGGGCCGTGCTGTGGTCCGTGTTGCCGGATCGGGGGGTTTCTATCTGACTGCCGACGTGCCCGCCAGCATGGCGGTACTGCTCAAACCCGGCGACACCGCAGCAGTCGCCGCGCGCGGTGGCCACTGGCGCGGGCACCTCTATGCGATCGGCGCACGTGCGGGACGCGGAGGGCTGGTCACGGTGTATGTCCGCTGCCGGTGTCGGCTGCTGGCCGGGGAATTCGCGCGCCTGACCGTGCGCGGGGCTGGTGTTCCGGGCCTGGCAGTCGCGCGCCGTGCGGTGGTGATGAATGCCGGACAGGCGGTGGTATACCGGGTCGATGGTAGCCTGGCGAAAGCGGTGCCGGTGAGTATCGTGCATGCCGGCCGGCACTGGACGTGGATCAGCGGGCCGCTGTCCGCGGGTAGTGTAGTGATCACAGCCGGGGCCGCGACCATGCGCAGCGGGACCGCGGTGCGTGTCGTGCACGGGATCCGGTCCGCACGGTGAAGCGTTATCTCGATTCGCTCTGGAGCAACCGCGTCACACTCGCGGTGGTCGCGCTGCTGGTGCTCGGCGCAGGCTATGTCGCGTTCCTGGCACTTCCCCGCAGCGTCTTTCCGGATGTGCAGTTTCCCCGGGTGTCGGTGATGGTCAGCGACGGCTACCTGCCGGTCAAGATCATGCTGGTGCGCGTGACCCAGCCGCTGGAACAGGCCGCCAAGGGTGTGCCGGATGTGACGCGGGTGCAGTCGAGTACCAGTCCTGGCCTGACCAAGATCCATGTGTTTTTCAGTTCCGCTGTCCGTCCGCAACAGGCCTTTCTGACGCTGCAGGCGCGTCTTGCGCAGGTGCCGCTGCCGGCCTCGGCCCATGTCACCACGCGCCTCATGATGCCGAACATCTATCCGTTCGCCGAATATGCCCTGGTGTCGGACCGCATGACGAGCAGCCAGCTGATGCCGCTGTATGCCTTTTCGGTCAAACCGGCGCTGCTCGACGTGCCGGGCATCTATACGGTGCAGGGAGTCAGCCGCGGCTGGAGCCAGGTACGAGTCACGCTCAGCCCGAGGCGTCTGGCCGGCCATGGCCTCGGGAGCGCCCAGATCGTGCAGCTGCTGCGGGCCCATCAGGGACCGTATTTTGCCGGCATGCTCGATGCCTTCCATCAGCAGTTCCTGCTTGCCGGGCATGGACGCCCCGAAACGCTCGCCGGACTGAGACAGCTGCCGGTACCGGTACCGGGTGGCGTGGTCACGCTGGGTGCGCTGGGGCATGTCGACGAAGGGCCGCCGCCGCGCGTGCGGGGGGCGGCCGTCGCAGGCTGGCAGCATGCGCTGCTCATCGACATTGCCGCGCAGGCCGGAGCTGATGTCGAGAGCGTGGCGCGCCAGGTAGGTCGGGTGGCCGCGCAGCTTCGCAGCACCGCGATTCCGGCCGGGGTGCGGCTGGTCCGGGACTACGACTTCTCGCAGCTGATCCGTCAAAGTCTGGACGACGTGTGGGGTGCACTGCTGCTCGGGACGCTGATTACCTGGGGTGTGCTGCTCGTGTTCCTGCGGCGCCTGGACACCGCCGTGGCCACGGTGGTGATCGTTCCCCTGTCTCTGGCGGCCACGCTGGTCGTGATGCACGTGCTCGGACTGGGCATCAACGTAATGACTCTCGGCGGACTGACAGCAGCCATCGGTGTGCTGGTCGATCACGCCATCGTCGTGATCGAACAGGCAATGCATGGCACGGCGGGCGGGGTCGGCCCGCATGAACGTCGCTCCGCCGCACTTTCCGCCGCGGGCAACGTGTTGCCGATGATGACGCTTGCCACGGTGACATCGGCGCTGGTGTTCCTGCCGCTGGTATTCCTTGCCGGGACGATCGGCATCCTGTTCCGGCAGATGGCGATTGCCCTGGTGAGCGCGCTGGTGCTTTCGCAGATCGTGGCACTCACCATCACACCCGTGCTGGCGGCCGCACTTGCCGCACGTGCTTCCCCTCGCCGCCGTGCCTGGCGCTGGGCGCGGCGCGCACGTGTCGGCTATGCCCGCAGCCTGCGGCAGGCGCTGCGCCGGCCGGCGAGGGTGGTGCCGGTCATGCTGGTACTGGCGCTGGTGGGTGGCGTGGTGTTCTGGCGGCTGCCGACCGCGTTCCTGCCAGCCTGGGACGAGGGACTGATCGCGGTGCCGTTCCGCACCCCGGTGGGTCGTTCAGTGGCTGATACGCTGTCCACCGGTCGTGGAATCATGGCGATCGCACGGCACAACCCGGCCGTGCACACGGCTTCCCTGGTGGTTGGACAGAGTCTCGCCAATCCCCGGACCACGTCCAACAAGGGCGATGTGGTGCTCGATCTGCACCGACGCCGTTCGGTGTCCACCGAACAGGTGATCCATGACCTCATGGCGAAGATCCGTGCTGCCTATCCCGGACTGATCATGCTCAAGATGCACCAGATCGAGGTCACCCAGCTCGGCAACCTGACTGGCGCGCATTCGCCGCTGGACGTGGAGATGTTCGGTCCCCGTCCCGGCCGCCTGTCGCGCTGGGCGCAGCGTGTTGCCGATGCGCTGCACCGCAGCCATGACTTTGCCAACGTATCCTACGGCACGCCGTCTGCCGGGTCGGAGATCAAGCTCATTCTGAGGCGCCGCGGTGTGAAGGCCGGTCTCAGTCCGGATGGGCTGGCCAGGCAGGTGCAGGAAGCCTACTGGGGCGAGCCAGCCGGATTCCTCCTGCGCGGCGCGCAGGTTCTTCCGGTCTCGGTACGCGAGCCGCATCCCTCCGGTGGCACGCTCGCGCACCTGCTGCCCGACCTCTGGATCAATGTCCCGGATGCTCCCCGCTGGCGGCCGCTGTCGAGCGTTGCGCGCGCGCAGCTGGTTCCGTCAATTCCGTTCGTGGCGCACCGCAATCTCGTGCCGTATGCCGATATCCAGCTGCGGCCGCACGCCGGCATGGGGCTCAACCAGGCGGCCGTGCGGGCGCGTGCGATCATCGCCTCGGTCCATCTGCCACACGGCATCACGAGTTCCATCGGTGGATACTACCGGGAGCAGACCCGCAGCTTCGCGCAGATGGGGATCACCCTGGTTGCCGCCCTGGGCGTGTTGCTGGTGCTCGTGGGCTTCCAGCTCAACGGACAGCGGCCGGCGCTGGCGGTGCTGTTCGCAACCGCGCTGAGCGCAGTCGGCGCCGTCACGGCGCTGCTGCTGCGCGGCATTCCGCTCGACAGCACTTCCTTCCTCGGCCTGCTGCTGGTGTTTGCGATTGTCGTCAACAACGGCATTCTGATTTTCGGTTCCGCACGCCAGCGCCGGCGTGTGCCAGGGCGCGTCCAGGTGGAGCTGGCCGCCCGGCGGCGGCTGCGGCCGATCCTCATGACCATGCTGGCCGACGTGCTGGGCTTTCTGCCGCTTGCCATAGGCATTGGGCATGGCACGGATCTGCTGAAGCCGCTCGCCACCGCCGTGATGGGTGGCCTGTCAGTGGCGATTTTCCTGTCACTGTTTGTTGGACCGATGTTCTATGTCTGGCTGCTGCCTGCCGCATGGCGGGAGACCGGAGACGGGCAGTAGGGGAAGCCGGAAACCAGCGTTTCCGGCATTGCCGGCCACCTGCCGATTATGCTGCGTGAGGTCATTGCAAGTACCGGACGCATTCGGTACCGTAGGTTCATCAGCGCCGTGTATCGGGAGGTACCATGGAATCATTCTATCCGCCGTTGCCCCAATTTTCGCTCAGCACCATGGTGACTTATCACCGGCCGCGCCAGGAGCTGCCTGATTCGGTGACCCTGGACAGCCCGGCGCTGTTCGTCATGACCGATCTGCGCAGGATCCCGGCGGTGACCATCGAACCCGGGGCGCCGCTGCGAACCGTGATCAAGAAGATGGGTTGTGAAGATGTGCACATGCTGCTGGTGACCGATCCCGAGCACCGGGTGCTCGGTCTCATCACCTCAACCGAGGTGATGGGCGAAAAGCCGGTGAGATTCCTCGGGCAGGGCGGAGGAACCTACGACGACATCCTGGTGCATCACATCATGACACCGCGCGAACGGCTTGAAGTGCTGCGGATGGAGGATGTGCTTAACGCGAAAGTCGGGCACATTGTCGCCACCCTCCAGCGCGCCAGCCGCCGGCATGCGCTGGTCATCGATGTTGATCCGAAGACCGAAAGCGAGACCATCCGCGGAATCATTTCCGCGAGCCAGATCAGGCGCCAGCTTGGCGCCCAGGTCGAGACGGTCCTGCCCGGCGTGGTCAACGCCTAGCAGCGCCGCGCGGCTGGCGCCGCCGCTCGGGGGCCGCGTACAATGCGGCCATGGCCGAAGCTGCGATCCGCTACCGAATCTGTCCGCGCAACCCCGGCGCACACCTGTTCGCGGTGCGCTGCTCGGTACCTTTTCCGGACCCCGCTGGCCAGCGGTTTGGTTTGCCTGCCTGGATCCCGGGCAGCTACATGATCCGCGATTTCGCACGCAATATCGTGCGGCTGGAGGCGCGGTCGCAGGACGGACCGGTTGCGGTGCGCAAGACGACCAAGGACACCTGGATCTGCGACCCCTGCAGCGGACCCCTGACCCTCGACTATGAGGTCTATGCCTGGGACCTCTCGGTGCGCGGCGCGCATCTCGATACCATGCATGCCTATTTCAACGGCACCAGTGTGTTTCTGCAGGTATATGGCCATGAGCAGGATCCCTGTATCGTCGAGATCGACCCCCCGCCGATAGCGCAGAAGTGGCAGGTAGCGACTGCGCTCAGCCGGCTCGGCGCTGCCGAACACGGATTCGGGACCTACGGCGCCGGCAGCTACGAGGAGCTCATCGATCATCCGGTGGAGATCGGTGACTGCACGGTCGCCACGTTCGAGGCCTGCGGTGTTCCCCATGAGGTGGTCATCAGCGGCCGGCATGGCGCCGACCTTGATCGGCTGTGCCGGGACCTGCAGCGCCTGTGCGAGCACCACATCAGGTTTTTCGGTGAACCGGCCCCCATGGACCGGTATGTGTTTCTCATCTCCGTGATCGCAGAAGGATACGGTGGCCTCGAGCACCGCGCTTCCACGAGCCTTCTGACCAGCCGCCACAGCCTCCCGCAGCCCGGCGACACGGGCGTGAGCGACGACTACCGCAGTTTCCTGGGTCTCGCCAGCCATGAGTATTTCCATGCCTGGAATGTAAAGCGCATCAGGCCGCTTGCCTTGGCAGGAGCAGACCTGGGTCGCGAAGCGTACACGCGCACGCTGTGGGCGTTTGAGGGGATCACCTCCTATTACGATGATCTGGCGCTGGTGCGCGCCGGACTTATCACCGTGGAATCCTATCTTGAGCTGCTTGGCGAGACCGTGACGCGCGTGTGGCGTGGTGGCGGACGGTTCAAGCAGAGCCTTGCGGACTCGAGCTTCGATGCCTGGATCAAGTATTACCGCCAGGATGAAAACGCACCCAACAGCATTGTCAGTTATTACACCAAAGGATCTCTCGTGGCTCTGGCGCTCGATCTCGAGATCCGGCGTGCAACCTCCGGCGTACGCTCGCTCGATGATGTCATGCGCCTGCTGTGGGTGCGTCATGGAAGGACCGGATCCGGGGTGCCGGAAGATGGTGTGGAACGCACCGCCTCGGAGGTTGCAGGCGTCAGTCTCGACGCCTTCTTCCGCTCCACGGTGCATGGTACCGCCGATCCGGCGCTTGCCGATCTGCTGGGCGATGTCGGTATCGACTTCGTGCTGCGACCGGCTGACTCCGACGCCGACCGCGGCGGCAGGCCGGCGCGCGACGGAGCCAGCAGACCCCGTCCGGTGCTGGGGGTCCGGCTTGCCCCGGGGACTGAGGTACGGCTCGCGCAGGTATTTGATGGCGGCGGTGCCCAGGAGGCGGGGCTCTCCGCCGGCGATGTGCTCATGGCAATCGATGGCCTGCGTGTCGACCCGGCTTCCTTCGAGCGGACGCTCAAGTCGCGGCGTGTCGGGGACCGGGTGCATATCCATGCCTTCCGGCGCGACGAACTGATCGAGTTCGATGCAACACTCGGGGAAGCGCCCGCGGATACCGGTGTGCTGCAGATGCGTACCGATGCGGATGCCGCAGCGTGCGCGCAGCGCGACGCCTGGCTCAAGGGCGACGGGGCTGGCGCGGGACAGTCCCGGGCCGCACGCAGCGCCTAGGCCGGACACGCTACCCGCCGGTACTGCCCAGTCCATGTCCATGCGTGGCGCCATCATGCGGATCCTGTCGGATGGATCATTCCATTCCGGTACGGACATCGGGAATTTGCTCGGTGTGACGCGGGCGGCCGTTTCCAAAGCCGTGGGCACACTGATCGCATCAGGTGTGGAAATCCACCGTGTGGCTGGACGCGGCTACCGGCTCGAAGGTGCGTTCGAACCTCTGGATGGCGACCGTATCCAGGCCTGTCTCGGCACGGATGCGGCCATGGTCGGGGGTGTGCAGGTCTGCGACGAGGTCGATTCCACCAATCTGGAGCTGCTGCGGATGCCGGCCGTGGGCGTCTGTGGGCAGGTGTGCATCGCGGAATCCCAGCGCAGTGGACGTGGCAGGCGCGGCCGCAGCTGGACCGCCACACCTTACGCGAACCTGATGCTGTCGATTGGCTGGTGTTTCGGCGAAGGTCTTCCGGCAGTCGCTGGTCTGAGTCTTGCGGCCGGTGTCGCCGCAGTGCGCGCACTGCGCGAGTTCGGGGTGGATGGGGCGGGTCTCAAGTGGCCGAATGATCTGCTGTGGGACGGTCGCAAACTGGGCGGCTTGCTGATCGATCTGCGCGGCGAGGCATCCGGCCCCTGTCTGGCGGTGACCGGAATCGGAATCAATGTGCGCATCAGCGAGCAGGATGCGGCCGGAATCGACCAGCCCTGGGCGGACCTCCATGAGGTTCTCGGCACAACCGTGGACCGGAACCGGCTGGCCGCGCTGGTGATGCGCGAGTTTGTCGTTACGCTGCAGCGCTTCGGACGCGATGGACTGGAGCCGTTCCGGGACGAATGGAACCGGTCGCATTGTTACCAGGGCCGGCGGGTGCGGCTCACCGGAGCTGGGCCGGTTTCCGAGGGTGTGGTGGAGGGCATCGACGCGGCAGGTGCGCTGCTGGTCCGGGACGACGAGGGCGGTCTGCGCGCATTCCATTCCGGCGAAGTGAGTCTGCGTGGTGCCGACCGGGCGGCGACACCGGATTTACCGCTGTCGGGAGCATGACGGACATGAATCTACTCGTAGACCTCGGCAACAGCCGTCTCAAATGGGCCGTTGCGCAGACGTCATCCTGGCGAGGTGGCGGATTTGCTTTCAGCGCGCGGTTCGCGGACGACCTGGACCGGGCATGGCTGTCGCTGCCGCGACCGCAGCGTGTGGTCGCTGCAAGTGTCGGTGACGCGGAACACGCCCGTGACCTGGCGGACTGGGTACAGAACAGCTGGGGGCTGTCCGTTGAATTTGTTGAGGCCCGGCTCAGCGGATTCGGTGTGACGAACCGGTATGACGAGCCAACCCGACTCGGCGCTGACCGATGGGCGGCACTGATCGCCGCACATCACCTCTGGTCCGGGGCGGTCTGCATTGTCGACTGCGGGACAGCCGTCACTGTGGACGCGCTTTCAGCAGATGGTGTGTTTCAGGGGGGTGTGATTCTGCCCGGGATTGCCTTGATGCGAGGCAGCTTACGTTCGGGTACGGCTGGCATCCGGCATGTGGATGGTCTTCAAAGCACCTGTTTCGCGCACAACACGGCAGATGCCGTCGCGGCCGGTACGCTGTTCGGTCTGGCCGGAGCGGTGGAGCGCATTGCCCAAGAGTTTCGGCCGGTTCTCGGAGAAAACATGCGCCTGGTAATCACCGGTGGAGCGGCCGTGCCGCTGGCCACCGTGCTGGGTGCGCGCCTCGGTCCATTGATCCATGAACCGGATCTTGTACTGAAGGGGCTGGCATTCATTGTGGAGCACGGTGCATGAGGACTGCACTGCGATGGTTGTTTGCGGTGCTGATACTGGCGAACCTCGGCGTGGCCATGTGGGCAAGCTGGTATCGCCAGCCGCCAGCGCCTCCGGCAGCCCGGCCTCTGCCGCAGATTCACCCTGAGCGGATGGTTCCGCTCTCGCTGCCGTCGGCCGGGGTCACTCCGGCATCTGCTCCGGCACCTGCTCCGGCACCTGCTCCGGCACCTGCTCCGGCACCTGCTCCGGCACCTGCTCCGGCACCTGCTCCGGCACCTGCTCCGGCACCTGCTCCGGCACCTGCTCCGGCACCTGCTCCGGCA
>JAJYCY010000032.1:0-15452 GCA_021778035.1 Pseudomonadota bacterium
ATTGTGTTTGCGCTTGAGGTCAAAATGCGCCACCCCGCGGCGGTGCAGCTCGTCGATCAGGCAGAACAGCTCGCCGTAGTATTTGACGCGGTCCACCACCTCGGCGCGCTATCGACGCAGGAAAACGGAACACCCACTGCATCCGGCATGCCACGCGCGGTCCCCTGCCACCCGGGGAAAAGCCGCGGCGGCGGGAACTCTGTCTGCATGGCAAGAGAAAACGGCCCGCGTTGACAAACCGCGAGCGGGCCAGTTGCCCGAAGCCCCGCGACGGGGACTCAGCCGGCCGCCGACCGCCTGTGCGCGGCCTCGCGGCGGAAAGAGAGTCGGCCGCCCTCCACATCGACCACGATGACATCGCCGGCACCGAACTTGCCGCCGAGTATTTCCTGCGCCAGCGGATTTTCGACCGACTGCTGGATGGCGCGCCTCAGTGGACGCGCCCCGTAGACCGGATCGAAGCCGGCCTGAGCGAGCAGATCGAGCGCCGGATCCGTCAGACGCAGGTCCATGTCGCGCGCCTGCAGACGGAGGCGCAGGGACTGGACCTGGATGAGTGCGATGCGATGCAGCTGTTCGCGCACCAGCGGATGGAAGACGACAATGTCGTCGATACGGTTGATGAATTCAGGCCGGAAATGCTGGCCGACGATTTCCATGACCGCCGACTTCATGCGGTCGTAGTTATCCGCGCCGGCAAGTTCCTGGATGACCTGCGAGCCCAGGTTGGAGGTCATCACGATCACGGTGTTGCGGAAATCCACCGTACGGCCCTGGCCATCGGTGAGCCGGCCATCATCGAGCACCTGCAGCAGCACATTGAACACCTCCGGGTGTGCCTTCTCGACCTCGTCGAGCAGCACTACGGAATACGGCTTGCGCCGCACGGCCTCGGTGAGATAACCCCCTTCCTCGTAACCCACATAGCCGGGAGGCGCACCGATCAGGCGTGCCACGGAATGCTTTTCCATGAACTCCGACATGTCGACCCGCACCATGGCCTCCTCGGTGTCGAACAGGAAGGCGGCGAGTGCCTTGGTAAGCTCGGTCTTGCCCACGCCGGTAGGGCCAAGGAACAGGAAAGACCCGCTCGGCCGGCTGGGATCGGACAGCCCGGCACGCGCACGGCGGATCGCGTTCGACACGGCGGTGATCGCCTCCGACTGGCCAATGACACGCCGCCCGAGCTCTTCTTCCATGCGCAACAGCTTGTCGCGCTCGCCTTCCATCATCTTCGCCACAGGGATGCCGGTCCAGCGCGACACCACTTCCGCCACCTCGTTTTCGGTAACCGCCGAACGCAGCAGCCTGTGCTCCCCGCCCTCGGCTGCCGACGCAGCGGCAAGCTGCTTCTCCAGTTCGGGAATGCGTCCGTACTGCAGCTCCGACATGCGCGCGAGATCACCCGCGCGGCGGGCGGTTTCGATTTCCACGCGCGCCCGGTCGAGTTCCTCCTTGATGTGCTGGGCTCCGGTGACCGCCGCTTTCTCGGCCTTCCATACCTCATCCAGGTCTGCATATTCGCGTTCGAGCTTGTGCAGCTCGGCTTCGAGCGCTTCCAGGCGCTTCTTCGACGCTTCGTCAGCCTCCTTCCTGAGCGCCTCGCGCTCGATCTTGAGCTGGATCATGCGTCGATCGAGCCGGTCCATCGTTTCCGGCTTGGAATCTATTTCCATGCGGATGCGCGAGGCGGCTTCGTCAATGAGGTCGATCGCCTTGTCAGGCAGCTGGCGATCCGTGATGTAACGGTGGGAAAGCGTGGCCGCAGCGACGATCGCAGGATCGGTGATGTCCACGCCGTGATGAACCTCGTATTTCTCCTTCAGTCCACGCAGGATCGCGATCGTATCCTCGACGCCGGGTTCGTCCACCCGCACCTTCTGGAAGCGGCGCTCGAGCGCCGCGTCCTTCTCGATGTACTTGCGATACTCGTCGAGCGTCGTCGCTCCGATACAGTGCAGTTCGCCACGCGCCAGTGCCGGCTTGAGCATGTTCCCGGCATCCATTGCGCCTTCGGCCTTTCCGGCCCCGACCATCGTATGCAGTTCGTCGATAAACAGGATGACACGGCCTTCCTGCTTGGAAAGGTCGTTCAGTACGCCTTTCAGGCGTTCCTCGAATTCCCCGCGATATTTGGCCCCGGCGATCAGCGCCCCCATGTCGAGGGCGAGCAGCCGGCGCCCCTTGAGCCCTTCCGGAACCTCTCCATTCACGATGCGCAGGGCCAGGCCTTCGACAATCGCGGTCTTGCCCACACCCGGTTCGCCGATCAGCACCGGGTTGTTCTTGGTGCGCCGCTGCAGGATCTGGATGACCCTGCGGATTTCCTCGTCACGCCCGATCACCGGGTCAAGCTTGCCCTGTTCGGCACGTTCGGTGAGATCCACGGTGTAGCGCTCGAGCGCCTGACGCTGGTCTTCGGCACCTGCATCGCGCACATTCTGTCCGCCGCGCAGTGCGTCGATCGCCTTCTCAATCCCGCCGCGGGAGGCTCCGGCCTCCTTGAGGAGGCGCCCGAGCTCACCCTTGTCCTCGAGGGCGGCAAGCACGAAAAGCTCGCTCGAAATGAACTGATCGGAACGCTTCTGTGCCAGCCGGTCAGCAATATTGAGCAGCTTCGCCAGATCATTCGACACATGCACTTCGCCGCCCGCGCCCTCGACCGACGGCATCCGGTCCATTGCCTGTCCGATCTGCGACCGTAGCTGGTTGACGTTGACGTCGGCCTGAGTCAGCAGATGCCGGCTGGTTCCTCCTTCCTGGTCGAGCAGTGCCGCCATGAGATGCACGGGCTCGATGAACTGGTGATCCCGGCCCACTGCAAGGCTCTGAGCCTCGGCCAGGGCGGTCTGGAACTTGGTGGTCAGTTTGTCCATGCGCATGGATCGGTCTCTCGCAGACGGTCTGTCATGGAACCTAGATGGGGCGAAAACCGGGCGTTTTCAAGCAATGCACCGCCTTTTCCCGGAATACCCGGAATGGCCCGGGCGCGATGCCGATCATTGACCAGTCAGCGTCTGCTGCAGACGGTGCAGGAAACGGTCAGTATCACCTTCACGCAGGTGCAGTGGCGGAAAATGCCGCAGGCGCGCGCGGCTGCGCAGGAACACCGCGCCGATCGTACGGCCCTCGCCGCGTATACCCTCCACCCTCAGCGGAATCACCGGCGCGCCGCTTGCGCGCGCCAGATAGGCCACGCCGCGCTTGAGCGGTAGCGGCGGCTCGCTGCCAACACGGATGCGGCCCTGTGGAAACAGGGCAACGATCTCGCCGCACTCGAGCGCCCGGCGCGCCGCCTCCATCGCCGCACGCGGATTGCAGTCTCGCCTGACCGGGATGCAGCCGATTGCCGCGAACAGCCGGTGCAGCACGGGCCGCTCATATTCCTCCTGCGCAATCAGGAAACGCAGCGGGCGCCGGCTGGCCGCAATCATCAGCAGCGGGTCGAGTCCTGACACATGGTTGGCGACGACCAGCGCCGGGCCCGACTGCGGAAGGCCGATTGCCTCGGCGCGCAGCCGATGAAACCTCCGGCACCAGATGCGGTTGAGTCCGTCGAGCCGGTTAAGCCAGACCCCTCCCCAGTCGGCCTCGTGCGCCGATTCCAGGCGCCGCATGAGATGGCGCCACAGCCCGACAACGGCCACCGCCGCCGCGGTCAGCAGCGCGACGCTCATCGTGCCGCTGCCAGGACCGGGGCGCCTGGCCGGCGGTGCCCGGGGAGCAGATGACCGATATCGTTCCCGGTCCGACCCTGCCCTCGCCCGCACTGCAATTGCTTTCGGAAACGGGCATTGTGCTGCTGCGGTTCGAAACCGGCCTGGACACGGGTGCCCTGTGCCTGGTCAGGACCGGCCTGGGGCCGTTCACCGTCATCACCGCCGGATCCATCCTGCCGCTCACGCTCGGCTACACGCTCAGCCATTGCCTGTTCTCTAAAAAGGGCACACTAGGTCACTGATCATCGGCAGCACCCTCACAGCCCCGAAGCCCAGGCATCACGGTGCGCGGGCCCGCCAGCCTGGACCCTGGCGCAGGCGAGGAGACACGTGTGATGCCGGGTGCAGCCATGATCGATAACATCCCCGGCGGGTGCTGCCCGTGCTGCGGTACCGGCGGGTGCGCACCGGCCATGCCGACGCAGCCGCTGCGGGCAGGCTGCTGCGGTATGCCACACTGTTCCTGGAGGTTGCGCCGATCGTGGCAGGAGCGATGGGGCATCATAAAGCGCTTCCGCCGCGCAGGCCAGATGCCCGCACTCATTCCGGCTGTGGTCCTTTCAGTCGTACCGTGATTCGCCTGGCTCGCAGGCGGGGGCACAATTCCAACCCCGCCCGGCGGGTTTACCGCCGGCAATTGGGCCGTCGGAACAGTTGTCTGTCCCTTCCATCCCGCGGCACCCGCAGAGGGCCGCTTCACCGTGGAAGAAGCGGTCGATGCAGCGGCGGTGCCGAATGGACGGTGCGGCCGGCTTTCCGTCGCCGCTTTATGGTTAAATACGGCTCCATGCCGAACTTCGATCTGCCGCACAGACCGCTTTCTCCGCCACCCGCCGGAGACGTCGCTGCGGACGTGCGCCGCGCACTCGAGGAAGACATCGGCCGCGGCGACCTCACGGCCGCGCTGATCGATCCTGTCGCGTTGGCAAATGCCCGGGTCATCAGCCGCGAACGTGCGGTGCTGTGCGGAACTGCCTGGTTTGACGAGGTTTTCCGTCAGCTCGACGGACGGGTGCGGGTGTCCTGGGCGGTGTCCGATGGCGACACGGCTGCACCGGACCAGGTGCTGTGCCAGCTCGAAGGACCTGCACGCGCACTGCTCAGCGGGGAACGGACGGCACTCAATTTCCTGCAGCTGCTTTCCGGAACTGCGACGCTCACCCGGCGCTATGTGGAAGCGGTCGCTGGCACCGCCGCACGCATTCTTGACACCCGCAAGACAATTCCCGGACTGCGGCTGGCACAGAAATACGCTGTCCGCTGCGGCGGCGGCTGCAATCACCGCATGGGACTGCACGATGCCGTCCTGGTGAAAGAGAATCATATTTTGGCGGCCGGCTCGATCGGTGCAGCCGTCCGGCGCATTCAGTCGCTGTACCCGCCCGGAATTCCAGTAGAAATCGAGGTGGAAACCATCGGACAGCTGCGGGAGGCCCTGGCCGCCGGGGTGCCACGGCTGCTGCTCGACAATTTCGACGTTTCCGGGCTGCGGGCGGCGGTACGCGAGACCGCCGGCCAGGCGCAGCTTGAGGCCTCGGGCGGGGTCACGCTGGAATCCGTGCGTGCCATCGCCGAAACGGGCGTAGACGATATCTCGGTCGGCAACCTGACCAAGAGCCCCCGGGCCATCGATTTGTCCATGCGGTTCGACGGACAGCGCTGAGCGGGGCAGAGGGCGGCTGATAGCCGCTCGTCCGCGCTGCCGGCCCGGGCACATGGAGCCCACGCGCGGTATGGTTTAAAATAGAACCAGATGGCGTTTGCAACAGATGTCGGTGCCGGCCACATGGTGGCTGGCGTCACGCGCCGGGCCTGCCGGGCAGCAGGGTTCCCCGCAGTGATCCCCTGGAATCCGGACCCGCTGGCTGCCGATGAACCGCAAGATCGACACTCACGAACTGCGCAAGGGAATGTATGTCTGCGAACTCGACCGTCCCTGGGTCGGGACCCCGTTTCTTTTCCAGGGCTTCGAGATCCGCTCCGACGACGAGATCGAGACACTGCGCAGTCTGTGCCAATACGTCTATATCACTGACATCCCGCCGCGGACTGCCACACCACGTCCCCGGACCGCGGCGCCCGCCCCGCCTTCCGCAGCTGACCCTGCTACGGCCACGCATGCCAACCTGCTCAGCGCCGCACTGAGAAACCCCACGGCACCGCCCCGCTACCACGACCTGGTCACCCTGGAAGAGGAAGTCGCCGCGGCGCGCGAAATCGAATCCAACACCCGCGAGCTCATCTATTCCATCATGGACGATGTCCGCCTCGGACACAGCCTGGATGCAATGCGCGCGAAAAAGGCCGTCGGCGGAATGGTCGAGAGCGTGGTACGCAATCCGGATGCCCTGGTATGGCTGACACAGCTCAAGAACCGGGATGCCTATACGGCGCTGCACAGTCTGCGAGTGTGCATCCTCGCGCTCACCTTCGGCCGCCATCTGGATCTTTCCACTGAGGAACTCAATCTGCTTGGCACCGGGGCGCTGCTGCACGACATCGGCAAACTCCGGATTTCACCGGAAATCCTGAACAAACCGGCGCGGCTCACGGACGAGGAATACGCCATCATGAAAAGCCACGTTCCGATCGGGGTCGGGATTCTCGACGACACCCGGGGCATTCCCGCTCCCGCCATCGCCGTGGCGCGCTTCCACCATGAACGCTACAGCGGTGCCGGCTATATCAACGGCATCACCGGCGACCAGATCGGCCTGTTCGGGCTGATCGGCGCCATCGTGGACGCTTATGACGCGATCACCAGCGACCGCGCCTACCACGACGGCCTGTCCGCCTACGACGCACTCAAGAAGCTGTATGACAGCCGCGGAAAGGACTTCCATCCCGGGCTTGTGGAACAGTTCATCCAGTGCATGGGCATCTACCCCATCGGCAGCATCGTGGAGCTCAACACCGGAAGTGTGGGCGTGGTCATTACCGTCAACCGTGACCGGCGTCTGCGGCCGAAAGTGGTCGTGGTTCTCGACGAGAACAAGAGGCCACACCCGGTGGCGCCCGTGCTTGATCTGTCCCACACCGGCCCCGACTCCGGCGGCACGATCATCGAGATACGCCAGGTCCTGCCGGCCGGCGCCTTCAAAATCAGCGCCAACTCCTACCTGCCGCTGGCCAAGGTCTAGCGGCCGGCCGATCCGGGCAGCCGCTCAGCGCTCAAGCCAGATGAGCGATGCCATCCGGCCACATTCGCCGTCGCGGCGATAGGAGTAGAACCTTGCCGGATCGCTCGCGGTGCACAGCCCGCCACCGTAGACCCGGCTGACTCCGGCGCGCTGCAGACGCAGCCGCGCAAGCCCGCAGAGATCGGCAAAAAACCTGTCGTCGCGCCCCGCGGAAAACAGGGCGCGCGCCACCGGGTCGTCGCCGGCCAGTGCCTCCCGCACCTCCGGCCCGACTTCGAATGCCGACGGGCCGATGGCTGGTCCGAGCCATGCCATGAGGGTCTCCGGCGCAAGCCCCATCGCCTCGATGCCACACTCGAGAATTCCTGCGGCAAGCCCGCGCCAGCCGGCGTGAAGGGCCGCAACACGTTTGCCGGCGTTGTCGCACAACAGCACCGGCAGGCAGTCCGCAGTAAGTACCGCGCACACGAGGCCTGCGGCATCCGCATAGCTGCCATCGGCGGTGCTGCCGGCTGCGGCCGCTGCCGCATGGATCACCCGGGTACCGTGGACCTGCCTGAGCCACACGGGCTGCGCCGGCAGTCCGAGCGCAGCGCCCAGATACGCCCGGTTCTGCGCCACGGCCTGTGGCCGGTCGCCCACATGGTCCGCCAGGTTGAAGCTGTCATAGGGCGGGCTGCTGGATCCGCCACCGCGCAGGGTCGTAATGGCCCTGACCCCGGGTGGCGCTGGCCAGTCTGCGGTCAGCCAGCCACTGTCACTAGCCATGGCGTCCACGCGCAGGCCGGTGGGCACGCAGGTCTGCTTCCAGCGCCTTCACAAGCGCCGCCATGTCACCAGGCAGGGCGCTTGTCCAGACACAAGTCTCGCCGGTTGCCGGATGCACCACCGCGAGCCGTGCGGCATGCAGCGCCTGCCGCCGGAACCCGTGCAGGACAGAGGTGAACTGCGCGCTGCTGAGCACCGGAATCTGCAGGCGTCCGCCGTATACCGGGTCACCGAACACCGGGAAACCGCGGTGCGCCATATGCACCCGGATCTGGTGGGTACGGCCGGATTCGAGGCTGACCCGCAGCAGACTGTGCGCGCGGTAGCGCGCCTCGACCCGGAAATGGCTCACCGCCTCCCTGCCGTTCTCGTTGACCGCCATGCGCGTACGGTGCACGCGGTGGCGCCCGATGGGCGCATCAACGGTCCCGCCGGCCACGGCAAGACCGCAGACGACGGTCAGGTACTCCCGTTGCAGGCTGCGGGCGCGCAACTGCTCGACCAGGTCACGGCGCGCACGTTCGGTACGTGCCACGACCAGCAGCCCCGAAGTATCCTTGTCCAGGCGGTGGACGATGCCGGCCCGGGGCAGCCGGGTGAGCGCGGGTTCATGATGAAGCAGCGCATTGAGCATCGTCCCCTCCCGGTTTCCGGCACCGGGATGTACCACCAGGCCCGCCGGCTTGTCGACGACCAGCAGCTCATCATCCTCGTAGATCACATCGAGCGCGATATCCTCGGCTTCCCAGCTCTCTTCGGCGGCATCGGTAACGACGATGCGGACCTCTTCCGCGCCACGCACCCGGTCGCTTGCCCGGCCCGCTGCCGGACCCACATGCACCTGGCCGGAACGGATCCATTTCTGGATGCGGGTGCGGGAGAAATCGGGGAACAGCACGGCCAGCGCCTGATCAAGACGCCGGCCGGCCAGCGCCGCCGGCACGCAGGCCGACAGCACTGTCTGCCCGTCAGCGGCAGCCGCACCCGTGGCGGCTTCTCGCGTCCGGCAATTCGGAGTATTCTTCGCGTCACCCAAGGCCTGACCTGACACCATGCCGCCTGTGAATCTTCGCCGCCTCGCGGCCCTCGCCATGCTTGCTGCCCTCGCCGGCTGCTCCACCATCAAGAACACGGTGGACAACAACCGGCCGCCGGAATATTTCTACAACCGGGGCGTCTCCGCGCTCGGGCTCGGGGCCTGGGGCCGTGCAATCCGCAGTTTCCAGACACTCGATGCGCGCTACCCTTACGGAGCCTATGCCGAACAGGCTCAGATCGATATCGCGTACGCGTATTATAGGAATAATCAGCCGAACGAAGCCATCGATGCGGCAAACCGCTTCATCCGCCTCCATCCAGCCTACCGCTATGTGGACTACGCGTATTATCTCAAGGGTCTGGCCAATTCGGACTTCCACCACAGCACGCTGGCATCGCTGTTCACCGGCAACAACCACAGCGAACGTGACACCAAGCGGCTGCGCGATGCCTATGACGCGTTCCGCGTGATCGTCGACCGGTTTCCCCGCAGCCGCTACGCCCCGGACAGCCGCAAGCGCATGGATTACCTGCTGAATCTCATGGCGCAGAGCGAACTCAATATTGCGCGGTTCTACCTCGGGCGCGGCGCCTACGTCGCCGCCGCGAACCGTGCCAAGTACGTCATTGAGCACTTCCAGCGCACGCCGTCGGTCGAGGAAGCACTCGCAATCCAGGCCATGGCCTACAGGAAAATGGGGCTGAAACAGCTCGCGGATGACTCGCTCAGGGTCCTGGAACTGAACTTTCCCGCCAGCCCCTATATTGCGAAGGTGCGCGCAGTCCCTGTCGGATGATCCATCCGGACGCAGCGCTCAGATGGCAGTCGGTCCGGTCTCGCCAGTGCGTATGCGCAGCACCTCTTCGACTGCGGTGACGAAGATTTTTCCGTCACCGATCTTTCCGGTACGGGCGGCGGTCATGATCGTCTCGACACAGCGCTCGAGCTGCTCCTCCCTCACCACGACTTCGATCTTCACCTTTGGCAGGAAATCGACGACGTATTCCGCTCCCCGATAAAGCTCGGTATGCCCTTTCTGGCGCCCGAACCCCTTGACCTCGGTCACCGTGAGGCCGGTGATACCGGCTTCCGACAGGGCATCGCGCACATCTTCGAGTTTGAACGGCTTGATAATCGCTTCAATCTTCTTCATCGGATTACGGTCCCGGGAATCCTGCACGCCGCTCCAACATAGCCGCGGGCGGGCGGCTTTGCAAGTGGGCCGGTCCGATTTCAGGGAGGTAACCGCAGGCTAGATCTCCCGGTAACCCGAGGTGATCGGGTAACGGCGGTCGCGGCCGAACGCGCGCTGCGTGATGCGCACGCCGGGCGCCGCCTGACGTCGCTTGTACTCGTTGCGGTCGACCATCGCCACGACCCTTGCGACCGTGTCCGGATCAAAGCCGGCGGCAGTGATTTCCTGCGGCGAACGGTCATGCTCGACATACGCCTCCAGAATCGGATCGAGCACCTCGTACGGCGGCAGACTGTCGGTGTCCAGCTGGCCGGCGGCAAGCTCGGCGCTTGGCGGACGCTCGATGATGCGCCCGGGAATGACCGCCCCGATCCGATTGCGATATTCCGCAAGGCGGTATACCAGCGTCTTGAACACGTCCTTGATCACCGCGTAGCCACCGGCCATGTCTCCGTAGAGCGTCGCATAGCCCACTGCCATCTCGCTCTTGTTGCCGGTGGTCAACACCAGGCGCCCGGTCTTGTTCGACACCGCCATCAGCAGCGTACCGCGCACACGCGCCTGAATGTTCTCCTCGGTGACATCCCTTCCGCGACCGGCGAATTCGCCGCGCAGCGCGGCACCGAATGCCTCGACCATGGGCTCGATGGGAATGACCGAATGACGCACGTTGAGCCTGCCGGCCATCTGCGCGGAATCTTCGAGGCTCATCGGCGAGGTGAAGCGCGACGGCATCATGAGGGTTTCCACGCGCTCGGCGCCGAGCGCATCGACCGCGACACACAGCGTGAGCGCCGAATCAATCCCGCCGGACAGCCCGATCGCGGCGCCCGGAAAACGGTTCTTGTCGACGTAGTCCCGCACCCCTGTCACCAGCGCGCGATAGACCTCCTGCTCGAGCGTCATGCTGCCCGGCAGCTGCTGTGCGACGGGCACCGCGCGGCCACCGGCCACATCGAAATCGACCGTGAAAATCCCGGCCTCGAACGCCGGGCAGCGCTGCACCACGGTCCCGTCGGCATCAACCGTGAACGAATTCCCGTCGAATACCAGCTCATCCTGGCCGCCGACCAGGTTCACGTAGAGCACTGGCAAACGGTTTTCGCGCGCCCGTGCCGCCAGGATCTGCTCGCGCTCGCGCCCCTTCTCCATGTGGTAGGGGGAGGCATTGATGGCAATGATGAGCCGGGCCCCGGCCTGTGCCGCAAGGCGCACCGGCTGCGGCTGCCATACGTCCTCGCAGATCGTGAGGCCCACAGGCACTCCGGCGATCTCGACGACACACGGACTGGTGCCCGGCTCGAAGTAGCGCTTTTCGTCAAATACGCTGTAGTTCGGCAGCAGATGCTTGTGGTAGGTCGCCGCCAGCACACCGTTGCGGATCACCGAAACCGCATTGAAAATCCGCCCCTCGACACGTCTCGGATAGCCGACGATCACGTCGATGCCGTCGGTCCCGCGACAGAGGGTGGCGAGCGCTGCCTGCACCTGGTCGTAGAGGTGGCTGCGCAGCAGCAGGTCTTCCGGCGGATAGCCAGTCAGCGCCAGCTCGGGAAAAACCACCGCGTCGGCATGCAGCCGGCGTGCCTCCCGGGCCGCACGCACGATGCGCTCGGCATTGCCGGAAACATCCCCCACCAGCTGGTCGAGCTGGACGACCGCCAGACGCAGCCGCGCCGCCATCAGCGCTCACTGCCTGCCGGAAGGGATACGGGCGCCGCAGGCCGGCCGGCGGCCGATGCGCGAAGCGAAGTCGTCATGAGCGTTGGGCACCGTGCCGGTTTGCCGCAAGGGGTGGTGGCAGCCGGACGGCGGCGGCCGGCCGCTATTGTGGGTCAATCCGTCCGATAATTCAAAGCACAACACCGTGGCCGTCGGGTTCTCCCGGGATTAAACTGGCGGCATGCGTCTGTCAGTTGCCGAAAGCCTCGAACAGGTCGTGCCGGATGACTGGGATCGCGTTGCCGGCAATGACGACCCGTTCCTCAGCCACGCATTCCTGTATGCGCTTGAGCACAGCGGCTGCGCATCCGACGCGACAGGCTGGGGGGCGCGCCACCTGCTGCTGCATGATCCCGCGGGCCGCCTGATCGGCGCCGTGCCACTCTATCTCAAGAGCCACTCCTTCGGGGAATTCGTCTTCGACTGGGCATGGGCGGATGCCTACCGTCGTGCCGGACTGCAGTACTATCCCAAGCTGATTGCGGGCGTCCCGTTCAGCCCCGTGACCGGCCGGCGCATCCTGGTTGCGGACGGGACAGACCGCGATGCACTGCGCAGCCACCTGATCCGCGGCGCACGCGAACTGGCGGAGGATCTCGGCGTTTCCTCGCTGCACTGGCTGTTCACCAATCCCGAGGACACAGCCGCGCTCGAAGCCCACGGCATGATGCGCCGGACCGGCTTCCAGTTTCACTGGCACAACCGCGGCTACCGCGACTTCGATGACTTCCTGTCCGGGTTCTCCTCGCCGAAGCGGAAGAAAGTCCGGCGCGAACGCCAGCAGCTGCACGCGGCCGGCATCGAAACCGACGTGCTGACCGGAAGCGACCTCGGACCGGCACACTGGCAGCGGTTCTACGAGTTCCATATCGATACCATCCGCAAGTACGGAGGTCCGGCATTTCTCACCCCGCAGTTCTTCCAGCTGCTCGGCACCACACTGTCCGGCCGCGCGGTCATGGTCGTTGCCCGCAGGGGCGGAGAGGACATCGCCGCGGCGCTCAATCTGCGTGGCACGCACGCGCTGTACGGACGTTACTGGGGAACGACGCAGGAAATCCCGGGTCTGCATTTCGAAACCTGCTACTACCGGGCCATCGAATACTGCATCGCCAGCGGAATCGACCGATTCGAAAGCGGAGCGCAGGGTGATCACAAGCTGGCCCGCGGGTTTCTTCCCAGCCCGACGCATTCCGCCCACTGGCTGAAGCATCCCGAGTTCGCGCGCGCCGTTGCCGCGTTCCTGGATCGTGAAGACAGCGGGATGGAGGCGCACCTGAATGAACTCAACGCCCATTCTCCGTTCCGCAAATGACGTTATCGGGTCTGCAGCATCCAGTCATGCCGCAGACCATGACAGGGACTAGACGATGCCGATCGTAATACCAGCCGGATCCGCAATGCCGTTTCCCCATCCGGAACTGGCGTCTGCCGAAGGACTGGTGGCGATCGGGGGTGACCTCGACACCGGACGGCTGCTGGAAGCCTACCGCTGCGGCATATTTCCCTGGTACAGCGCCGGACAGCCGGTGCTGTGGTGGTCTCCCGACCCGCGCATGGTGCTGCTGCCGCGGGAACTCAGGATCTCCCGCAGCCTGCGCAGAAAACTGGCGCACGGGGACTTTCGCATCACCCTGGATAGCGCATTCCGCGCCGTAATCGAGAGTTGTGCCGCGCCGCGCCGCAGCCATCCCGGCGCCGGAACCTGGATCACCGCCGAAATGCGCGACGCGTACTGCCGGCTGCATGCCGAAGGGCACGCACATTCCGTGGAGACCTGGCTGGACGACAGGCTTGTTGGCGGGCTGTATGGCGTATCGCTCGGAGGCGCGTTCTTCGGGGAATCAATGTTCAGCCGTGTCACCGATGCCTCCAAGGTGGCGCTGGCACGCCTGGCACGACAGCTTGACGCCTGGAATTTCAGCCTGATTGACTGCCAGGTGCCATCGGCGCATCTTGCCAGTCTCGGCGCCCGGGAAATGCCCCGCCCGGTGTTTCTCGGGGTGCTTGCCGAGGCACTCACGACACCGGACCGTCCAGGCAGGTGGAATTTCGAGATACAGTCTGCCGAAGAAGCCTCATGACGGTTACCCAGATCAAGCCTGATCTGTACCTCTCCATGCCGCATCCCTGCAGTTACCTCGAGGGTCGGACCAGCACCATCGTGTTCGTCGACCCGAACCAGCCGCTCGACAGCGCCCGTTATGCCGACTTTGTCAGACAGGGATTCCGGCGCAGCGGCGAGCTGGTCTACCGCCCCTACTGCCAGGACTGTGCCGCCTGCGTCCCGGTGCGCGTTCCGGTACAGGGCTTCTGTCCGTCGCGCGGACAGGGCCGGGTGTGGAAGAAGAATACCGACATCCGGGTCACGACGCGGCCGGCGGCGTTCACCCCCGAACAGTTTGCCCTCTATCTCCGCTACCAAGCCGGGCGCCATCCAGGGTCCACCATGGACGACCCTGATCCGGAGAAATACATCGGTTTTCTGCGCGCTTCCCGGATCGAGACGCTGTTCTGCGAACTGCGCGGCAGCGAAGGACAGCTGTTGGGAGTTGCTGTCACCGATGTGCTGCCGGACGGCCTTTCGGCGGTCTACACCTACTATGACCCCGACGCGCGGGCCCGGGGGCTGGGCGTCTACGCCATCCTCTGGCAGATCGCCGAGGCCAGCCGGCGCGGTCTGCCCTGGGTCTATCTCGGCTACTGGATCGCCGACAGCCCCAAGATGTCCTACAAGACGAATTTCCGGCCGCTCGAAGCCCTGCTCGACGGCCGCTGGACGGCCCTCGAAGGCAGCCGGAAGGGCTGAGCGCGCGCCGCGGCCACCGGCGGCCGGCAGATGGCGGCTGTCATCATGCTGTCATCGGCAGACACCAAGATCTCCGCCAGATGGCAGCACAGATTGGCCGGACATGCGGCTGGGCGGGGCCATCCGGATCCAAGCCCCGGCCCCCAGCGCAGCGCGGCCTGACAGCAGGAACCACGACCATGCTCAGCTTTCTGTTCCGCCTTGTCCGCGACTTCCAGGCCACCCATGGGTATCAGCCGAACACGCTGTTTATCAACCCGCGCCACTACCGCAGCCTCCAACAGAGCGCCCCGGGACTCGCCGGCAACGCAGAGCTTTCCCGCTTCCTCGCCGTCGACATCATTCTCAGCGAAACCGCCGTCCATCCGCACATGGCCTGGCTGATTCCGGCCACCGCCCGGTATGCCACCCGCCACGGCGGGTGCTGACCACCGTTTTTGCGGGAACGGACCGGTCCGGAGGGATCCCCTGATGTTGCGGCTTTACGCCCACCAGCGAGTGGGGCATCATACGGCGCCAGCAGGGGGCGTCGATCCCTGCACCGAATGCAACCGTGAGGTCAGGCGTGGCGAGAGAAGAAAACATCGAAATGGAAGGGACAATCATTGAAACCCTTCCGAACACCCTGTTCAGGGTCCAGCTTGAAAACGGCCATGTGGTCACTGCCCACATCTCGGGCAAGATGCGCAAGAACTACATCCGCATCCTCACCGGAGACAAGGTCACCGTGCAGCTCACCCCTTACGATCTCTCCAAGGGACGCATCACATTCCGCGCACGCTGATGCCCATTCCCCACGGGAAATGACGTGCGCTGATCAGCTCCGGCACCGATCACCGATCAGCAACGCTTCCGGCATGAGCGCCTTGAGCGCCGAGGCGATCTCAAGAATCACCCCGGGCTTCGGCCGCACGGACACCCACAGCAGGTTAAGACGCACGTTGACGTCGGCAAAAACGACCTCTGCGTGCGCACCAAGCACCGCCTGCATGTCGCCGAGGGCGCGTGCCAGCTGATACGCCGGCCGGTCGCGCAGGCCGGGAAACAGCACCATGAAGTC
>JAJYCY010000032.1:15552-21403 GCA_021778035.1 Pseudomonadota bacterium
GGATCAAGCTTCGGCTGGTAACCCAGCTTCTTCGTCATGGCGGCCAGCGTGTTCTTGCAGGCATCGAAGTGCACACCAGACGCATACAGGCTCTGGATGCGGTCGACGTTCGGGTTCTTCGCGAACAGCAGCTTCAGGCCGGGGCCGAACGCCACCACATGGATCCTGACATGATCCAGACCGTAGGCACTGATGAGATTGTTGGCGACATTGAGCACCAGGGTCTGTTTGGCCGGACTGGCGTCGCTGATCTGCAACACCACTTTCGCTACAGCCGCCTGCGCCTGCGGGGCAAGACACAGCAGCATGCCAAGAACCAGCGCTGCCGCGGACAGGATTTTCCTCTGCATGATCTGCACTCCTAGGATGGTTTTGACTGGTGACAAACCGGCCCCCGCAGCAGCATCCTCCATAGGCCTGTCACGGGATATCCGGGACCCGGGCCAGCGTGCGGATGCTCCGGCAACGCAAGATTTCCGGGGATCTGGCCGGGGTATTACAGAAGGATGACGCGGCAGCGTCCTGTTTTATTTCCGTTTGCCCGGATTTCTGGCCCGCAGCAGGGCCAAGACAGGGCCGGCCCGGACAGGCAGCCAGGGAAAACGGGGGCCGGACCCCGGCCCGCCGGTAACGGGAACCGGCAGCGCTAGAACGCGAAAACAAGCTCGCCGTTCTGTACGCTGACGCGCACATTGCCTCCGCCGGCCAGCCGGCCAAACAGCAGCTCGTCGGCAAGCGGCTTCTTCACCTTTTCCCGCAGCAGGCGCGCCATGGGTCTCGCGCCCATCGCAGCGTCGAAGCCATGCTCGGCAAGCCAGACACGGGCGTCGGGATCGAAGTCTATGGTGACGTTGCGCTCCTCCAGCTGCCCCTCGAGCTCGAGAATGAACTTGTCCACCACGTGTCCGATCGTCGTGCGGTCGAGCGCCCGGAACGGAATGACCGCATCCAGCCGGTTGCGGAATTCGGGACTGAATATGCGCTTGATCGCATCGACGTCCTCGCCGCTGTGGTCCTGATGGCGGAAACCCATCGAGGAACGGCTCATCGCGTCAGCGCCGGCGTTGGTCGTCATGACAATGATGATGCTGCGGAAATCCGCCTTGCGTCCGTTGTTGTCCGTGAGGGTCCCGTGATCCATCACCTGCAGCAGCAGGTTGAAAACGTCCTGGTGAGCCTTCTCGATCTCGTCGAGCAGCAGCACCGCATGCGGATGCTTCGTCACCGCATCGGTGAGCAGCCCGCCCTGGTCGAAACCGACGTAGCCCGGAGGCGCGCCGATCAGGCGCGAAACCGTGTGCCGCTCCATGTATTCAGACATGTCAAAGCGAATCAGCTCGAGCCCCAGCACCTTGGCAAGCTGGCGCGTAACTTCAGTCTTGCCGACACCGGTCGGGCCGGAAAACAGATAGGAACCGATCGGCTTTTCGGGCTGGCCCAGCCCGGAGCGTGCCATCTTGATGGCCGTTGCCAGCGCGTCAATCGCGTTGTCCTGGCCGAACACCACCAGTTTCAGGTCCCGCTCCAGGGTGCGCAGTGCCTTCATGTCGGACGAGGACACGCTTCTCGGCGGAATGCGCGCGATCTTCGCGACAATGTCCTCCACATCGCCCACACCGATCGTCTTCTTGCGCTTGCCCGGCGCCAGCAGATGCACGCTGGCTCCGGCCTCGTCGATCACGTCGATCGCCTTGTCGGGCAGATGCCGGTCGTTGATAAAGCGCGCCGAGAGCTCGGCCGCGCTGCGCAGCGCCTGGCTCGTGTAGCGCACCCCATGGTGCTGCTCGAAGCGGGCCTTCAGGCCATGCAGTATCTGCACCGTCTCCTCGACGGTTGGCTCGACGACGTCGATCTTCTGGAATCTGCGCGACAGCGCCCGGTCCTTCTCGAATATGCCGCGGTACTCCTGGTAGGTCGTCGAGCCGATGCACTTCAGGTCCCCGGAGGAGAGCACGGGCTTCAGGAGATTGGACGCATCCATCGCGCCTCCGGAAGCCGCCCCGGCACCGATGATCGTATGGATCTCATCAATGAACAGGACTGCATGTTCCTGCTTCTTCAGGTGGTGAAGCACGGCCTTCAGCCGCTTCTCGAAATCGCCGCGGTACTTGGTGCCCGCCAGCAGGGCGCCCATGTCGAGCGCGTAGATCGTATTCTGGGACAGGACCTCCGGCACCTCGCCATCAACAATCTTTTTGGCCAGCCCCTCGGCGATTGCGGTCTTGCCGACGCCGGCCTCGCCGACGTACAGGGGGTTGTTCTTGCGGCGGCGGCACAGGATCTGGATGGTGCGCTGCAGCTCATGCTCGCGGCCGATGAGCGGATCGATCTTGCCGGCACGGGCACGCTCGTTCAGGTTGACCGTGAACATGTCGAGCGGGCTGCGTTCCGCGGCTCCGTTCCCCTCCTCGGCGTCTTCCGGGGCCGGCAGTTCCGGCTGGCCTTCACCGGGAACCTTCGAAATGCCGTGCGAGACGAAATTCACCACGTCGAAGCGGCTGATGTTCTGCTTGTGCAGAAAATAGACGGCATGCGAGTCTTTCTCGCCGAAGATCGCCACCAGCACGCTGGCGCCGGTGACTTCTTTCTTGCCCACCCCCTGCACGTGCAGCACCGCGCGCTGGATGACGCGCTGGAAACCGAGCGTTGGCTGGGTATCGTTCTCGCTGCCCTCCGGAATGCTCGGTACGCTCTCGCTCAGAAAGGTCTTCAGATTCTTGCGTAGTTCGTCGATGTTGCCGCCGCAGGCACGAATCACCCGCGCTGCGCTCGGATTGTCGAGCAGCGCAGCGAGCAGATGCTCTACCGTGATGTATTCATGGCGCTTCTCGCGTGCATCCTGGAACGCCGCGTTCAGCGAGAACTCCAGTTCCTGAGACAACATCTGGCTACCCTCCCGGAAATATTTCCGGCACGATCTCCGGCGCGTACGGTCACGCGCCGCATGTTCCCGATTGGCCTACTCCGGCTCCATGGTGCACTGCAGCGGATGCTGGTTATCCGCAGAAAACACCATCACCTGTCGCACCTTGGTCTCCGCAACCTCATGCGTGTAGACGCCGCACACACCGATACCCTTCTGGTGCACATGGAGCATGATGCGTGTTGCCTCTTCCCGGTTCTTGTGGAAAAACCGCTCCAGCACCACGACCACGAACTCCATGGGCGTATAGTCATCGTTCAGCAGGATGACCTTGTACAGCTGCGGCTTCTTCAGCTGCGGCTTGATCTCCTGGACGGCGAGACCATCGGTATACTGCAGCTGTTTGTCGCTCATAACCCTTCTTTAATCACAGATTAGACCATCAACCCGAAGTATCTACATTTTGGGACCATCATCCAAAAATTCAAGACCTTTCGGGTGCCGGCGTGCGCCCGTTCGGGTCTGAATCCGTGACGCGGATGACGGGCCGCGGCCGGTCCGGATTGCACCGGCGCCAGGCACCCATGCCGGTGCCGGGTATTCTTGACTTAGACAAAAAAAGCGGGAAGATGATGAGCGTGCGGGCTTGATTTTGCTTGGAAAAGCACGGATATGGGCCGTAGTTTCGGTCCGGGGCACGCATGGCAAGTCGGCAACATATAAAGAGCCGGCAAGAGCCGGTTCCGCGGAAGAACTAGGGGGATGTAGCATGGCAACAGGTACTGTCAAATGGTTTAACGCCAGCAAGGGATATGGCTTCATTTCACCCGCCAATGGGGGCGATGACGTGTTCGCCCATTTCTCGGCAATCGAGATGGACGGATACAAGACCCTCAAGGAAGGGCAGCAGGTCGAGTTCGAGATCCAGGAGGGGCCAAAGGGTCCGCAGGCAACCAATATCCGCGCCACGTCCTAGTAGCGGACGGTCGTCGGCGGTCGGTAACAGTTTGCGAGCCCGGCATCTGCCGGGTTTCTTTTTCCGGATTCCTGCAGCCTGCGCCCGGCCGCAGGATACCGGCCGGGGATGCCGGGGCATCAGACACCCTGTGCCCGCCGGCATGCTGGCCGCCCGTACGGGCGCATGAACGGAGGTCGGAATACGATGAACTTGAGAAAAAGGGAAGACGGGTGGTTCATTCTGCACCTGGACAAGGCGGACCTGGAGCCGCTGGCGCGACCGATGATCGCGAACGCCGAACAGATGCCGGACATCCTGCTTGATCTTGCAGACGTCCTGCGCACCGGCGGTTACGCCATGCGCGACCAGTTCCGGCAGCCGCCACGCCCCTGGGATGCGGGCGCGCAGCATCCGTCCATCAAGAGCTGAGGTGCATCATGAATATCGACAGCTGGACTGCTGATTCGCTGGAACTGGTCCTGGAACCGCAGGAGGCCCGGCGTCTGGTCGAAGCACTGGCCGCACGCGCCGGTGTGCTCGGCGCTCCTGCCGCGGCGCTGCTGGCAGCCCTGACCGGGGCAGGGGTGCAGCCACCCGAACCGGCAGGGCACATCCGCACCGAGTACATGCCTCCGCTCGTCTAGCGCTGCCCGCTACATGCGGGCGATGACGGCGTCACCAAAACCGGAACAGGTGACCTGGGTCACGCCGGGCATCTGGCCGTCGGCACCGGCAAGCAGCCGGGCAAAATCATAGGTGACCGTGCGGGCCGCGATTGCACCGCCCACGCCGCGGAGGATGAGATCGGCCGCTTCGGTCCAGCCGAGATGGCGCAGCATCATCTCCGCGGAAAGAATCATGGATCCGGGATTGACCTGGTCCTTGCCGGCGTACTTCGGCGCCGTTCCATGCGTCGCCTCGAACACCGCCACCGCATCGGCAATGTTCCCGCCCGGGGCAATGCCGATTCCCCCGACCTGCGCAGCCAGCGCATCGGAAATGTAATCACCGTTCAGATTGAGCGTAGCGATCACGTCGTATTCCGCCGGACGCAGCAGGATCTGCTGCAGGAAGTTGTCGGCGATCACGTCCTTCACCACGATTTCGCGTCCCGTGCGCGGATTGGTAATGGTGCACCACGGCCCTTCACCGATGGGTCTGGCAGCGAACTCGCGTTTTGCGAGATCGTAACCCCAGCTGCGGAAGGCGCCCTCGGTGTATTTCATGATATTGCCCTTGTGCACCAGCGTGAGCGACCGGCGGTCATTGTCCACCACATAGCGCAGCGCCTTGCGGATGAGGCGTTCGGAACCCTCGCGCGATACCGGCTTGATGCCGATGGCAGAAGTAGCCGGAAAGCGGATCTGCCTGACGCCCATCTGCGTCTCGAGGAAGGATATGATCTTCCGTACCTGCTCCGACTCCGCCGGCCATTCGATGCCGGCATAGATGTCCTCGGTGTTCTCGCGGAAAATCACCATATCCGTAAGTTCCGGATTCTTCAGCGGCGACGGGGTCCCCGGAAAATAGCGGACCGGACGCACGCACGCGTAGAGATCGAGTTCCTGGCGGATCGAGACATTGAGAGAACGCAGGCCCTGCCCTACCGGCGTGGTCAGCGGACCCTTGATCGAAACCGTGAAATCGCGCAGGGCATCGAGCGTCTCGCGCGGCAGATACTGGTTGTCACCGTACACCCTGGCCGCCTTCTCGCCGGCGTAGACCTCCATCCACGAGATCGAGCGCCGTTCGCCGTAGGCCTTCTGCACGGCGGCGTCGACGACGCGGCGCATGACCGGCGTGATATCGATACCGATCCCGTCCCCTTCAATGACCGGAATGACGGGATGGTCAGGCACGCTGAGGCTCGAATCGGCATTGATGGTGATGCGCGCCCCATGGACGGGCACCTTGATCTTTTCGTAAGCCATGGACAGGATTCTCTGACGTCAGTGCAGTGTGATTGATCGCCGGGCAGGCGGAAACCGGGCGGTAGTATACCCGGAAACATGGCCCCTGTGTCCGTGCCG
>JAJYCY010000032.1:21503-22737 GCA_021778035.1 Pseudomonadota bacterium
CGCTCTCTCTCCGACAGCCCGAAACCGGCAAACCTGCTGCGCAGGCCGTCGAGAGACAGACACGTGGATTCCATCACGGTGATGCTGTGCAGCAACGCTGACAGGTGCGGAACCATCACGTCCAGTACCGCGACGTCCCGCCTGGTGAAGTCGCCCGCCTGGCGGCTGCGGTGAATCGCCATGGCTGCCACCGGAATCCCCTCGAATCCGAGATTGACGCTCAGCTCATGGAAAATCCCCGCCCGGGGCTGGAAGTCCCTGCCCCATTCCGTGTGCTCCAGCCTGGACCTCGGAACGTAGTCGGTCAGCCGCAGCGACTGGTTGACCGTCGTGCGATGCAGGTTCTTTTCGACCAGCGGATGACGCGGCGCGTAATAGGTGAAAAAGTCCGCGAATGCCCGGTCATCGATATTGACGTTGACCGCACCCTCGTGGCGGAAGATCCCCGCAGCCGGATCCAGCGGGAGCAGGACGCCGCTGCTGCTGCCGAGGCATCGCTCCAGACTCTCACATACCGAAAAGAACAGGGTTTTCCGGTCCCGCGCCCAGTGAGCGGCTTCGAGGGCGCTGAGGATCACCCGGTAGTCGGCATTGGACAATCGATGGGACATCCGGTCTCCCTGCCGCCTTGATCAGGCCGTCAGCGGCCTGCGCTGACCGGCGGCCGCGCTGAGCCGCAGCATCCGTCCCGCCAGCGCGCTCCTCCGCTGCACACCCGTCTTTCCGAATATGCTTTTGAGATGATCCTTGACAGTCAGTTCGCTGATGAACAGCTGTTCGGCAATCTGCCGGTTCGATAGTCCATCAACGGCCAGTGCCGCCACTTCTATCTCCCGGCGGCTGAGCCCGAAGCCGCTCAGCCGCGAGGCGACCCCGCACCGGGTTGGCGCGGGATCAAGGATGACAAATCTCCCGCCGCTCCCCCCGCGATACGGGACCGTGCGTGCACAATAGCTGCCGGAACCGGTCCGGAAAACGGGCTTTGATCCCATGTCCGGCGGCAGCAGCCGCGTCACGTCGGTGCCATCGAACAGGGAACGCGCGAGGGAATTCATGAAAACCGGTACCCCAGCACAGTCGATGTGAACCACGCCCCGGGTTTCAGTGAAAGATCCTTCCCACTTCCGCAGCTCGTGGGCATGGACAGACCGGGCCAGATGCGGCAGCAGCTGGTCGACGACCGCCTTTTCGCGGTCACTGAAATTGCGATCGTGCTTCTGCCGGTGAATGCCCA
>JAJYCY010000033.1 GCA_021778035.1 Pseudomonadota bacterium
AGCTGATAGGTGGGACACAGCCGCTCCTCGTCGAACGCCATCGACGCATTGGCGAGCCCGGCGTGCCGTGCGGCAAACTCCTTGATCGGCGCCAGGTGCGTGGTCACGATGCCGTGGACATGGCGCGCGACGAGCTCGTCGAGCACTGCCATGGCCAATGCGGCGCCTTCCTGCGGATCAGTACCGGTACCCAGTTCATCGAGCAGCACCAGCGTGCCGCTGCCCGCTCCGTCCAGGACACGCCTGAGCGCCTGCACATGACCCGAGAACGTGGACAGATGATGGTACAGGCTCTGCGGGTCGCCGATATCGACGATCACGCGGCTGAAGCTGCCGATGACGCAGTCGCCATCGGCCGGGATGTGCAGACCACAGTGCGCCATGGTCACCACCAGCCCCACGGTCTTGAGCACGACGGTCTTGCCGCCCGCATTCGGACCGGTGATGATCAGCATGGGGCGTGCGGCATCGAGCGACAGGCTGAGAGGCACCGGACGCTGCCCTTCGCCGCTCGCGAACTGCAGCAGCAGTGCCGGATGGTAGACACGGTCAAGGTGCAGGCCTGGACCATCGGTGATCTGCGGCGCGTGCGCGTTGAACTGTGCGCTAAGCCTGCCGGCGGCGAGCGCCAAATCGATCCAGGTCAGGGCATCGATGTTCCGCCCTATGGCAGGCAGGTGGTCGCGCAGGAAAGCGGTCACCTCGCGCAGCAGCGTCCGGGTCTCGATCTCCTGCTGCCCGGCAAGCGCCTCGACGCGGTTGTTCGCGGCCACCGCCTCCATCGGCTCGATCAGCACCTCACCCCGGGATCCTGCGGTGCCGCGGCGCACCCCGCGAACGCGTTCGGCGTCGGCCCCCGCAACCGCGAGCATCGCGCGCCCTCCATGCCAGACGATCCGGTCCGGTGCGGCATGGCCGATCCCGTAACGCTCAATGCATGCCGCCAGCACCGCGGCAACCTCCTCGCCCTGTGCCCGCACCTGCGCCCCCAGCGCCTCGAGACGCGGACTGGCGTCCTCCCGCACCCGTCCAGACGCCAGGATGGTCCGGTCCAGCCGCTGCACCGCTTCCGCCGGGGGCTCGAGATCCTCCTTCGGGCCGGGATAGAGCTGCGGATGTGCGGCAACCACCGGACGCAGCCCATCGACCGCCGCGAATACCTGGCGCAGGTTGCGCAGCGCCGTTCCCGGCAGGACCGCTCCGGGGCCGGACGCCTGACGCAGCGCGGCGCGGACGTCCGGAATCCCGCGTAGCGTCGGCATTTCGGCAGAATCAAGCAGCGTCCGCGCGGCCGTGACCGCTCTCAGCATGGCACGCGCCACCTCAGGCCCGGGCGCGGGTTCGATGTGACGTGCCGCCTCCGCGCCGTAGGGCGTGCTCGTGAGTTTCTCGAGCATGCGGCGCACTGCATCGAATTCGAGGGTATTCAGGTCGCTCTGCATGGCTGCTTCCAGGATGCGCTCGCGCGCGCTGCCGTCCCGTCAGGGGTTTCCGGCGCTGCGTTTCGCCACGTCGTCGCGCACGTACACCGGCAGCGCCTGCTCTGCCGGCAATCCTTCGCCACAGGCGAATCCCGCCGCCCCGAGCGCTGCAACCTCGCGTGCATGCGGCAGCCGCCCGGGCGTCCAGCCCGCGAGCTGGCCGGGCCAGCACGCTGCCAGCCGTCCGGCGTGGAGGTCCCAGCCGCTACCCGCCCCCCACCAGTCCGCCCCTGGCGGAGCAGGCAGGTCCGCCGGGGCCGCGACGATCTCCGCCCCGACAAGACGCGGCCGTGATCCGGCCTCGCACTGATAGGCACCCCAGTACACCTGGTTCATGCGCGCATCAAGCGCTGCCAGCACCCGGCCCTTTCCTTCACCCTGCGCCAGCGCTGCGAGTGACGAGACCGGCAGCACCGGCAGGTCAGCTGCAAAGGCGAGGCCCTGTGTGACGGCTGCGGCAATGCGCAGCCCCGTGAACGATCCCGGGCCGCGCCCAAACGCGATGGCGTCGAGCCCTGCAAGGTGCAGCCCGGCGGAATCGAGCAGCTCCCCGACCATGGACAGGATGCGGTGTGAATGCTGCGAGCCGGTCTCGAAACGCTCGCGGATGTCCCCGTCGACCCAGAGTGCGGCGGAACAGGCAGGCGTGGAAGTTTCGAGAGCCAGTACTTTCAAGGGCGGATGCGGATCGCGACGGTGCGGTCCATCATAGCATGCGGCGGACGTGCGGAGCGCTCAGCGGCGCTAATCGAGCGGCTTGCGTTCGCTCAGGTACAGCCAGCCTTTGACTACCCGGTAGATCACCCATGCCCAGGTCGCGAGCAGAATCAGATAGCCGATAATGATCAGATAGGTTGCGACACCCAGCACGGCCAGCCCCAGCGCGGTCCAGAACGTGCGTATCTGCCAGCGGTAATGGGATTCGATCCAGGTACCGGCGGCGTCCGGAAGCTTTACATAATCGATGGCCACCGCGACGATCAGGCCGACAGGAATCACGGGAAACAGGAGATTCACCGCCTGCAGCGCGTACACCACGGTAGCCAGCGTGACCAGGCGATTCGTCCCGGCCTGGTCACCGGTGTTATTCGGAATTTCTCCGGTCACTGCCGGCCCCCCAGCCGCACGGCGGCGGAATCGGTACTGGAACTAGCGGTACTCGCGGTCGCGCTCGATCAGGTCGACCCGTTTTCCGAAATAATACCGTATTCCCACCAGAATGATGTTGTTCGTGACGGTCTGATGGCGCCGCGTATAGCTGAACCACAGGCCCGATGAATTGCCAAAGAATTCCGGCTGGTACTCCATCCCGAAGCCGTAGGTGTTCTTCAGGTCCTGGCCATAGGCCGACAGGTCCACGCGCAGGATGTCCGTCGGATACCAGCTGCCGGTGATGCGGTCGCTCGTAAAGCGGTCAAGGGACGTGAACCGCGTCTCGTCCCACGACACTCCGAGCGTGAAGCGCGGAAAATAGTATTCGGCTCCGGCGGTATAGTCTCTCATGTCCAGCTTCGGGCCGCCGGTGGCCAGAAACGTCGTCTGGCAATGGGACATCGCCTGCCCGCCGCCGTAGCCCGCCATGATGCGTCCGACCGAGGGGTCGCGCACGAACAGCCCGGCGCTGAGTCCCTTGTCGATGACCGTGCAGTACGGCAGAGAGCTTGCCAGGTTCAGTCCGCTGCCGAAAGATGCGAAGTTCGACGCCAGGTCGTAATGGTCGTAGAAACCTGATATCGACGCCCCGACCAGGCCCGCCACCGGAAGGGTGATGCTGCCGTCGACCGCGTTGACCTTGCTGTCGCTGCCGCCCACCGTGTTGATATCGCCGGACTGGTACCCGATCTGGTAATGGACCGACTTTACGGCCTCGGTACCGGCCAGCACGCCGGCGGCGTACCCCCACAGCAGCCCGGCAAGGATCAGGCGTCTCATCGTGCTCCCGCTAGTTGCACAGGTTTAGTGGTGCCGCAGCGACCACGATCTGGCTGCTGCCGGCGAGAAACAGGGTACCACCATCAGGACTGATCACCATTTTCACCAGCCCGGCGGTACCCGGACTGCTGACGGGCGTTCCGCCGAGCGATACGAAAGAACCGCCGCTAGCGCCCGCATTGAGGTTGAAGGTCAGGATCTGTCCGCTGGAATCATAGGTATAGGCACAGTTCGAATCCGGACTGAGCGCCACGGCGAGCGTGGTGCCGGGCAGGCTGCCGAGATAATTGAACGCATTGTTGTAGACGCTGGTCCCGTTAAGCACGACATGTACCGCCGAGCGGTCGAGCACCGGGGCAATCTGGTTCTGGTTGATCAGCGTGGTGGTGGCGGAGAACGACTCTGAGGCCGCAGTGTATTCGTACGCAGCCGGCGGATTGGACGCGAGTGACGGATCGCCCTCGGCAAGGGTCACCAGGGACCCGTCGGCGGATGCGCCGGGCGTGGCATTGTCCAGGCTTGGCGCGGTGGATGGCTGCGTGAATGCAGGACTGCGGGCGCTGAACAGATAGACCGGGGTAACGGTACTGCCCGCGATGCCGGTCGTCACGACGGCGTTTCCGTCGTTGGCCACCACCAGGTTCTTGAAATACGCGTTGGCCGGAAGTCCTGGTGCCGGTGCCGGATTGGGCGTGTAACTGCTGAGCAGCGTGAGTGCCGCCGGGTCAAGCTCGCTCAGTGCCTGCTGTGACAGGGCCAGCAACTCGTTACCCTGCGTCGACAGGCTGATGTCGGCCAGGCCCGCCACCGGAACGCTGCTCTGCTGCCAGCTGCCCGTGGAATACGCGTAGCGCAGCACTTCCGGGGTACCCGAAGTGGTGCTTACCGCCAGCAGCAGCGCCTGCCGCCCGGCATCATACAGGAGCTGGTTCATACCGGTGACGCCCGCCGGATACTGGAGCGTCGTGGCGGCGTAGTTGGGTACCGGAACCACCTGCAGCGCCGCTTCGGAGAAGACCGCACCCGGACTGCCCGGCGCGACGATCGTCACCGTATACGGTCCTCCGGCCGCAAGCCCTGCGTAACTCGCCTGGATCTCGGTGTCGCTCACGACACTGAAGCTCGGGGCCGGTGTGCCGTTGAAGGTGACGTTCTGCACCGGAAATGCGTCGAATCCCCGGCCACGGATGATTACCGTGCCGCTCGCGGCCGCGGGCGAGCCGGTGGCGACACCGATGTAGGGAGAGACATAGCGCACGATTGGCGGAATGCCGTAGCTCACGTTCACGAGCGCGGAATTCCCGGAAACAAGCTGGCTGCAGCTGGGATTACCGCAGCTGTAGCCGGTTACGCTGACCGTCCCGCTGAAATTACCGGCGCCAAGCGTGCCCGGCGAGGCCGGGTCGACCGTGACCTGCACGGTGTTGCCGGACAGCACGTATGTCGCGCCCGCAATAGCACTGCCGCCATGCAGAACGGCGACCGAGACGGTACCGGGGCTGACGCTGGCGGTGAATGTCTGGGCGGCCGGTGTCGGCGCATCCGGGCTCTGGGCCGAGAAGCTGATGCTGCCGGTAGATGCGCTCGCAACCGGCTGCTGGTTCCCGGATCCGCACGCCGAAAGGCTGCCCGCAAGGCACGCAAGCGCGATGATGCGGGTGAGACGGACAGCAAAACGCACACTCCCTCTCCTTGAACAATGAGGTACGGGGCACTGGCACCTGGCACCCCGGTTCACTCACGCGCGGGCGGGCAGGCCGCCCGGACTGCGGGGCATCGCTCCGCGGTGCGGCATTGTACCTGAGGGGATCGATCTGCTGGAAGGGGATGAATGCCCTTCCGGGCACTCTGTCCGCCGCCGCTCAGGCCAGGCCCGACAATCAGTCTCCCTTATGCTCCCGCGAATCCCGGGTCGGAAACCAGCGCTCGAGCATCCTTGCCGCCCACTGCTGTCCGCCGAGCCCGAAGGCGAGCGCCGCGGCAAGCACCACACCGGCGAGCAGAATGAGAAAACTCTGGTGCACCAGGGTGGTTGCCACCCGTACCTGCTCAAGCGCGATCAGAATCACGAAAACCATGATTGCATAGCGCGCGATCTGTCCCAGCAGGGCGGCATCGGCAATGCCGACATTCTTTCCGTAGGCGGTGATGGTCCGGTCCACGAACCGCGCAAAATAGCTGCCGAAGGCGAGAATCAGCACCGCCAGGATCACATCGGGAATGAACAGCGCCACGCGCCCCACGACTTCGGTCACGCGCACCAGGCCGAGGCTGTTGAAGGCGATCATGAGTGCCGCCAGGATCACCAGCCAGTACACCAGCAGCACCAGCACACCGCCCGTGTCGGTGGATATGCCCCCCTGCCGCAGGAAGCCGTCGATACCGGCGCGTTCGGTGAGGACATGGAAATTCACCGCGCGCAGCGCCCGGGTCATGGCCAGGCGCAGCAGTTTTGCCAGCAGCCACCCGGCCAGAAGAATAACCAGCGCCAGCACGAGCTTCGGCAGCAACCCTGCGGCCTGGGTCATGAATACGCGCACCGGTTCCAGTAAACTGCTCATGTTTGCCATGATGCCTCCCGTCGCCTCAGCGTCGTCCTAAAAAAAGACTGCCGTCCGGCGCGCAGACTGTGCGACCGGATCAAGCACCCGTGTTCCTTTGCTGCTGCGCACCAAGCATGTCGAGGAGGGATTCCAGACTGCCGGCAATGCGCCGCGGTTGCAGGTCGGATCCCTGGCGCAGCTGCCGCAGGGCCTGCTCAAGCTCGAACATCCCGAGCAGTGCTCCGGCCGTGTCCCCGGCGGCCTCCAGACCGCTGCCGCCGACCGCTTCCCGGTACGCTTCGAGGAAAGCCTGGCGCGCACCCTGCTCCCAGGTTCGCAGCAGCTGCCCCGGATGCACGGCCTCCGTGCCACGATTGCTGCCCGCCGCGGCCAGCGCCACCTGATGCACCCGGGACAGCGAATGCAGCAGCGCGGCGACATCCCGCAGCGGCGAGTGTCTGGAACGGTACTCCGGGCGCATGCGCCCGCCAGTGAATCCAGTGATGTAAAAATCGTTCTGCACGAGCAGCGTGCGGGACAGCTGCAGATCACCATGGATCCGGGTCTTCAGCCCCTTTGCCGGGCTGCCGGCGGCCGCATCGATCCGCTGCAGGATTTCCCGGCGCCGGCCGAGAATTCCCGCGACGGAATCATCATCCGGCGCCGGAACCTGCTGCTCGAGCCAGCGGAACGCAAGATCTGCCTCGGCACGCGCATCTTCTGCCCAATTGAGCAGGTCGCGCTGTGCCACCGGCTCGGAAGCAAACGCAGGATCTGCCCCACCGGAGGCAAGCGCACGATGCAGCTCCCCGATGCGCCGGCCGAGCACACCCATGAGGGCGGAATACGCGCCATGCGCATCGCCGGCGCGCACCTGATCCGTCCGGGAGGTGCGTTCCTGCTCCAGAAACCGCTCGAGGTAGCCAAGCGCGTGCGTCCATCCGTCACCCTGGTTCGCCACGAATCCCTGGATGATGGCGAGCGTGGCCACGGTACCGTCGTCACCGGCATATTCCACCTGTCCGGCGAACGGGGCGCAATGCGTGAACCGGACCGTTCCTGACAGAAAACTCAGGAATTCCGTTTCCAGATCCCGGCCCGCGCGCAGCTTCCGGCACACCTTCAGAAACAGCCGTTTGCCGAAACGCACCGCCGTGTGGCTGCCGCGTGCGGGCAGCATCGAGACCGGCAGTTCCGCTACCGCCGCTTCACCGCGGATCTCCGCATATGCCGGCCCCGGCACGAACCGGACGGTTCCCGCACCGCAGCGCAGCACCTCCCCGTTCTCTGTCGCGGTCACGATGGCACGGCAGAAGCGCTCATCGGCGAAGGCCTCGATCAGCGCACCGGTGCTGGCCTGCTGGCGCACACGCGCCAGCGCCGCCGCCGGAAAGCTCGCCTCGCGCGGCTCCTCGTCTCCGTCCCAGCGCAGCGCCAGCGGCACGAACCACGCCCCGTCGAGACCGGCAGCCTCTGCGCCCTGCAGCAGCACGATCAGCCACTTTGCCGGCTCTCCCCCCCATTCGGCGCTGTCGATGAACGGCACGCGTGCCGGCACGCTCTCCTTCGGCCACGACCAGCGCTGGTTGGCGATGAACGCGGGGAACACCTCGGTCTCGAACTGCGCACGCAGCTTTTCGGCCATGAGTATGCGCCACGGCACCACGCGGTCACGGAACAGGCTGTGCAGCCCGTCGAACAGCACCACCGCCGGCAGCTCTTCGCGCGCGAGCCGCTGCTCGTGCCAGGCCGGGACCTCCACATTCTGCATCAGGCGGAACCAGTAGAAACCGTGCCCCGGAAGCGTCAGCAGGTAGGGCAACGTGCCAACCGGCGGAAACGGCGTGCGGCCGGTGAGCTCGACGGGAATGTGTCCGCGGTACGCCGCCAGGTCGAGCTCCACCGGCTGCGCGGAGCGCGCCAGATTGGCAACGCACAGGATGGTCTCGCCGGCATATTCGCGCAGATAGGCGAGAATCTTCCGGTTTCCCGGACGCAGAAACTGGAACCGTCCCCGACCGAACGCACGGCAGCCACGACGTACCTCGAGAATCAGGCGCATCCAGTTGAGCAGCGATGAAGGGTCGCGGGACTGCGCCTCCACGTTCACAGCCTCGTACCCGTAGACCGGATCCATGATCGGCGGCAGGTACAGGCGCTGCGGATCAGTGTGCGAAAAACCGGCGTTGCGGTCCGGACTCCATTGCATGGGCGTGCGCACACCATTGCGGTCGCCAAGATAGATGTTGTCACCCATGCCGATCTCGTCGCCGTAATAGATGATGGGTGACCCCGGCATCGACAGCAGCAAACTGTTCATGAGCTTGATCCGGTCGATGTCGTTTTCCATGAGCGGCGCAAGCCGGCGGCGGATGCCGAGATTGAGCCGTGCCCGCGGATCGGCCGCATACATCTGATACATGTAGTCGCGCTCGCGGCTCGTTACTGTGGCAAGAGTAAGCTCGTCATGATTGCGCAGAAAAATCGCCCACTGGCAGCTGTCCGGTATGTCCGGCGTCTGCTTCAGGATTTCCACGATCGGGTGCCGGTCCTCCTGGGCTATCGCCATGTACATGCGCGGCATGAGCGGAAAGTGGTACGCCATATGGCATTCGTCGCCATTGCCAAAATAATCGCGCACATCCTCCGGCCACTGGTTGGCTTCCGCAAGCAACATGCGTCCATGGTAGCGCGCGTCGATATCGGCACGCATGTGCCGGATCACGGCGTGCGTCTCCGGCAGATTCTCGTTGCTCGTCCCTTCGCGCACGCACAGGTACGGCACTGCGTCGAGACGCATGCCGTCGACTCCCTGGTCGAACCAGAAACGCATCACCCGCATCACCGCCTGCACCACATGCGGGTTGTTGTGATTGAGGTCAGGCTGGTGCGAGAAGAAGCGGTGCCAGTAGTACGCGCCGGCCACATCGTCCCAGGCCCAGTTCGATTTTTCCGCGTCGCTGAAAATAACGGGTGTGCCGGAAAACTTCTGGTCGCTGTCGCTCCAGACATAGAAGTCGCGCTTGTCCGAACCTGCCGGTGCCCGGCGCGCTGCCTGAAACCATGGGTGCTGGTCAGAGGTGTGATTGATCACCAGTTCCGTGATGACGCGCAGCCCGCGCTCGTGCGCTGCGCGTACGAAACTGCGGAAGTCGCGCCGCGTTCCGTACGCCGGATGCACGTTGTGATAGTCGGATATGTCGTATCCGTCATCGCGCAGCGGTGAAGGATAGAACGGCAGCAGCCACAGCGTGTTCACCCCGAGGTCGCGCAGGTAATCGAGCCTGGCGGTCAGCCCGGGAAAGTCCCCTATGCCGTCACCGTTGCTGTCGGAAAACGCCCTGACATGCAGTTCATAAATGACTGCATCCTTGAACCAGAGCGCATCTTCAGCCGCTGAGTCCGTGTCCGGTGGTGTGGGATGCTGATCCACGGAAAGTCTCCACAAACTTCGCTGCCGGTTCTGCGCAGCTGCCAATCTAACCTACCCGGTGACATCGATCAAACTTCGCGCTGCCTCTGCGCCTCGGAGGCAGCGGTCTGCACCAGCAGCGCCACCGGGAAGCGGGCGAACAGCGACGCGGCCTGCAGCCACCAGCTGTCGCGCCGATGCCGGGCGCTCGCCGTTTCACCGGTGAGCACGTTGAAATAAATACCGGGACCCGGCACCTCGATATCGGTATCACTCCATGCGTCGGCGCCGAGCGGCAGGTTCCCTCGCCGTCCGGCGAGACGCGCATACCATCGTCCCCCTGCAACCACCACCACTGCTTGTTCGCTGCGGCGGGAAAAAGCACAGATATGATCCGCGCGCGCCCCGAGGGCGGAAAGCGCCAGGTATTCTCCGCTGCCAAACACCGCGGGAAATCGCTGGCGCAACTCAAGCGTGCGCCAGACGACGTACATCTTCGGACGTCCATCCTGCCAGGTATTGAGCAGCAGCCGCACGCGTGCAGCCAGGCCGGCGCTGCCGCCGGCGGCAAGAGCCTTCAGCTGTTCGAGCTGCTGCTGCCGGCGCCCGAAGTCGACCGGACGCCGGTTGTCGGGATCCACCAGGTTCAGGATCCAGGCCTCGCTGCCCTGGTAGAGGTCGGGAACACCCGGAGCGGTGAGCCGGATAAGCGTCTGCGTGAGACTGTTCAGCATGCCGAACAGGGCCACCTGTCCGGCAAACCGGTCCATGTCGGCCCGGAAAGCGCTCCCGCGTGCCGGCTCGAACAGCGCGTCGACGAACCCGGTAACGGAGGCCTCGTAAGCGGCATCGCGGTTGATCCAGCTGCTGTGTACTTTCGCCTCACGCACCGCCTTGATCATGAATTGCACGATGCGCTGCCGGAACTGTTCGACGCCGGACCCGTCCGCGCCGTCGAGCGGCCACGCCCCGACGAGTGTCTGGTAAAGCAGGTACTCATCTTCGCGCGAAGGTCCCGCCTGGCCCTCAAGCTCGCGCCGTGCCGGCGCATTGAGGCGGCTCCATCGGCGCACATGCGTCCCCCAGACCGCCGGCATCTCGGAAAGCACGTCCAGGCGCGCGCGCACATCCTCGCTGCGCTTGCTGTCATGGGTCGACACCGCAAGCAGGGTGTGCGGCCAGCGCAGCAGGCGCTCGCGCGCGGCCGCATGAAACGCTGCCAGTCCGCAGCCGAACCGCCGCGGATCGTCGCCGACCTCGTTGAGCGCAATGAACCGGTTGTAGGCGTAGAATGCCGTGTCTTCCATGCCCTTGGCCATTACCGGCGCAGTATACTGCTGGAATTTCATCACGAAATGCAGCTGACGTGGATCCGGTGCGCTGCCCACACCCACCGGATCGAGCAGCAGCACGCGCTGCAGGAAATCGAAAATGCTGACATCAACCGCCGGGCTGAGGCGTTTGGCCCGGGCTATCGACTGCTCGATACAGCGGCGGTCCTCTTCGCCAACACCTCGCGCCGAAATATAGGTCCGGTACACGGGGAAGCAGGCGATCACCTCCATGAGCGCATCGCGCAGCGCGTGCAGCGTGTAGTCGCGGGTATGCCGGTCGCCTTCCGAAATCCGGTCGAGCAGGTTGGCAAGCACCATCAATTCTCCGGACATGAGCGTGCGCATGACCAGTTTCCTGCTGTCGCGCAGGATCACGTCCAGATCGGCGGGATTGCCGATGAAGCGCTCGTAACCGATCGTCAGCGCGCCCTGTGCGGGCGGATAGACCAGCAACCCGTTGAGCTGGGCGGCGAATTCGTATCCCGTGGTACCGTGCACCAGCCAGTCGGAGCGCAGCTGTTCTGCGGGCGCCAGGATCTTTTCGGCAACCGTGAAAATGGCCGGTCCGCCATCCCCGCCTGCTGCCCCGGTCAGCTCCCTCAGGCTGGCGAAATAGCCTCCGGGATCAAACAGGCCATCAGGATGGTCGACGCGCAGCCCGTCTATTCCGCCCGCGTGGATGAGTTCCATCACGAACCGGTGCGTCGCGCGGAATACTTCCGCACGCTCCATGCGCAGTCCGGCGAGACTGTTGATGTCAAAAAAGCGCCGGTAGTTGATTTCGTCACCGGCCACAAGCCAGTGCGCCAGGCGGTAGACCTGCCGGTCGAGCAGCCGATGCAGTCCGTCGAAGCTTTCCGGCCGCCGCGGATCCCCGTTGAGCGCAGTGACCGCTGCCCGGATGTGTTCTGCCACAGACGGCCACTCGCTGCAGACTGCGGCGAGAGCGCGCTTGAGCGCGCCGGCAGCATGCGTGCGCGCCTCCGCCGTGGTGGCATCGCCGCGCCCGGGAAGCGCGTCAAATGCCAGCGCAGACGCATCGAGCTCCGTTTTTCCCTGGGAACCGTCCGGCATCATGCCGGAGGCGGTGCGCAGGATTCCGGAACAGGTTTTCAGATCGATCGGAAAGTAATGCTCGTGATAGACGATACCGAATTGTCCGCGTTCCTGCTCGAACTGAAGCTTTAGCATCCCCTTCTCGAGCACCGCCCCGTAATGATCCTCGAGCACGGGTAGCAGCAGCCTGCCACCCAGTTCGCGCTTCGCCGGACGCCAGTCGATATCAAAGTAGGCCGCGAACGCCGACGCCTCCCCGTGCTCGAGAACGTCCAGCCACCACAGGTTGTCGGCCCCGCCCACGCCCATGTGGTTCGGAACGATATCGACCACGAGCCCCATGCCGTGTGCATGAAGCGTGGCGATGAAGCGGTCAAATTCCTCGCGCGTCCCGATTTCGGCATTGAGCTCGTCATGACTTACCACGTCGTAGCCGTGGCTGCTGCCGGCACGTGCCCGCAGGATCGGCGAAATGTGACAGTGGCTGATTCCAAGAGCGTGCAGATACGGAACGGCAGCGGCGGCGTCACCAAAACCGAAATCGCGGTTGAGCTGAAGCCGGTAGGTGGCAAGCGGAATCCGCGCCGCACTCATAACTTTTCCCCGTGCGACCCGGCATCGAGCAGCCAGATCACCGACCAGGGCGGCAGCCGGGGCGCACCTGCCTGCGCCCCACCGGCCGCGTAAAGCACCGTGCCCACTGGCCAGTCCGGGGCCGGTACCGCCACGGCGCCGAGATTCGTGACCAGTGCGAGCACCGATCCGTCAGCCAGACGCCAGCTCACGGTAAGCGCCTTTTCCGCGGAGACTATGAACTGTCCGCAGCCCCCCGAAAGATCCGCGATCCGGGGCATGATCTCCCGGTGCCGCACCGCCAGCAGCTCCCGGTGCCACAGCCAACGGCGGCGAGCGGCGCTGGAGACACGCCACCGCAGGCGCGCGCTTTCAAAAGTGCGCCTGGCGTTCGGATCCGGAATGAGTGCACGTCTCGCCGCATCGCGGAATGCCGGAAAGCGGCCGAACTCCGCGCGTCGTCCGCGTGTCACGGCAGCAGCAAGCTCGCCGGAAAAGTCACAGAAAAAGGGAAACGGCTCGCTGGCCCCCCATTCCTCGCCCATGAACAGCAGCGGGATGGACGGGGCCAGCAGCAGCACCGCAGTGGCCGCACGCACCGCATCCTCGCTGGCGAGCTGCATAATGCGTTCACCAAACGCACGGTTGCCGATCTGGTCATGGTTCTGGAGCGCCCCGATGAATGCCGTCGGCGGAAGACCGGCCGATAGTTCACCCCGCGGCACACCGCCGCGGTGACGCGACACCTCGCCCTGGTAGGAAAAGCCCTCCGCCAGGCTGCGTCCGAGGTGCCAAAGCGGTGCATCGGCGTAATCTTCGTAGTAGCCATCGCGTTCCCCGGTCAGCAGCACATGCAGGGCGTGATGCAGGTCGTCGTTCCACTGCGCGGCGTAGCGGCCGCGCCGACCCGGTTCCGGGGATGCCAGGTAGTGCGCTTCGTTGCGGTCATTCTCGAGCATCAGGTGCACATTCCGCCCCGCGCCCGGACCCGCGGACACCGCTGATGCGAGCTCCTCCAGGAAATGCGGCTTTGAATCGTCGGCGATCGTATGCACGGCGTCGATCCTCAGTCCATCGACATGGAATTCCTCGAGCCAGTAGAGCGCATTTTCGATGAAAAACTGCCGCACCACCGCGGACCCTTCACCGTCGAAGTTGATGGCCGCACCCCAGGGGGTCTGCCGGCGCGCATCGAAGAACGCCGGTGCGTAGTGCCAGAGATAATTGCCCTCCGGTCCGAAGTGGTTGTAAACGACATCCAGGAAAACCATGAGCCCGCGGGCGTGCGCCACGTCGATGAGCGCCTTCAATTCTTCCGGTCGTCCGTAGCCTGAATCGGGCGCGAACGGCAGCACGCCGTCATATCCCCAGTTGCGCGCTCCGGAGAAATCGGCAACCGGCATGAGCTCGATGGCGGTCACCCCGAGCCGGGCGAGCCGGTCCAGACGCCGCTGCACCCCGGCGAACCCGCCCTGACGGGAAAACGCGCCGACATGCAGCTCGTAGATCACCGTCTGCGCCCACGGATGGCCGGTCCACGCACCGTCGGTCCATTCGAACTCGAGCGGATCGATCACCTCGCTCGGACCGTCGACGTCCCCCGGCTGATAACGTGAAGCAGGATCCGGTACCTGGATCGCGCCATCGACACGGAAGCGGTAGCAGGTACCGGGGCCAGCGAGCCCGGTCTCGAGCGCGAACCATCCGTCGCCGACCGCCTCCATCGGCAGCACCCGCGACACCCGCCCGGCCTCCAGGCAGAGCGCAACCTGCTGCGCCGCAGGCGCCCACAGGCGAAAGCGCACTCCGCCAGGCAGGGTTTCGGCGCCGAAGGGCATGCGGTGGCGGCGCCGGATACTGCCCGGACCCATACCGGTTGCGACGTAGTTCATCGCGGTACCACCCGGTACGCCGCTGCGGCCGCCGTCTCAGCGCAGCCTGTCGAGCTGGTAGATCATGGTCTCGGCATCGCTCACCTCGAACTTGCCGGGCGCCTCGACGTTGATCTCCCTGACGATGCCGTCATCCACCAGCATGGAATAGCGCCGGGAACGCAGGCCCATGCCGTACTTGCGCAGGTCGTCCTCAAGCCCGATGGCGCGGGCAAAATCGCCGTTCCCGTCGGCCAGCATGCGGATCGTGCCTTCGGTCTTCATCTCCTTTGCCCAGGCTCCCGTCACGTACAGGTCATTCACCGCAATGCACACGATTTCATCGACCTGCCGCAGCCTGAGCTTCCCGGCGAGTTCCAGATATCCCGGAAGATGGCGCGCCGAGCAGGTAGGCGTGAACGCCCCCGGGACCCCGAACAGCACCACCCGCCGGCCGCGCAGCAGGTCCGCAAGTGGAACCTCTCTCGGGCCGTCTGCGGTCAGTTCACGCAGCGTCACAGCCGGCAGCGTATCACCCTGTCGTATCACCACGCGCTCCTCCCTTCATCCGCGCTGCCAGCAATCGGCATGGCAGCACTGCTTGCGCATCCGTCCGAAGCTCGACAAGCTTGTTCCTCCGATTATCTGCCAGCGTCGCGTCCCGACGCAAACCGCCGCAATCACCGCGCGGGGTGTGCCGGCTGCGCCTGACGCGCGCAGGATGGACCGAAGAACTGCTGCACGTCTGCAAGTTCGCGCGTGCGGGGAATCGGCGGCAGGCTCGCCAGGAATATCCTGCCGTAGCCCTTCCCGAGCAGTCTCGGATCGCACAGCATCAGTACGCCCCGGTCACCGGGGTCACGGATCAGCCGTCCTGCACCCTGTTTGAGCGCGATCACGGCGTCCGGCAGCAGCAGCTCCATGAATGCACTGCGCCCGTCACGCTCGAGCGCTTCGCCGCGCGCCTGCGTCACCGGATCGTCCGGCGCTGCAAATGGAAGCTTGTCGATGATCACCGTCGACAGCGCCTCACCCCGTACGTCCACGCCCTCCCAGAAGCTTCCGGTACCGAGCAGCACGGCGTTACCTGCCTGGCGGAACCGGTCAAGGAGCCGTGCGCGCGGTGCGCTGCCCTGCACCAGCAGCGGAAAAGCGCAGCGTGATGCGAGATAGCTGGCCGCAAACCTGAGCGCACGGTGGCTCGTGAACAGCAGAAACGTCCGCCCGCGGCTGGCATCGATCACCGGCAGCGCCGCTTCCAGCACGCATTCCGTGTAGCGGGGATCCGCAGGCACCGGCAGATCCTGCGGAATGTACAGCAGCGCCTGGCGGGCGTAGTCGAAGGGACTGTCCCACTGCTGGGCATCAGCTTCGTTCAGCCCAAGCGCCTCGCAGAAATGTGCAAAGCTGTGGTCAATAGCAAGTGTCGCCGAGGTGAAGACCCAGGCCTTCCGGTCCTCCGCGAGGAAACGGCGGAACAGCGGCGCCACGGCAAGCGGCGTCAGATGCAGCATGAAGCTGCGTGCGCCGGTTTCAAACCATGGCACGAAATCCGCCTCCGCGCCGGCGGTCACGAGCTCCAGCCGCTCGATAAGACCGAGCGCACGGCTGCGGCAGCTGGCAAGCCCGGCACCGTGCGCGGCAGCAGCCTCGAGCAGTCCCGCAAGTCCGCCCATGCGCTCGCGCAGCTGCGCGAGCGCGCCCGGCAGCTGCGGAAGCGCTGCCGCAACACTCCATGGCGCTCGCTGCACGCCGCTGCCGAACACCTGTCGCAGCCCCGACACCGACTCCTCCAGCTGCTGCACCGACTGTGCGAGGCCGGCCACGGCACTGCCTTCCTTTTCCTCCTCCGCCAGCACGTCCCGGCATAGCGCATTCAGCTGCTGGCTTCCGATCGCGATCCCGAAAAAACCGCTGGCAATCTCCGGAAGCTGGTGCGCTTCGTCGAAAATGATCGCCTCGACACCGGGCAGCAGCTGCCCGAAACCCTCCTCGCGCAGCACAAGGTCGGCGAAAAACAGATGGTGATTGACCACGACCACGTCTGCCGCAAGCGCGTCACGCCGTGCCCGGTTGACGTGGCAGCGGCTGTAGTGCGCGCACTGGCTGCCGAGGCAGTTTTCGGCAGTCGAAGTGACCAGCGGCCAGAGCTCCGAATCCTCGGACACACCGCCGAGCTCCGCAATATCGCCGCTCGCCGTGATCCCGGCCCATTCCCGGATGCGCGCGAGCACTGCATCGGCGCTGCGTCCACCGAAACTGCCCTGCAGCTCGATGCGTTCGAGGCGCGCCAGACACAGATAGTTGGACCGCCCCTTGAGCAGCGCCATGCCCGGATTCAGTCCCAGTGCCTCGCGCACCAGTGGCAGGTCACGCCGGAAAAGCTGATCCTGCAGATTGCGGGTGCCGGTGGAAATCAGCACCTTTTTGCCCGACAGCAGTGCCGGCACGAGGTAGGCGAACGTCTTTCCCGTTCCGGTGCCGGATTCGGCGATACAGACGGACTGCCCGGCAATCACCGCCTCGATGTGCGCCGCCATCTGCTGCTGCGCCGGCCGCACCAGAAAACCCGGCAGACATGCCGCAAACGGACCCCCGGGACCGAGACAGTCTGCGCTAGGCGAGTCCACGGGCGCGCTCCAGGCACTCCATGAGCGCAGACTCCCAGTGCGGAAGGCGGATACCGAAGCAGCGTTCGAGCCGGTCGCACGACAGCACGGAATAGGCCGGGCGGCGCGCGGCGGCCCGGTACCCGGCGCTGCTGATCGGCGTGACGCGCACCCGCGCCGCGCGCCCGGAGAGTTCCATGATGCGCTGCGCAAAACCGTGCCAGCTGACTGCTCCCTGGCAGGTCATGTGATACAGACCGCCGAGCGGGATCCGCCACCCCGCTCCGTCTGCCATGGCGTCGAGCATGCGCACTGTCGCCGCAGCCACCAGGCGCGCATAGGTCGGGCTGCCAAACTGGTCGTCGACCACCTGCAGCTCGTCACGCTCGTCTGCCAACCGCAGCATCGTGCGCAGGAAATTGTGCCCGTGATTAGAATAAAGCCACGAGGTACGGACGATCAGATGGGCTGCGCCCGAACTGCGCACAGCGTTCTCGCCGGCGAGCTTGGTTGCACCGTAGACACCGAGCGGCGCAGTCGGAGCATCCTCGTCATACGGCTCGCGCGCAGCGCCATCGAATACATAGTCCGTCGAATAGTGCACGAACAATGCACCGAGCTCGCGCGCCGCCAGCGCCATGATCCCCGGCGCGTCGGCATTGATGCGCGCGGCGGCGGCGGCGTCCGATTCCGCCCGGTCCACAGCCGTATAGGCGGCAGCGTTGATGATGATGCGCGGCTGCAGGTGCAGCAGCGTGGCGCGCACCTTCGCGCCGTCCGCAAGGTCGGCATCTCCGCGCCCGTAGGCCTGCACTTCCATGCCCGCACCGCGCATGACCGCCGCGAGACTCTGGCCGAGCTGGCCACCGCAGCCGAACAGCGCCACCTTCATCAGGGAATCACGGCATCACGCAGGAGCACGCCCTGCGCATCCTTGTCCGAAACCAGCGGCTGTGTGACCGGCCAGATGATTCCGATCTGCGGATCGCTCCAGATGATCGTGTGCTCGTTACCGGGACTGTAGAAATCCGTGCACTTGTACAGAACGCGTGCGCTGCCGCCGGTCACGCAGAACCCGTGCGCAAAGCCAGGCGGCACATACAGCTGCTGATGGTTGTCCTCGCTGAGCGTGACACCGAACCATTTTCCGAACGTCGGCGACCCCCGCCGGATATCCACTACCACATCGAAAATCTCGCCTTCCATCACCATGACGAGCTTGCCTTGGGCATGCGGATGCTGGTAATGCAGCCCGCGCAGCACACCGTGTTGCGAGCGCGACAGGTTGTCCTGCACGAAGCGCTCGGCGAGTCCGGCTTCCTCGAACTTGTTCAGCTGGTAGGTCTCGACAAAATATCCGCGCGCGTCGGCAAATTCCTTTGGCGTAAAAAGCTTCAGGCCGGCGAGCGGCAGGTCCGTAACCGCCAGGTTGCTCATTGCCGGCCATCCTCGGCCAGCGCGCGCAGATAAGCCCCGTAGTCATGGCCCATGCCCGCGGCCAGACGCATGAACTGCGCCCGGTCGATGAAGCCCATCTCGTAGGCCACCTCCTCGATGCACGCCACCTTCAGGCCCTGCCGCATTTCGACCGTCTGGATGTAATTGGCCGCCTGGTGCAGCGCCTCGTGCGTTCCGGTATCGAGCCATGCGGTTCCGCGCCCGAGCTTTTCCACGTGCAGTGTGCGGTCCGCGAGATATCGGCGGTTGACATCGGTGATTTCGATCTCCCCGCGTCCGGAAGGCTTCAGCTCGGCGGCGAAGTCACACACCCGCGCATCATAGAAATAGAGCCCCGTGACCGCGTAGTGCGACTTCGGCACCGCCGGCTTCTCGACGATGTCCACGATCCGGCCGTTGCCGTCCAATTCGGCAACGCCATAACGCTCGGGATCCTTCACGCGATAGACAAAGACAGTCGCGCCCTCGCGGCGCGCGGCAGCCGCACGCATCTGTTCGCCGAGGCCGTGGCCGTAGAAGATATTGTCACCGAGAATCAGCGCCACCTGGTCGCCATCGATGAAACTGCGGCCGAGGATAAACGCCTGGGCGATGCCTTCCGGACGCGGCTGCTCGACGTATTCGAACGTCAGGCCGAGATGTGCGCCGTCACGGAACAGGTCCCGGAACCGTGGCAGGTCCTTGGGCGTGGAAATGATGAGAAACTCCCGGATTCCGGCGAGCATCAGGGTCGACAGCGGATAATAGATCATCGGCTTGTCGTAGACCGGCAGCAGCTGCTTGCTGATCACCTGGGTGAGCGGCGCCAGCCGCGTGCCCGCGCCGCCAGCCAGAATGATGCCCTTCATCGGCCACCCCTTTCCACCGCCGGACTGCGCCCTCCATAGTTGGTCTCGATCCAGCGCTGGTGCGCGCCGCCGGCAACCGCGGCGACCCAGCCGGCGTGCGCTTCATACCAGTCGAGCGTGCGGGCAAGACCCTCGCCGAAGGCGGTGCGCGGCTGCCAGCCGAGTTCGCGTTTGATCTTCGAGGCATCGATCGCGTAGCGGCGGTCATGCCCGGGGCGGTCACTGACATGGGTGATCAGGCGCGCATGCGGCGCGGATTGCGGGTGCGCTGCATCAAGCAGCCGGCAGAGACTGCTGATGATGTCGAGATTCGTGCGCTCGCAGTCCCCGCCGATGTTGTACGTTTCCCCGGGCACGCCCCGCTCCAGCACCCGGCACAGTGCCTCGCAGTGGTCCTGCACGTACAGCCAGTCGCGTATCTGCAGGCCATCGCCGTAGACCGGTAACGGCCGGCCAGCCGTGCCATTGCCGATCATCAGCGGAATGAGCTTCTCCGGGTGCTGGTAGGGTCCGTAATTATTGGAGCAGTTGGTCGTCAGCACCGGCAGGCTGAACGTCTGGCTGTACGCCCGCACCAGATGGTCAGCGGCTGCCTTGCTGGCGGCATACGGCGAATTCGGACGGTACTGGCTGTCCTCGGTGAATGGCGCATCGTTCGCCCCCAGGGTGCCGTAGACTTCGTCGGTGGACACGTGCAGGACCCGGAATGCCTGTGCACGCCGGGGCTCCAGTTCCTTCCAGTAGCGCAGGGCACACTGCAGCAGCACCTGCGTGCCAACAACATTGGTCTGGATGAATTCCGCCGGACCCAGAATCGACCGGTCGACGTGTGATTCGGCCGCAAAGTTGACGATCGCCGCCGGCTGGTGCTCCCGCAGCAGGGCGTCCACCAGCGCCGCATCCCCGATGTCACCCCGCACGAACACATGGTCGCCGTCACCGCCGAGTTCCTCGAGGTTTTCGGGATGACCGGCGTAAGTAAGCTTGTCCAGATTGACGATCCGCGCCAGGCCCTCGCGGCGCGCACTACGGACGAAATTCGAACCGATGAATCCGGCACCGCCCGTCACCAGCCAAGTCGGCATCTGCATTAGCCTGTCTCTCTCAGATCGGAAATCCTTAATGCCATTATACGGTTAAAAGAAACATCGACCAGCAATTCCGGCAGGCGGCGGCCGAAAAACCGCGCCGCCGGACTCTAAAATGCGGTCGCATCTTGCGGAGAATGCACCGGCACTGTCAACCGACGCGCCGCTGCCACGTTATCTGGATGGCTGCCCGTGTACCGCATAACGACGGGCGGCAATGAACCCGACACCCAGGAGAACCAACCATGATCAGACGTATGATGCTCGCTCTTGCTGCCGTGCTGGCAGTTTCCGCCGTCCTCCCGGCATACGCCGCTCCGCGTTACGCTCACCCGATGCGGCGCGACATCCGCCGCGACCACCGCGACCTGCACCGTGACCGTCGCGACATCCGGCACGACCGCCGCGACCGCAACCATGACCGGCGCAACATCCACCGCGACCTCACTCACGGACGATATGCCGCCGCCCGCAGGCAGCGCCGTGACCTGCGCGCCGACAACCGCGGGATCCGTCATGACCGTCGCGACATCCGGCACGACCGCCGCGACCGGCGCCATGATCTGCACGCTAAATAGCGGCGCACCCCGGTAGCACGCGCCGGGGCGCTGTTTGCAGAAAATCCCGCCACGATCCGGTGGCCGGGCCCGGCTGCGGATCACTTGGCGGAGCGGCGCCGGCCTGCTGGTTTGCGGGCCGGAGCACGCTCCGCCTTTTCCATGCGCACCATAAGATCCTTGTCGTGTTCGTCCCGGTACGGCTTCATATCAAGATCGGCGGGGACATCAGTAAGGCGTTCGTCCCCGATCTCCTTCACGAAACGCTGCATGAACCGGTCATAGGCACTCCACAGGATCCGGTCGGCCCGCACCGCAGCTTCTTCCGCGCGGGTGGCGATCTGGTGGGCATGCAGATAGTGCAAATCGAGCTCATCGATCAGCGTCTTCTCGACTGACTCATGCAGGATCAGATAGCGGTCCACGGCGACCTTGCGCCCACGGTGGCTGAAGTGCTCGGGCAGATGCCGGTCGATGTATATTGTCCTTCCGTCCAGGCTGTAGCCTGCTAGATACGGAATATCGTGATCGCGGTCGAGCCGGATGCGCCGGAGAATGGCGTCTAGGGCCCGATCCATCATCAGACCCGAAACATACCAGTCGGGCCGCTTCAGCTTGCGATGGGCCGAGATCGGATGGCAGCTATACTTGGGCATGGAACCTCCTTTTTAGGTCAGGATGACAGCCAGAATTGGGCACAAGGCGTGTGGGGCCAAAATGGCCGGGCAGGGTCCACCTGCAGCAGACCTCCCGGATGTACTGTACATGTCAATGATTTTCATATATTTTTTATCTGACTGATCCCGGTCCACAGGCCTTGCGGCCTGCCACATTTTCATGGATGGACATCGGGTATTTATGGTATCAAATTTGCACGAGTCATAACGGAAATGACCGCAGATGGCAAAAGGAATTCCCTGGCACTGGCCCGCCCGCGGCGCTCGTTCAGTCTGCGCACCTATCTGGTTCTGCTGGTACTTCTGGTGCTGCTGCCCAATGCCGTACTGCTGATACATACCGCATTCATCCAGCACCGGCAGGCAGCAGTCGCTGCCGAGAGACGCGCACTCGAACTCGCACGCACTGCCGCTCTCAAGCAAATGCGTCTCATTGCCCATAGTCGCGCCCTGCTGCTTTCGGTCTCCGAGCTGCTGCTGCAGGCATCGCGCCTGCAGCACTGCAACAGACACCTCGCCGTGCTGCACGCCGCTGCGCCCTATTACACCAATCTGGGCGTCATCAATGCACACGGCCGGATTATCTGCAGCGCGATCCCTTTGGCCCACTCGATTACAGTGGCTGACCGCACCTATTTCCGCCGCGCATGGTCCGGCCAGGGGCTGGTGGTCGGCAATTACCAGATTGGACGGGTCACCGGTAAACCCACGCTCGTTTTTGCCCTCCCGGCAGCGGGACCGCGGGAACACTATGTCGTATTTGCGGCGGTCGATCTGGCCTGGGTCCGCCACATGATTGCCGGTCTGCCACGCGGCCACGGCACCACCATCACGGTAGCAGATGGGCACGGAACGGTCCTCGCCCAGGATCCTGACGCACAGGCGCGCATCGGGAAGCCGTTTCCGAACCTGGCGCTGATGCGTCGCATCCGGCACGCCGGCAGCCCCGGCACTGCCGAGCTGGCCGGACCGGACCACGTGATGCGGCTGTATGGCTTCGCACCACTGGCCATCGGAAGCGGCAGCCACCTCTATGTCATCGCCGGCATCGCCCGGACCGTTGCCTTCGCTGCCGCCAATGCGGC
>JAJYCY010000034.1 GCA_021778035.1 Pseudomonadota bacterium
CATCTTTATCAACAAGGCTTTCACGGCAATCACCGGATTTCCGGAGGAAGAGGTAATTGCCCAGCCGTGGGATTCCATCACCTCGAGCCGCGACAACCGGAGCTTCCTCACCGGCCTGCGCCAGTCGCTTGATGAAACCGGTTACTGGCAAGGCGAATTCTGGTCCCGCCGCAAAAACGGTGACATGTATCCAGCGCTGCTCAGCATCACGAAAGTCCCGGAACCGGATGGGAGCCAGTCGCACCATGTCGGGGTGTTCAACGACATTTCTCAGTTCAAGGATTACCAGACCCGTCTCGAGTTCCTGGCTACCCACGATGCCCTGACTGGTCTTCCCAACCGCACGCTGCTAAGGGACCGGCTGGATGAGGCCATCTCCCGCGCGCAGCGCGACGGGCTGGAGGTTGCCGTGCTGTTTCTCGATCTCGACCGGTTCAAGTCCATCAATGACACGCTCGGGCACTCCGTGGGAGACGAGCTGCTCGGCCTCGTTGCCACACGCCTGCGCAATGCGGTGCGGGACGTCGACACGGTGTCCCGAATGGGCGGAGACGAGTTCGCCATCATTCTGGGAGACTGCCGGGACTCATCAGATGTGGCGACGCTCGCCCACAAGCTGCGCGAATTGATCTCCCACTGCTTTGTGGTGGAGACACGCGAGCTGTTCGTGACCGCGAGCATCGGCATCAGCTGCTATCCCCAGGACGGGACTGACGCCGCGACCCTGCTCAAGAATGCCGATATTGCAATGTACCGTGCCAAGGAATCGGGACCCAACCTTTATCAGTTCTTTTCTCCCGACATGAATGCCCAGGCTTCCGAGTTCATGGCCATGGCCAACAGCCTGCATCAGGCCGTCGAACGCGGCGAGTTCATGCTCGAATTCCAGCCCCGGCATGAACTGGCCACCGGCCGTATCACCGGTGTTGAGGCTCTGCTGCGCTGGCGCCATCCGGAAATCGGCCTGGTTTATCCGGACCGGTTCATTCCCCTGGCTGAGGAGACCGGGATCATCGTTCCGCTCGGTGAATGGGCGCTGGCGACAGCCTGCGCGCAGGCCAGAATCTGGGAGCGGGCCGGAATCCATCTTCCGGTTGCGATCAATCTGTCCACGCGCCAGTTCCGCGAACGGGATCTCGTTGCGCGCATACAGGCAATCATCGAAGCTTCACAGGTGAGTCCTTCGCTCGTGGAAGTGGAAATTACCGAAAGCCTGATGATGCAGGATCCCGCCAATGCCAGCCGCATGCTCGGAGAGCTTCGTGCCCTGGGGGTAGAATCGGCAATCGATGACTTCGGCACCGGCTATTCTTCACTTGCCTACCTCAAGGCACTTCCGGTGAAGTACCTCAAGATAGACCAAAGCTTCGTGCGTGACCTGCCTGGAGACCCCAGCGACGTGGCTATCCTGCGCACTATCATTGCGATTGCCAGGAGCCTCGACCTCAGGCTGATCGCCGAAGGTGTGGAAAATGCCGCTCAGCGTGCGTTTCTGCTGGCCGAAGGATGCGAACAGGCGCAAGGCTACTACTTCAGCCGGCCCATGCCGGCAGAAGTGCTGGATAGCCTGCTGGCGGAAATGCCGCGGGAACAGGAGATGTAGGGCCGGGATACGCCGCATTCATCCCGCACACGGATTCATGGCCGGCACATTTCCCGCGCAGAGCACGGAGGGCCGGCGGCCATCTCGTCCACCGGGCGTGAACCCGCGGCAGCATCAGCCTGCGAGGCAGGCCATGATCTGCGGCAGCGCCGACTCGGCAGCCGCACGTCCCGCTGCCAGAGCTTCCTCGCCGCGGTAGAACTCTAACGCGTCGATTCCGCCCACGTCCGGCGTCAGCATGACATCCGGCGCCGACAGTGCCTGCCGCAGGCGCACATTCTGCGCCTGCGAAATGGCCAGCACCTGATCCAGAACCCGGCGCGCGCGCCAGGCCGGAGGATCCGGTTCGCCGGCATCGTAACTTTCGATCTGCTCTTCGAGCCACTGCCTGAGCCCATCGGCCCGGCCCACCCAGGGCTGCTGGAGAATCTGGCGGAAGTTTCTGATCCAGGCGTGCCGCCGCTCCGGGACAATGTCCGGCCGCTGGAAGCCGCGGGCACCGGCGTGCACTGCCACCGCCAGCACCGGCCCACCGAAGCGCTCGCGCGCCACATCAAACGGTACCGGATTGACCACCCCTCCGTCGACATAATAGCGCCCGTCGAACCTGTGCGGCGCGAATACCGCCGGAAGCGAAATGCTCGCACGAACGGCATCGACCAGCGGGCCGCGATCGAATATCGTCTGTTCACCGGTTTCAAGATCCACAGCCAGCGCGACGTACCCGAGGGACAGGTGTTCGATCAGCCTGTCGCCGATCGTGCGGTTCAAAAAACCCATCACCTTTTTTCCGGAGACGAGACCCCCCGACGGCAGATCCGGCAGGAAAAGCTGCAGTGTCTGTTTCCAGTCGAAAGACGTAGCCAACGCGGCCATTTCCGCAACCGGCATGCCGTTCGCGAGAAATGCGCCGATCTCGGCGCCGACGCTGGTGCCGGCGACAGCCCGTACACGCACGCCATGGTCAGCCAGCACCTCGAGCACGCCGATATGTGCCAGCCCACGGGCACCACCGCCCCCCAGGGCAAGCACCACCGCTCCGTCTTGAGTTGTCATTCGCATGCCTGTCCATGCAAGCATCAGGTCCTGGAAAACCAGCATAAACCAATTCCACTGCGCACAACACTGATCCGGTCCGGCATCCCCTGAGCTAGGCGGCCTGCCCGCCGCCTTGCTATGCTTGCTGGTTGCAGGAGCCGCGGAACGGCTTGCCGGGGGGTCGATCGGATGTGGAACAATCTTTCCAGGATCCTGATGCTTATCGCAATGATGCTGGCCGGTGCAGCGGCCTATCTCTACTGGGGCTACGGGGCGCAGCTGCACCAGCAGGTCAGAAGCTGCGCCGCACGCTCGGAAGAGCTGTCGCTCGAAAACCAGCGTCTCACGCGGGAGGTGGTCTACCTCGGTAACCGCATGAACAGCGAAATCGCGGCACTTTCAAGCCAGAAGCAGGCTGAACTCGCCAAGGTTCGCAGCACCCGCGATGACATGATCCGCAGCCTGCGGTCCGAGGTCGCGCGCGGACAGATCCGGATTACCCAGCTTGCCGACCGCCTGTCTGTGAATATCGTCAACCGCATCCTGTTTCCCTCCGGGCGGGCACGGATCAGCAGGAACGGGAAAAAGGTGCTCATGCGGGTCGGAGCAGTGCTGGCAAAAGCGCACGACAAAACCATCCGCGTCGAGGGTTTCACCGACAACGTACCGCCCGGGCCAGCCCTGAAAAACCGCTATCCCACGAACTGGGAGCTTTCGACCGCACGCGCCACCAACGTGGTACGCTTCCTGCAGGACGCAACCGGCGTGAATCCGTCGCAGATGGAAGCGGTCGGCATGGGCCAGTACCATCCGCTGGCAAGCAACAGTACGGCAGCCGGACGCAGCCGCAACCGGAGCATCGAAATCGTCCTCGCGCCGCGCTACAGCGCGCTGGCTGCCCGCCTCGCACGGTCCGCGGCCACGGCCGGCAAGGTGCCCTCTGGCGTGGATTCCGGCGCCGCGAAGACCCGTTTCCACACCCCGGTAGACAGGGCCCACTGAACCCGGCCGTACCCGCGCACCGGACCCTCCGGGCCGCCACGGCTGCTTTGAGGTCAGGGACGCATTCGGATATAGTTTCCGCAGCCACACACGACATCGTGACTCGGAGAAGATTGACCATGCAGGCAACGGCACCGGAACAACCGTTTCAGGCGGCATTTCGCGGCAACTTCACGAGCCTGCTCAGCTGGAGCCAGCTCGATGCCTTCTGGGACACCGTGCGGCAGCAGGCATCCCGGGGCTGGTATCTGTATGCGGTGGGCGAGCCGGTCCCGACGCAGCCGAGCAGCGCTGCGCAGGTCGCGGATTTCATCCGCGAGATTGACCGTCTGCTGCATGCCGAACATCGTGAGGATTACTGCGGCATCGTCTATACCGACAGCAAGACGGACCCGCAGTTTATCAAGATCTTTGACCCCAACAACCTCGGCGTGTCCTGCGGCTACAGCGATAATCCGCCGCTGCCGGGCTGGATCATGAGCCTGATACCACCCCAGGAACTGCAGGATCGCAGGCCGCTGCCTGGCAATCGCCGCCGCTGGTGGCAGAAACTCTGGGCATGATTGGCTGCCTGGCCCGTCGTCGCAGCGATCGGGGAAAGGTGCAGGACTGGGACCAGACAGCGGCGGATGGAAACCGCAGCACCCCGGCCGCAAAACGGTGCTTTGGGCGGCCGGCGGATCTCCGGTTATAGGGCGCGGATGTCGCCGCCGTGGACCGCATCCGGCGGTTCCCGCAGCCCGCACTTTTCCCGCAGCAGACCAGCTCAGTCACGAAACATGGGGACACCGCCAGGCAGCCGCGGACCGCTTCCTGAACACGGCAACGGCGACTGCGGCAGGTTCCGCGCCGCATGGTGGTGCCAGGGAACTCATGCCCAGACACTCTGGTCGCCACTGTTCCGGCACCGCCCCCGCATTCACCCGTGGCGCGAACGGCTGGAACTTCCCGATGGCGACTTTATCGACCTCGACTGGAGCACGGACGGCGGGCCGCCGACGGTCATCATCCTGCATGGTCTGGAGGGCAGCGCCAGGTCACACTATTCGCGCGGAATGTTTGACGCCCTGCGGCGCATCGGCATGCGTGCCGTAATCATGCACTTCCGGGGCTGCAGCGGCGAACCGAACCGGCTTGCGCGCGGATACCACTCGGGGGACACGATGGATCTGGCGTTTCTCGTAGACACCCTGCGGCGCCGGGAGCCTGACACGCCTCTGGCAGCCGTCGGCTACTCCCTTGGCGGCAATGTCCTGCTCAAGTGGCTGGGTGAGACCGGAAGCACTGCGGGGCTTTTTGCAGCAGCTGCCATTTCGGTACCGTTCGTGCTGGCAGACTCAGCGCGACGCCTCGATCACGGATTTTCGCGCCTGTACCGGCACCACCTGCTCACAAGCCTCAGGCATTCGTTGCAGCGCAAATTCCGGAATACGGCACCGCCGTTCGACGTGGCGGCAGCGGCCGCCGCACGCACGTTTTGGGAATTCGATGATGCCGTCACCGCACCGCTGCACGGATTCGCCGGTGCCGATGACTACTACCTGCGCTCCAGTTCACGCCCCTACCTGCGGCACATTACCGTTCCCACGCTGGTGATACATGCTGCTGATGATCCGTTTCTGTCCGGCGATGCGATTCCGGCCATGGACGAGCTGTCGCCCCGGGTAACGCTGGAGATACAGGAGCAGGGCGGTCATGTCGGCTTCGTTGCCGGTAACTGGCCGTGGCGGCCACGCTTCTGGCTGGAGGAGCGCATCCCCCTTTTCATCCTGCAGCAGCTTGCGGCTGCCCGCTGAGGCCGCAGCAACGCCAGGCATGCCTTCTTGCCGGCAGCGGATAAAAAAAGGGGGCAGCGCCCCCTTTTTTTGCAGCTACCTGCCGGATTCCGTCAGACCCGCTCTTCCACCGCCTTCATGCTGAGGCGGATACGTCCCTGCTTGTCGATCTCAAGGACCTTGACCCGCACACTGTCGCCCTCGGTGAGCTTATCGCTGACGTTTTCGACGCGCTCGTGGGAAATCTGCGAAATGTGCACAAGGCCGTCGCGTCCGGGAAGGATCGTGACAAAGGCTCCGAAATCCATGAGCTTCACGACCTTGCCATCGTAGATCTTGCCTACTTCCACATCGGCGGTGATCTGCTCGATGCGCCGGCGCGCCTCCTGTCCGGCAGCATTGTCCACGGACGCGATCTTCACCGTACCATCGTCCTCGATATCGATGGTTGCGCCGGTCTCCTCGCACAGGGCCCGTATGGTCGCACCACCCTTGCCGATCACGTCGCGGATCTTCTCGGGATTGATCTTGAATGTGATGATACGCGGGGCGTATTCCGACATCTCCGAGCGCGGAACAGGAATCGCCTGATGCATGATGCCGAGAACGTGCATCCGCGCCTCCCTGGCCTGCTTCAGCGCAACTTCCATGATCTCGCGGTTGATTCCCTCTATCTTGATATCCATCTGCAGCGCCGTGACGCCCGCGGAGGTACCGGCAACCTTGAAATCCATGTCGCCGAGATGGTCTTCGTCACCAAGAATGTCGGTGAGCACGGCAAACCGGCCTTCCTCCTTGATGAGCCCCATCGCGATACCGGCGACCGGAGCCTTGATCTTGACGCCGGCATCCATAAGCGACAGCGTTGCCCCGCAGACAGTTGCCATTGAGCTTGATCCGTTCGATTCCGTGATCTCGGAAACGACACGAAGCACGTACGGAAAATCATCCATGCCAGGAAGCACCGCCATGATGGCGCGTTTGGCAAGACGCCCGTGTCCGATTTCGCGTCTCTTGGGGCTGCCCACACGGCCGACCTCGCCGGTGCAGGATGGCGGAAAGTTGTAATGCAGCAGAAACGGCTCTTTGCGCTCGCCTTCGAGCGCATCGATGATCTGGGCATCGCGCCCGGTGCCGAGAGTTGTGACGACCAGTGCCTGCGTCTCACCACGCGTGAACAGGGCCGAACCGTGAGTCCGGGGCAGCACGCCGGTGCGGATCGTGATCGGCCTCACGGTACGCGTATCCCGGCCATCGATACGTGGTTCTCCTGCAAGGATGCGGCCGCGCACCACCTTCTTCTCGAGCTTCTTGATCGCGTTCTTGGCCGCCTCGATCTCGTCGGACGTGCTGTCAGCGGTGGTCAGCTCCGTCAGCACACGTTCGCGGATTGCATTCATCCGGTCCTGGCGCGCAAGCTTTTCGCGGATCTGGTAGGCGGACGCGATGTCGGCCTCGGCAAGTTTTGCCACGCGCTCTGCAAGGGCCACATTCTCTGTCGGAGGTTGCCAGTCCCACGGGGTGATGTCGGCATCCTTGGCCAGATCTCGTATCGCCTGGATGGCCGCACGCATCTGCTCGTGTCCGAACAGCACGGCACCCAGCATCACTTCCTCCGACAGGCCGGTTGCTTCTGACTCGACCATCAGTACCGCCGCTTCGGTTCCGGCGACGACCAGGTTCAGGTCGGAATCCACGAGACGCTTGTTGCCGGGATTGAGCAGGTACTTGCCATCCTGATATCCGACACGCGCCGCGCCGATCGGACCCTTGAACGGAATCCCCGACAGCGCCAGCGCCGCCGAGGCGCCGAGCAGGGCAACGACATCCGGATCAATATCCGGGTCGATTGACATGGTGGTGGCAATCACCTGGACTTCATTGGTGAAGCCCTTGGGAAACAGCGGACGGATCGGCCGGTCGATCAGGCGCGAAGTAAGGATTTCCTTTTCCGAAGGGCGCCCTTCACGCTTGAAGAACCCGCCAGGTATGCGGCCGGCAGCGTAGGTCCGTTCCTGGTAGTCGACGGTAAGCGGGAAGAAATCCTGGCCTGGCCTGGCTTCCTTCATGCCGACTACAGTCACATGCACGACCGTGTCGCCCATGCTGACCATGACAGCGCCGCTGGCCTGACGGGCAATCTCGCCGGTTTCGATGGTGACCGGGTGATCGCCGTACTGGAATGATTTCTTCACGATTTTCAAGGCTGGATCCTCAAATCTAGATGGTGCAGAAGCCGGTAACCGATGCCCGCCGGGACTACCGCGGTACACGGGGGGAAACCTGTCACGCAGCAATCCGCCTGCGACAGGCAAAGACTTGGGCCGGTGCAATACGGCACCGGCCGTGCATCACGGTTCAGCGACGCCTACTTGCGCAGCCCCAGACGGGCCACAAGCTGCCGGTAGCGGTTCCCGTCCACTCCCTTCAGATAATCGAGCAGTTTCCTGCGCTTGCTTACCATCCGCAGCAGTCCCATGCGCGAGTGATGATCTTGCTTGTGGGTCTGAAAATGCCCAGAAAGATCGTCAATGCGCGCTGAAAGCAGGGCAACCTGGACTTCCGGAGAGCCGGTATCGCTCTTGCCCATGCCGTATTCCTGCACAATCTTGGACTTCTGTTCCGCCTTGAGGGTCATCGATGATACCTCTTACTCCACATTTCCGTCGGTGTTAATGCATGATTAAGGGGCGGTATTCTAACCGCGGTACCGGCACACCTCAACCACTTTCTTTCGTGTTTTCAGGCCGTTCCGGGGAGCTCACCAGCCGCCGCGGAACCACCCTGCCGTCATCCAGAATCTCGCCAAGTCCGAGAAACCGGTCATCGTTCGCGTAAAGCCTGGCTATACCCGGAACCTGCCCCGGGGCCGCAAATACCGCCTGCCCCTGGCAAAGGTAGTAGGCGGCATTGACCGTCAGGCGCACGGCCGGCAGACGATCAACCGCCCGGTCGCCGGGCAACAGAAGTGCCGCACGCTCATCCGGACCCGGAAGCGCCCGCAGACGCTCGAGCGTGACGGCATTTTCCACCCGGAATTCCCCGAGCGCCAGCCGCCGCAGCTCCAGGACATGTGCGCCGCAGCCTAGCACCTGGCCGATATCATGGGCGAGACTGCGCACGTAGGTGCCCTTGCTGCAGCGGACCTCGATCTCCAGGCGTTCGTCCTGCCAGCCGAGCAGGCGGATTGCATGGATATCCACCTGCCGGGATGGCGGACTGACGGCAATGCCGGCACGGGCCAGCCGGTAGAGCGGCTGCCCTCCCTGCTTGATCGCCGAGTAGACCGGAGGAATCTGCTCGATTCGGCCCGTAAACCGTGCGAGCGCCTTCTCGATCTGCGCCCGGCCCACCGTCACCGGACGGCTGTCCAGCACCTCGCCCTGCGCATCATACGTCGACGTCTCCTGACCGAGCCGCAGCACCGTCCAGTAGGTCTTGTCGGCATCAAGAAGAAACTGGGCAAGCTTGGTGGCCTCGCCGAAGCACAGCGGCAGAAGCCCGCTCGCCAGCGGATCCAGGCTGCCGGTGTGCCCGGCCTTGCGCGCCTCCAGGCAACCCCGCGCATCCTGCAGGGCGCGGTTGGAGGTGACTCCCGGAGCCTTGTCCAGCAGCAGTATGCCGTTCACATTACGCGTATTGCGGCGAGGCCGGCGCACTGTCCGGTCACCTGCCCCGCCCATCTGCACCTGGGCCGCCAGGACGCCTTCAGCGCTTCTTTCCGGCACTGTCATCAACCCGGGCCTGCTCGATCAGCCGCGATATCTCGGCACCGCGCTCAACCGATTCGTCATACATGAACCGCAGCTCCGGAATGACACGCAGGTCGAGTCTCGCCCGCAGCGCGTGCCGCAGGAATCCTGCTGCCCCGTTCAGTGTCCGCAGGGTAGCCGGCGCGTTCTCCGCCCCGCTCAGCTGCGTGAAATATACCTTGGCATGGGACAGGTCCGGAGCGACATCCACGCCGGTGAGTGTCAGCGGCGACAGCCGCGGGTCGCCGAGCTCGCGCGGAATCAGGACCGCAAGCTCCCTCTGCAGCTGTTCTGCAATGCGGCGGGTTCTGCTTGTTTCCTTGCGCATCGGTCCCCGGTCACATGGACCGCGCAACCTCTACTTTGTCGAATATCTCGATCTGGTCACCGGCATGGATGTCGTTGTAGTTCTTTATGCCGATGCCGCACTCAAGGCCGGCCTTCACCTCGTTCACGTCGTCCTTGAAACGGCGCAGCGAATCGATCTCGCCCTGGAAAATCACGACGTTGTCACGCAGCACGCGCACCGGCCGGCTGCGGCGCACCACACCTTCCGAGACGTAACAGCCTGCGATCGCCCCGATCCTGGGCGCCCGGAACACTTCCCGCACCTCGGCAAGCCCGACGACCTCTTCCTTGAACTGCGGTTTCAGCATGCCGACAAGCGCTGCCTTGACGTCGTTGACGGCATCGTAAATCACGTTGTAATAGTGCACATCGACGCCTTCCGACTCGATCAGGCGGCGGGCGCCGGCATCGGCCCGCACGTTGAAGCCGATGATGATGGCCTGCGAGGCGCGCGCCAGGTTCACGTCGGACTCACTGATGCCGCCCACCATGCCATGTATCACGTTCACCTTCACTTCGTCGGTGGAAAGCTTCTCAAGCGCATCGCTCAGCGCTTCAACGGAGCCCTGAACGTCCGCCTTGATGACCAGATGCAGGGTCTTTATCTCGCCTTCCTGCATCTGCTGGAAGACGTTGGCAAGCTTGGCGGCCTGCTGCCGGGCAAGTTTCACATCCTTGAACTTGCCTTGCCGGTAAAGCGCTATCTCGCGCGCCTTGCGTTCACTTTCAACAACCACGACATCATCCCCGGCATTCGGCACCCCTGACAGCCCCTGGACCTCCACCGGTATTGACGGTCCCGCCTCTTTGACTGCCCGGCCGTTTTCGTCGGTCATGGCGCGCACGCGCCCGCTCTCGTGGCCCGCCAGTATTACGTCACCCTTGCGCAGGGTCCCCTGCTGCACCAGTACGGTCGTTACCGGTCCGCGCCCCTTGTCCAGCCGTGCCTCGATGACCAGCCCCGCGGCTGGCCCCGTTCTCACCGCCTTCAGCTCGCGCAGCTCCGCCTGCAGCAGAACGGCGTCGAACAGCTCGTCGATACCCTGGCCAGTCTTCGCGGATACGTTCACGAAAATATCTTCGCCGCCCCATTCCTCGGGCACCACCTGCTGCGCCACGAGCTCCTGCTTCACACGTTCCGGCTCGGCGCCCGGCTTGTCGATCTTGTTGACCGCCACCACAACCGGCACGCCCGCGGTGCGGGCATGGTGGATTGCCTCTATGGTCTGCGGCATGACGCCGTCATCGGCCGCCACCACCAGAACCACGATGTCAGTTGCCTTCGCACCACGCGCACGCATCGCGGTGAATGCCTCGTGCCCGGGGGTATCCAGGAAGGTCACCACGCCCTTCGGAGTCTCGACGTGGTATGCGCCAATGTGCTGGGTAATGCCGCCGGCCTCGCCGCTCGCCACCTTGGTCTTGCGGATGTAATCGAGCAGCGACGTCTTGCCGTGGTCGACATGGCCCATCACGGTTACTACCGGCGGACGCAGTTCCGCTACGCCTTCAGTCCTTGCACCACCGAGCTGCGCCTCGGGATCGGTGGGCCTGGCGGTCTTCGCGACATGGCCCATTTCCTCAACGAGGATCGTGGCGGTATCGCGGTCGATAACCTGATTGATGGTGACCATCATGCCGAGGTGCATCAGGGCCTTGATGACCTCCACACCCTTTACCGACATCTTCTGGGCGAGTTCGGCTACAGTAATGGTTTCCGGCAGCAGTACTTCCCGCACCACCGGCTCGGTGGGCATCTCGAAAGCATGCTGGCCTGACATGCTGGTCTGGACCGCCTTCTTTCCCAGCGGCTTGATCCTGCGACGCAGCTTCTTGGCGTCAGCGATATGCAGTTCGGAGCGTTCACGCGCGTGCCCGTCGCGCCGCTCTCCGACCTTCTCCCCTTTCTTGAACTTCTCCGGGCGGCTCGGCGCCTTCTTGGCCTCGGCACCCGGCGCTTCGGCGACGGGCGCCACAACCGCTGTTGCCGGCTCCGCTACCGCTACCGGTGGCTCAACAACCGCGGCCGGCGACCCGGCAACGGCCTCCGCCTCCACCACCTCGACCGCGTGCACCGGCTCGACAGCAGGAGCCTCCACAGGCGGCGGTGCAGCCTCGGTGAACTCCTGGCTTTCCTCAGTCTCAGCAGCCGCTTCCCCGATCGCGCTGCGCTTGACGAAGGTCCGCTTCTTGCGGACCTCGACCTGCACGGTACGTGAGGGCCCAAGGCGCGTGCTCTGCTTGATCTGGCTGACCGATTTCTGCTTGAGCGTGATCTTCTTGGTTCCAGCCTCGGCCCCGCCGTGATGCGTGCGCAGATAGGTGAGCAGGGTCATTTTTTCTTCGTCGCTCAGGCTACCATCGACACCCTTGGCCTCGATGCCGGCGGCGACAAGCTGCATGACCAGCTTGTCGGCGGTGACTCCGATCTGCGCAGCAAAGCTCTTAATGGTAGTTTCGGACATAGGCGCGTCCCGCGTTAGGTTTTGGGATTCTCGAACCACGGGGCACGGGCAGCCATGATGAGCTGACGGGCCTGTTCCTCGTCGAATCCCTTAATTTCCATCAACTCATCGACCGACTGCTCGGCCAGCTCTTCCATGTTCTTGATACCATGGCTGGCAAGCAGGCGTGCGGTATGCTCATCCATGCCATCGACACCGAGCAGATCCTTCTCGGGCTCCGCCATGTCGATCTTTTCCTCCAGCGCTATCGCCTTGGTAAGCAGCACGTCGCGCGCCCGGCTTCTCAGTTCCTCCACGAGATCGTCATCAAAGCCTTCGATGGCAAGCATCTCCTGCTTCGGTACGTAAGCGACCTCGTCCAGGCTGGTGAACCCTTCGCGCACCAGAATCACCGCGACATTTTCGTCAACGTCGAGCTGGTCCATGAAAAGCTGCTGGGTAGCCGCTGCTTCGCTTGCTCCCTTCTCGCTCGCAGCGTCCTCGGTCATGATATTGAGCTCCCAGCTGGTAAGCTCCGATGCAAGGCGCACGTTCTGCCCGCCGCGCCCGATTGCAAGCGACAGCTGGGCTTCGTCGACAATCACATCCATGGAGTGCAGCTCCTCATCCACCACGATGGACTGCACTTCCGCCGGCGCCAGCGCGTTGATGACGAACTGCGCAGCTTCCGCAGACCAATGGATGATGTCCACGCGCTCTCCGGCCAGTTCATTGGATACGCTCTGCACCCGCATGCCACGCATGCCGACGCACGCACCGATCGGATCGATGCGCGGATCCTTGGAGCTCACGGCGATCTTTGCGCGCAGACCCGGGTCGCGCGCGGCGCCATGGATCTGGATCAGGCCCTCGCCCGCCTCCGGCACCTCAAGCTTGAACAGCTCGGCCAGCAGCTGCGGTGCGGTGCGGCTCAGGAAAAGCTGCGGCCCGCGCGGCGTGGAATACACGTCGTCCAGATAGGCACGGATCCGGTCACCGGGACGCAATCCTTCGTGTGGAATCATGGCCGATTTCGCGAGCAGTGCCTCGGCAGCGCCAAGATCGACGATCGCATCACCCCGTTCCATGCGCTTGACAACGCCGGTCACGAGCTGGCCCTTGCGTTCCTTGAACTGATTGACGATCTGTTCCCGCTCGGCTTCCCGGACTTTCTGCACAATGACCTGTTTGGCGGCCTGGGCAGCGATACGGCCGAACTCCACCGGCTCCAGCGGCTCCTCGATGAATCCGCCGACTTCCGCCTGCGTGTTGCGGGCAAGCGCCTCGGCAAGCCGCAGCTGGCGATCGGGAAACTCGACCGCCTCAACCTCGTCCGGAAGGATTTCCCAGCGGCGGAACGTATCATAGACACCACTGTCCCGGTGTATCGACACCCGCACGTCGACGTCCTCGCGGTAGCGCTTGCGCGTAGCCGTAGCCAGGGCCGCTTCCAGCGCATGAAAGATCACTTCGCGCTCGACACCCTTTTCGCGCGATACCGCGTCCACAACCATCAGAATCTCGTGACCCATAACGCCCCCGTTGGGACCTGTCATTTGTACCTCGGTACCAATCTCGCCTTGTCTATGTCTTCCAGCGGCAGACTGAAGCTTTCTGCTCCGGCCTCCAGGATAATCGACCCGCCTTCCATTCGAGTCAGCTGGCCAGTAAAGTTCCGGCGCCCATGCGCCGGGCGGGACATCCTGACCTTGACGGTTTCGCCCAGGAACCGCTCAAAATCCCTGCGCTTCACAAGCGGCCTGTCGAGTCCGGGTGAAGAGACCTCCAGCGTATACTGGCCGGAAACGGGATCCTCGACGTCCAGGACCGCGCTTACCTGGTGGCTGACCTTGGCACAGTCGTCCACGGTCACGCCACCATGGCTGTCGATATAGAGCCGCAGAATCGCGCGGCCGCCCTGTCCAGACAGCTCGACCTCCACGAGGTCGAACCCGAGGGATTCCACCACGGGCTCCAGCATGGCCCGCAGCGTCGCCGTATCGCCGCTCATAAATTCCTGTCCCAAAAACGCAAAAGTGGGCGCGCGGCCCACTCGCTCGGACTTCGAGCAGCGGAATTATAAGGCTTTCCGGAGGAAACCACAACGGATAGACACGGCAGACGGGCAGGACAACGGCGAAAACCCGGAATTTCCGGGCAGACTCCGGCCGTTCCGGAAACCAGCCGGCGAAGGCGGGGCTGGCGGGGGCCTGCGCCAGCGCACCGGCGCCGGAACAAGCCCGGAATCCGCGCCACACCACCCATCCTGCCTGCCTCGCACGCCGGACTGCCATCTGCACTTAAATCTTATGGTATAGACACCGTGGCTGCGGCCGGGAAGCAAGCCAGCTGCTCAGCCGGAGCAATGTCCTGGAACGGGTACGGCTGCCTACCGCATAGGCAATCCAAGCGGGCACCTGAAATTTCCAGTGCCTCATGACATGCGAACAGAGTTGTCCACAAATTCTGTGGATAAGCCAGCACCGATGCGGTCCGGCACAGGGCGGACTGCGCCTGAGCAGATGCAGAAACCGGACGCACCGTGATGCCCGCTTGCACCCAAAAGGCTTTTTTGCGGGATCCGGCACCACGACCGTTATATTTTAGTGCGCATGACCTGCGGGACCCAGCAAGCCCCCAGACTCAAACAGGCTGAACACGAAGCGGATTTGGGCGATGTCCCGGTTTGAAGATTGCGGGATCCGGGCAATGATCAGGTAGCGACCAATGCATCCGGTGAACGACACGCATCAGAAGACCCGGATGATCATTCACCGTGCACCGCGTCCGTAAATGGGTGCAGTGCAACAGCCAGAAAACCGCCCACAGTGATCACCCCAGGCAGCAGAAGCTCGGCGACCCGCGCTGCCGCGCTGCCGCCAGGGAAAAACACGGCGCTGCGGACCACCACGCGCGGCGCCGGATGCAGATCAACGGTCCACGAACGCGCATCCGCCGCCGTGTCCCACCGGGCCCCCTGGTACGAACCCCGCCCCTGATGCTGCCCGAACAGCAGGCTGTGGCGGTTGAGCAGTCCCAGCACCAGGGTCCGCCGGCATACACGCCACATCTCCGCAAGCGCGCGTTGCGGGTCGCTGACAAAACACAGGCTGGTCACCGCCGTGACATAATCGAATGCGCGGTCCGGAAACGGCAGTGCAAGCACACTGCCTTCTGCATAGTCGATCCCGCCTCCGGCGCGACGCGCGTAGTCCAGCATTGCCCGGTCGGGATCCAGGCCCGTGACCTGCAGTCCGGCAGACGCGAACAGCCGGCTGAAATGTCCGGTACCGCTGCCGACTTCCAGCAGCGTCGCGCCAGCCACTGGTCGCAGCAGGCGCATCATCAGGTGAAACTCGGTTCGGCTGATCCAGGCGCCGCGGGGAGCGTGGTACCACTGCTCATACGCCGCGGCATCAGCCGGCGCGGTCACGACCGTCGCTCCGGACCCCGCCCCTCAGCAGCAGCTGCCGGCGCAGACCCCTGCATCGTGTTGGCCGCCTTTTGTCTCCGCCGCCGGGCGGCGCGTACCGGCCGGGAGGCAGAATGGGGCCGGTTCTCCGCCCACTGCCGGCGCAATGCCGATGAAATCCGCGCCGTATGGGCCTTGCGTGAGCAGCCGGTAGCTGCGTTCACATACGGCCATGCGCGCACCGCGCGGGAACGAATGCCCCTCGTCATCATGGACTTCCGCGTACGGACCGCGGTAGATCACGGCGTGGCCAGCATCGAGACAGGGCTCCCCGCTGCCCTTTACGGCCGTCAACGTCACCGACCGGAACTCGATGCCATCGATGACCCGCCATGGCGATCCATCCCACTTGTCCAGCCTGACGGCGACAAAACCGGCATCCGTAAAGGCCCTGACAAATTCCTCCTCCTGATAGACCCCGGCGATGCACCCGCTCCACAGCTCTGCGTTCTGCCGGATATGCACCGGCACGTGCTCGTCGCTTACAATGTCTGAAATCGCGACACGTCCGCCGGGCCTCAGGACACGGTGGATCTCACGCAGCATCTGCGCCTTGTCCGCATCGCGCACCAGATTGAGCACACAGTTCGAGATCACAAGATCCACCGACGCATCCGCGATAAGCGGTGCGTCGCGTCTCTGCTGTGCCTGCCAGTCTCCGATCTGCGCGAGTGCCGAGGCGCTGCGAACCGGGTGTGCCGCCAGGTGACGGTCCATCGCCTCCAGATCGAGTGCCAGATCCTGGATGTAGCCCTTGACGAAGCGCACCCGGTCGCCGCCCAGCCTGCGGGCCATTTCACCCTGATACCTGCGCGCAAGCGCAAGCATGTCATCGTTCATGTCGATGCCGATGACGCGTCCGGTCTCTCCGACAAGCTGCGCGGCGATATAGCAGATCTTTCCGCCGCCGCTGCCCAGATCAAGTACCGTATCTCCTTCGCGCACATAGCGCGATGGATCGCCGCAGCCGTAATCCTTCTCGAGAATCTCCGCAGGCAGCATTTCGAGCAGCGCCGCGTCATAGCCAACGGGACAGCACAGATCCGCCTGCCGCTCCGTTGCACCCTGCGAATAGCGTTCGAGAACCGTTGTCTGCACATCCATTAAGGCGTTCCTCCAGCAAAATTATTCATAAACCCAGCGCACCGCCACAGCCTGATCCCTGACCGGCGGTGCATCCGTAGCAATGATCGGCAACCGCGATCGGGTTGCCCGAGATATCAATCCGCAGCAGGGATCTCAGGCGGACTTTCGGCCTGCCGTCAATGCGCAGCGGCAGTCCCAGCATCTGGTTGAAGTCGCAGTCATAGACATAGCCCTGCCAGTCCACGCTCAGAAGCGACCGGCACATCACCGACGCCAGATTTTCGTCGCGATGCGCCTCCTTCAGGGTCAGGACATAGGCACTGAACTGGCCGTGCGAGACCAGCGTGCTCCCGAAACGCTGGATCGGCATGTTGGCGATGGTAAGCAGGCGGTTGAACGCAATGCCATAGCGGCCGTCGAGCTCGCGCCGGTAGACCTCTTCGAGCTCCGTCTGGGACGGCGGAAGCGCAGGTCCGCCCGGATTGTAGACAAGATCGAGCCGCAGATCCGCCGAGCGCCCGTACCCGAGGCTGTTCAGGAGACGCAGTGCGGCAATGCTTTTCGTGAACACGCCGGTCCCGCGCTGTGCATCGACGTTCTGTTCGAGATAACAGGGCAGGGATGCGGTGACCTCCACGCGCTCGCATGCCAGAAAATCCGCCAGGTCTTCCTGCCCGGGCTCGAACAGCACCGTCAGATTGCAGCGGTCGATCACCCGCGCGCCGAGCCCACGCGCCTGCGACACCAGGGTACGGAAATGCGGATTGAGCTCGGGAGCACCTCCGGTCAGATCAAGGACCGGAACAGCGCTGGCAGCAAGAAACTCGAGCACCTCGCCGACCGTATCGCGCGACATCTCCTCCCTGCGCGACGGACCGGCATTCACGTGGCAATGGAGGCATGACTGGTTGCAGCGGTAACCCAGATTTACCTGCAGGGTCTGGAGGCTCCCGCGCCCGATCTGCGGGAATCCGGTATTGATGAGCAGAGGCAGCGTCGCATGCATAGTGATCAGCCGGGGTATATTTCGGGCAATGGCAGATGGTATTACGGAACGAGGCGTTGCATCCAGCGCACCAGGCGCCGGGTCGCCGGCCGGAAAAGCTTCGGCGCATAGGCCATATTGGCGGTGCGGCGGTGAACCTGGGCAAGTGTCGGATAGGCATGGATGGTGGCGGAGATGTCGGCAAGACCGGCGCCGACCTTCATTGCGAGCGCAATCTCGTGTAGCAACTCGCCCGCGTGCGGTCCGAGCACAGACGCTCCCAGGATCCGGCCGCGCCGCGTAATAAGCTTTACCAGTCCCGCTGACTGCGCGTCGGTGACTGCCCGGTCTATATCCCTGAACGAAAACCGCAGAACCGCCGGTTCAAGCCCCTGGTCGCGCGCTTCCGCTTCGGTCAGACCAACCTGCGCGAGCTCCGGATCGCTGTAGATCACCCGCGGCACCACGCGATAATCGGCCTTCTTCGGGAAACGGAACACGGCATTGGCGATCACGATGCCCGCCTGGTACTCGGCCATGTGTGTGAACGGATAGGGTCCGCACACATCGCCGCAGGCAAATATGTGCCGCTGCGACGTACGCATGCGCGCATCAACCCGGATACCCTGCTCCGTGTATGCGACGCCGGCAGCATCAAGCCCGAGTCCCTGCACGTGCGGACGCTGGCCTGCAGCAACGAGGATGGCATCGGCCGGAAACTGCAGCTCTTCCCTTCCGGCCCCGCTCACCGCAGTCACCACCCGGAATTCGTCCTCGCGCCGCACCCGCAGCACGGTGGTGGCCGTATGGATGCTGATGCCTTCCGCGGCAAGCAGTTCCTGAAGCGCAGCGCCCAGCTCGGGGTCCTCCCGCGGCAGTATCCCGGAGAGACGTTCGATGATGGTGACCCGGCTACCGAGCCGGGCAAAGGCCTGGGCCATCTCGATGCCGACAGGTCCTGCGCCCAGCACCAGCAGACGCGACGGCAGGCTGCGCTGGGAAAAAAGCGTCCGGTGGGTCAGAAACCCCGCCTCTGCGAGCCCATCCACGGGTGGAATCAGGGCGTGCGAACCAGTGGCAATGACGAAACGTCGCCCGCGCACCAGGCGTCCGTCGACACGCACGGTTTGCGGGTCGACAAACTCGGCGGCGCCGAACAGCACCTCACATCCGTAGCCGCGGAAACGATCCGGATCGTCGTGCAGCTGGAGGCGATCGATGACCCCGCGGACATAATCGGCCACGCGGCCGAAATCCGCTGCCGCGGGCACCGGTCCGGCACCGAATTCTGCCGCCTGCCGCGCTGTTGCCACCACGCGGGCGGCGTGAATCAGAGCCTTGCTCGGAACACAGCCGTAATGCAGGCAGTCGCCGCCAAGCGCCGGCTCCTTTTCGACCAGCGTCACGCCGAGACCGAGCTGCGACGCAACGCTTGCCACCACCAGCCCGCCGGCACCGCCGCCAATGACCACCAGGTCGCGTCGGGTCATGGACTGCGGCCCCCGGTGGCCGCAACCGTCCGATGCGACTGCGACCGAAGGATGTGGCCGGCCGCGGCGATGACCCATTTTCGTATCATGAATGCCCGTCAGGCGTGGTCGCCGCCGCCCCAGAGATGGCAGTGGCGGCCTGACATTGCACGGCCGTAATTGAACTGCCCACCGCTTCTCCGCCACGATAGATGCGCAGCTCGGCTGGTGCGAATGGAGTCCACGCATCCGCCTCATCCAGCGGTTCGGTCGCGACCAACGCCACCTTTTCGCTGCCCGTCCGCGTCTCCAGGTGATGCAGGCGGTCATGTCCATAGGCAATCAGGTAATCGCCGTCCGACATCAGGAAATTGAACTTGCCATGTGCGGCAATAACGGCAGCGGCGCTGGCCACGTCCTCAAACCAGCGGGATCCGCCGTGCACGATGCCCGGACCGAAATGTGCCGCGATGTATTCCAGCAGATAGCAGAATGCATATTCGGAATCGGTTTCGCCCTGCGGCCGGCACGTGCCGTGCAGACGCATGTCCGGACCCTCCATGATTGCCGGCACGAGGCCGTTGTGCGCAAACACCCATTCCCGGCCGCAGCAGAGCCGGATGAAGGGGTGGGTGTTGTCGAAGCTGTTGATGCGTGGATGCCGGGCATGGCGCACGTGTCCCAGGATCAGCGGCGAGTCAACCGTACCGCACAGCGCGCCGAACTCCGCACTGTACGCGCCGGCGGTCGGCGCCTTGTGCAGACGGAATACCCCATGCTCAAGATACGCGAGGCCCCAGCCGTCCGAGTTGTCGGCAGCCTTTCCGCCCCGTTCGCGGAACCGGCGCATCCACGGGCCCGCATTATGGGGGCGATTCGCGCTCATCCCGAATAGTTCACACACGCCAGTCTCCCCGACCTGCCCCACCGGGAAATTGCATCGCCGGCAGACCCCTGCGGCGCGATCCGGTGCGTGGGCGGGTCCAGCACAGCTGATTTCGCATCTCTGTCACGTTCTGCCCGCAAAAACCCGTCTTCGCACAGAGCTCACTTCTCCGTCGCATACCCTCCGCGCTTCCAGCCCGCCATGCCGTCATTCACCATCAGTACCTGGCTGAACCCGGCATCGCGCAGCAGCGATGCTGCCTGCGCGGACATCCGGTTGGTACGGCAGACCACGGCAAGCGGCCGCTCGCGATAGGATTCGAGTTCCACAATCCGCCCCGGCAGCTCTCCGAGAGGAATATTCCTGGCGCCGGGAATATGTCCCGCAAGGCCGGAATAGTCCATGGGCGCACGCACATCCAGCACGAGCACATCCTCCCGTTTGTCCAGCCGCTGCCTCAGATCTGCTGCGGAAAGCACGGCTCCGGGCGGGACGGTGCGCATCCGCCTGACAAGCCGTGGCAGAAGTGCGACCGCGGCGAGCAACGCGAGCGCAATCAAGCCTTTGCGGATCAGGCCAGCCCCGCCAGCCGCCGCCTCGCGCCCGGCGTATCCGAAATACGTATAGGCCAGGGCGCCTGGCAGCATGGTCAGGTAGGAAACCAGCACGAACCGCGAGGTCCGGATGCGCGTCAGTCCCAGCGCATAGTTGATGAGGTTGAACGGGAACAGCGGTACCAGGCGCACAAAGGCGATGAACCGCCAGTCTTCCCGCTCCACGCCTTCGACCATCTGCCGTGCCCGTCCGCCGGTGCGGGCACGCACCCAGTCCGATGCGAAATGGCGGGCAATGAGAAACGCTGCTGTCGCACCGAGCGTAGCCCCTGTAAGGCTGCAAAACGTGCCGACGACAGGACCGAACAGCGCACCACCCGTCAGCGTCAGCACTGAACCGGGAACAAACAGCACGGTAGCCACGGCGTAGATCGCCATAAACGCGGCCGGCGCCCATGGCCCAGCAGTCTGCACTGCCCGCTCCATGGTTCCGACGTCAAGCGCGCCGTGGTGCGCGTAAGCCCAGCCGATCGCCGTGCCAAGCACCACGATCGCGCCGATCCGCACCCAGTGCGCGCGCGTCATGGACACATCTCCCACCGCCGGCAGCGGATGCCGAGGGCCATGATCTCGTGGCCACCGCGCGACTGCAGCCGGCAAGTGCCGACCAGCCGGTCCCACCCCAGCAGATTGAGACCAAAGTTGCGGTTGGTTTCGTGCTCCTCGACAGCATGAGGTAGACGATGCATGGCTGGCGTCACCCTAAACCTCCGCAACACCCGATCAAGCCGGCCCGGGAGACGGACGTCGCCATGGCTGAACATCGACGACGCATTCAGGACCACCCCGAAGATCACCACTGTGGCCGCCACGGACCGGGTATGACAATAGCCTCAAACCTGATGTGCAGGAACAGCGGGATCTCGATGGAGCGGAGCCGCGCTCCCGTCGTGACATCGAAATCCAGATCGCAAAAATGCCGGCAAAACCGCTCAAACGGATCGGTATGTCATAACTCATTGCGAACTGGCCAACCGTCATGGTTGCTCCATACAGTCATTTGTTCTATTATTACTATAATCATAAGATTATTTGAGCAGTAGGAGGTTGTCAAGCATGGCTTTCAAGCAGGATCTGTTTAGTCAGCTGGCGCGCATCGGCCAGGCCCTGAGCAGTGGCAAGCGCCTGGAGCTGGTTGAATTGCTGGCTCAGGGAGAGCGAAGCGTGGAAGCCCTGGCAAAGGTAGCAGGACTCTCCTTGGCCAATGCTTCCCATCACCTGCAGCAGCTGCGCCGCGCAGGAATGGTCATCAATCGCAAGGAAGGGCTCAATGTCTACTATCGGCTCAGCAGCGAAGACGTCGTGGTGCTGCTCGCATCGGTGCGTCACGTGGGACAGCGTCATCTGGCAGAGGTTGGTCAGCTCGTGCAGACCTTCCTGACAGTCAAGGATGATCTTGAACCTGTATCGCGAGAAGAGCTGCGCGAGCGCGTACGCCAGGGGATTGTCACCGTCCTCGATGTGCGCCCGCCGGAAGAATATGCCTCCGGCCACCTGCCCGGTGCCATCAATGTCCCGCTCGCCGAGATTGAAAAACATCTTGGCCAGTTCAATCCGCATCAGGAAATCATTGCGTACTGCCGCGGGCCTCACTGCATTCTTGCGTTCGAAGCGGTCAACCGGCTGCGTGGCCATGGCTTTCAGTCGCGGCGCCTGGAGGACGGCTATCCCGAGTGGCAGATTGCCGGTCTGCCGGTAGAAACCGGGTCGCACTGACCGCAGCCCGCTGAAAACGGCAGGGACTGGGTGGAGCCGAATTACTGCTCCGTCCCTCCGGCGGCCGGACGCCAGGGTGGCGTC
>JAJYCY010000035.1:0-3015 GCA_021778035.1 Pseudomonadota bacterium
GCTCCGGTAGCGGCTGCCGGTCAGGACGTTGAGAACCGCCTGGGTACCGATGATCTGCGATGTCGGGGTGACAAGCGGCGGATAGCCCAGGTCCTCGCGCACGCGCGGAATTTCGGCCAGCACCTCAGGCATGCGCGTCAGCGCCCCCTGCTCGCGCAGCTGCTGCGCCAGGTTGGAAATCATGCCACCCGGCACCTGATTCACCTGGACGCGGGTATCGACGCCATTGTGTTCGCTTTCGAATTCGCGATATTTCTTGCGCACCTCATGGAAATAGGCGCCAATGTCCTGCAGCAGGCCAAGATCGAGACCGGTGTCGTAAGGAGTGTCGCGGAACGCGGCGACCATCGATTCAGTGGGTGAATGGCTTGTGCCCCAGGAGAGGGAGCTGATTGCGGTATCGACATGCCTGGCTCCATGCTCCACGGCCTTGTACATGCTGATATTGGCGATGCCGACGGTCGTGTGGGAATGAAAGTGGAGCGGCAGTTTCACCCGGGCGGACAGGGCGGAAAACAGCTCTTCCGCACGCGCCGGGGTGAGCAGTCCGGCCATGTCTTTGATGCACAGGCTGTGGCAGCCCATCTTCTCGATCTCAACCGCCTGCTCGACAAAGTGCGCGATGGTGTGCACCGGACTGGTCGTGTAGCAGATCGTGCCTTGCGCATGCTTGCCGGCGGCGATCACCGCTTCGACTGACACCCGGATGTTGCGCAGATCGTTCATCGCGTCGAATATCCGGAAAACCTCCACGCCGTTGACCGCCGCCTTGTGGACGAAGGCCCGCACCACGTCGTCGGAGTAGTGACGGTAGCCAAGCAGATTCTGGCCGCGCAGCAGCATCTGGATCGGAGTGCTGGGAAGTGCTGCCCGCAGGCGGCGCAAGCGTTCCCACGGATCCTCGGCAAGAAAACGGATGCAGGCGTCGAACGTCGCGCCGCCCCAGGCTTCGATCGACCAGAAACCGGCGCGGTCGAGCTTTCCGCAGACCGGAAGCATGTCCTCGGTGCGCAGACGCGTGGCAATAAGCGACTGGTGCGCATCGCGCAGCGCCAGTTCGGTGATAAATACCCTGTCAGATGTCATCGCGGCGGGTACCGGCACGTCAGCGTCCATAGTGGGCTGCGAGAGCAGCAGCGACCGCCGTGGCAATGTGTGCCGGCGGCCGGTATACGGAGTAGTCCACCAGTCCGGGATGTTCCTCGACAAACCCGGTGTCGAACCGGCCAGCGCGGAATGCGGCCGTCGTCAGGATCTGCAGGTGGTAGGGGATCGTGGTTTTCACTCCTGAGACGCCGGTGTCGCGCAGCGCGCGTGCAGCGCGCGCAATCGCCCGTTCCCAGTCGGGCGCCCAGACAGTGAGTTTCGCGCACATCGAATCATAGTGGCGCGGAAACTCGTAGCCCGTGTAGATTGCTGCATCGGTCCGCACCCCGGGTCCGCCCGGCGAGTAGTAGCGGGTGATGCGGCCGAAGCCGGGAAGAAAGTCATTCTTGGGATCTTCGGCGTTGATGCGGAACTGGATGGCAAAACCGTGCCGCGCGATGCTGTCCTGAGTGAATCCGAGACGCTCTCCGGCCGCGATCCGGATCTGTTCCTGAACGATATCGATCCCCGTGATCTGCTCGGTCACCGTATGTTCGACCTGCAGGCGGGTATTCATTTCCATGAAATGAAAACGATTGTCGTGGTCGAACAGGAACTCGACCGTGCCGGCGTTCTCGTAGCCGGCCGCGCGCGCGGCGCGCACCGCATAGCCGCAGACCTCGGCGCGCTGCTGCTCGGTGAGCTGCGGCGAGGGCGCAGTTTCAACGAGCTTCTGGTGCCGGCGCTGGATGGAGCAGTCGCGTTCGAACAGGTGCACAACGTTGCCGTGGCGATCGGCGAGGACCTGGACCTCGATGTGGCGGGGGCGGATGATGGATTTCTCGAGAAAGACATCCGCCGACCCGAACGCCTTGGTTGCTTCGGATACCACGCGCGCAAAATTGCGGCGCAGTTCCTCCTCACTGTCACAGCGGCGGATGCCGCGGCCTCCGCCGCCGTTCGTGGCCTTAAGCATCACCGGGTAACCGATGCGGCGCGCCAGCGCGACTGCCTCATCGACGTCGGCGAGGCTGCTGTCGCTGCCCGGTATCACCGGTATGCCCGCGGCGGTCATCGCGTGCCGCGCCTGGATCTTGTCTCCCATGCAGCGGATGACCGCGGGCGACGGTCCTATGAAGGTTATGCCTCGCCGTGCGCAGATTTCGGCGAGCTCGGGGTTCTCCGACAGGAAGCCGTAGCCGGGATGCAGCGCGTCGCAGCCGGTGGTCACAGCCACATTCACGATGCGGTGGGCGTTGAGATAGCCTCCTACCGGATCAGGGCCGACGTTATAGGCCTCGTCGGCCTTTTTCACATGCAGGCCGCTGCGGTCAGCATCGGTATAGATCGCGGCCGACGTGATGCCCATCTCGGCGCAGGCGCGCACGATCCGTACTGCAATCTCGCCACGATTGGCGACCAGGATCTTCTTGAACAAGGCGGACTCCGTCGGAAACTGCGGCTGCGCAGGCAATGGCAATACGGAAGGATCGGGATATCGCCGCAGCCGGTCTTTGACTTTGACTGAAAGGCACCCGGGGTGTCAACAGGGCGAATCGCCTCACCAAAAATCTGAGTGAAATGGTATAAGGACCATCCACCCAGGAACGGCTATCGTCACCGCGCTTCCCTCGATCGAGGTGAGCCGGTTGCTGTCGGGAACACTATCGGTGGCGCTGTCTGCGGTACTGCCGGTATCGCCGTCGCGAGCATTAGGTATAGGCGGTGGTGGTCGTACTCCGGGTCACCGAGAGCCGGTTGCCGTCGGGATCATATGTTCCACCCCAAAGCTTCGGACGCTGACGATCGTGGTGTTTGCCCCGTTCACTGAGCCGTGATCTCCTCTGCACAGGGACGCAACCGGAACCCGCAGCGCGGCACGGACGCGTTCCGTGTACACACCATGTTCGGCGCGGAATCCCGCCAGAT
>JAJYCY010000035.1:3115-9907 GCA_021778035.1 Pseudomonadota bacterium
ACGATCGTGGTGTTTGCCCCGTTCACTGAGCCGTGATCTCCTCTGCACAGGGACGCAACCGGAACCCGCAGCGCGGCACGGACGCGTTCCGTGTACACACCATGTTCGGCGCGGAATCCCGCCAGATTTTGACAGTTTTAGCCTGCAAATATATGATGCGCGGCCTATGTCCGCGGTTTTGCCTGCCGTGATAGACCCGATCCGGCTAGCCGAAGAAGGATCGAGCCTGAACGGTGAGCTTTCGGCCAAGGAAATGCCGCGTCTGCGGGATTTGATCGCCGATTCATCGGTGACGGCGCAGATAATCCTGCGCTTCAGCCGTAACGCCCAGGGCAGGATGATGGAAGGAACCGTCACTGCGCGGCTGCAGCTTGTCTGCCAGCGCTGTCTCGGGGCGTTCGAGCAGGTCGTGACCTCGGAGGTGCGCGTGGCGCTGCTGCGGGAGGGTGAATCCAGGTCAGGACTTGCGGTGGATGCCGATTTCATGGAAATCGCCGGGCCGGTCAGTCTGACGGCGCTGGTCGAGGACGAACTGCTTTTGACGCTGCCGATGATGCCCGCACATCCGCAGGGCGGATGTGCGCAGACTGCGCAACGGACCGAAGGTGACGCCAGTGCAGCGACTGCGGCCAGTCCGTTTTCGGTGCTGGCGGATTTCAGACGCAGGCAATGAGATTTCAGTTTCATGATTACAGAGAGGAATACCCATGGCTGTACAGAAGAGCCGAAAGACGCCGTCGAAGCGCGGCATGCGTCGCTCGCACGATGCACTCAAGACCCCGCATTTCTCCATCGAGCCGACGAGTGGCGAAACGCATCTGCGCCATCATGTGAGTGCCAGCGGCTACTACCGCGGGCGCAAGGTCATCGATACCAAGACCGACTGAGCCGGCCAGCTTCCGGCAACTCAGTAGACCGGTTCCGCTGCCTGTGAGCGTGACGATAGCCCTGGATGCCATGGGGGGCGATCGGGGCTTGCAGGTGACAGTGCCGGCTGCTGCGGCCGCCCTGCGTGAACACGCGGATCTCAGACTCATCCTTGTGGGCCAGCAGGACGAGATTTCGGCCCAGCTCCGGCGTCTGAAGCGTGACGCTGGCGACCGCCTGACGGTGCATCATGCATCGGAGGTGATCAGCATGGATGAACCTCCGGCGCAAGCGCTGCGCACGAAGAAGGACTCATCCATGCGTGTGGCGATCAATCTGGTCAAGACCGGAGAGGCGCAGGCCTGCATAAGCGCCGGGAATACCGGCGCGCTGATGGCTACCGCGCGTTTTGTGCTGAAGACCCTGCCGGGAATAGACCGTCCGGCGATCATCACTGCCTGGCCGACGATGCGCGGCCACGTGCATGTGCTCGACCTCGGTGCCAATGTTGATTCGACACCGGAGCAGCTGCTGCAGTTCGGCATCATGGGGTCGCTCCTGGTCGAAGCAACCGAGAGCAAACCGGCCCCCAGGGTATGTCTGCTCAACGTCGGCGTGGAGGACATCAAGGGCAATGAAACCGTCAAGAAAGCCTCGGAGCTTTTCCGGCAGAGCAGCCTCAACTACGGTGGCTATATCGAAGGTGACGAGATTTTCGCCGGCGCGGCGGACGTCGTGGTCTGTGACGGGTTTGTCGGCAATATCGCCATGAAAGCGAGCGAAGGGCTGGCGCGCATGATTTCGCACTTCATGAAAGAGGCTTTCATGCACAACGTGCTCACCCGTTTCGCCGGTCTGATGGCGATGCCGGCGATGCGGTCGGTTCGCAAGAAAGTGGACCCGCGCCGCTACAACGGCGCCAGCCTGGTCGGTCTGAATGGCATTGTCATCAAGAGCCATGGCAGCGCCGATGTGTACGCGTTCGAAAACGCGATACGCGTCGCGATTGCCGCTGTCCGCAGCCAGGTGCCACAGCTCATCGGCACCAGGCTGCAGTCGATGCAGGTCCGCAACGCAAATTCATGAACCGCTCGCGCATAACCGGCACCGGAGGTTATCTCCCGCAGAAGATCCTCAGCAATGCCGACCTCGAGAAGATGGTCGATACATCGGATGAGTGGATCATCTCGCGCACCGGAATCCGTGAACGCCACATCGCCGCTGAAGGCGAGACGACCTGCGATCTCGCGGAGCAGGCCGCCCGGCGCGCCATCGCCGCTGCTGGCATCGACGCCGGCTCGATCGACCTCATCATCGTTGCGACCACCACGCCAGACCGGGTGTTTCCGAGCACGGCCTGCCTGCTCCAGGATCGCCTCGGAATACATGGCTGCCCCGCATTCGACGTGCAGGCGGTGTGTACCGGGTTCGTCTATGCGCTTGATATTGCCGACAAGTTTATCCGCACCGGGGCCTCGCGCTGCGCACTGGTGGTTGGAGCCGAGACCCTGTCCCGTATCCTGGACTGGACTGACCGCAGCACCTGTGTGCTGTTCGGGGACGGCGCCGGTGCGGTCATCGTCCAGGTGGCCGACGAGGCCGGCATCATTGCTTCGCATCTGCATGCCGATGGCTATTACAAGGAACTGCTCACCGTTCCCGCCGGAATCTCGCAAGGCTATGACCAGGTGCGGACCAGGCAGGCATTCGTGCAGATGCGCGGCAACGATGTGTTCCGGGTGGCAGTCAACACCCTGGAACGGATTGTGGACGAGACGCTCCAGGCCAACGGTCTCGGCAAGGGGGACATCCGCTGGCTCGTTCCCCATCAGGCGAATATTCGCATCATCAGTGCGACTGCAAAAAAACTCGGCATGCCTATGGATCAGGTGGTTGTGACTGTCGACCGGCATGGCAATACGTCGGCCGCATCCATTCCGCTGGCCCTGGATGAGGCGGTACGCGATGGCCGCATCCGCCGCGGAGATACCCTGCTCATGGAGGCCTTCGGTGGCGGTTTCACCTGGGGTTCCGTGCTGCTCAAGTACTGACCGGAGCGGCGATCCGCCCGCACCGCAGGGCCGGAGCCGCGATCATGATTTGAACATGGACCCGAAGAACCATAATTCGATGAATTCCAGAAGCAGACTGGCCTGCGTGTTTCCCGGACAGGGATCCCAGTCGGTGGGGATGCTCTCGGCGCTGGCCCTGGCCTTCCCGCAGGTTTTGGAGACTTTTGCCGAGGCTTCCCGGGTGCTGGGTTATGACCTGTGGGCGCTGGCAAGCCAGGGCCCCGAGGAGCGGCTCAACCAGACCGAATTCACCCAGCCAGCCATGCTGGCGGCCGGTGTGGCCGTCTGGCGGATCTGGGTGGCGCGCGGCGGTCCGGTGCCGTCAGTCATGGCGGGGCACAGCCTGGGCGAGTACACGGCGCTCGTGTGCGCCGATGCGATCGGCTTTACGGATGCGCTGCGCCTGGTGGCTGACCGTGCACGCTTCATGCAGCAGGCCGTGCCTGCCGGTACCGGTGGTATGGCGGCCATCCTCGGGCTCGAGGACGAGGCGGTCGCAGCCCTGTGTGCACAGGCTGCCGAAGGCGAGGTGCTGGCGCCGGTCAATTTCAATGCCCCGGGACAGGTGGTCGTGGCCGGGACTGCGGCCGCCATCCGCCGGGCGGTCGAGCAGGCGCCTGCAGCCGGGGCCAAGCGCGCCCTGGCCCTGCCGGTGAGCGTCCCGTCGCACTGTGTCCTGATGCATCCAGCGGCGCTGCGCATGAGCGAACGCCTGGAGAGCGTGGAGATCCGCAATCCACGCATTCCCGTGATCCATAATGTGCACGTCCGGCCGGAAATCACGGCGGCCGGTATCCGTTCGGCGCTGGTGCGGCAGATCGAGTCGCCTGTGCGCTGGACCGAAACCGTGCTGGCCATAGTGGCCGATGGCGTTGACAGGCTGGTGGAATGCGGGCCAGGCAAGGTGCTGTCCGGACTCAGCAAACGCATCGCCCGGAATGCCGCAGCGCTGCCGGTCCATGATCCGGAATCCCTTGAACAGGCCCTTGCCGTGGCCAGATCGGAATGAGCAGGGAGGAACATGCCATGATGTCTCTCAAATCGGAAATCGCACTGGTGACGGGAGCGACCCGGGGTATCGGTGCGGCCATTGCCTTGCAACTCGGTCGGCAGGGCGCGACCGTGATCGGCACCGCTACTTCAGAAGAAGGGTCAGAAAAGATCCGCAAGATGCTGAATGAAAACGGAATTACCGGTACAGGAATGGTGCTCAATGTCACAGACCAGACTTCCATTGACACCGGACTCGAGCAGGTGCAAAAGTCCTTTGGCGCACCCAGCATTTTGATCAACAACGCGGGCATCACACGCGACAATATCCTGCTGCGCATGAGGGAAGAGGAATGGGATGCGATCCTTGATACCAACCTCAAGTCGGTGTTTCGCATGTCCAAAGCCTGCCTGAGGGCCATGACCAAGGCGCGCCGGGGCCGTATCATCAGCATTACCTCGGTGGTGGGCTATACCGGCAATCTGGGCCAGAGCAATTATGCTGCCGCCAAGGCCGGAATCGTGGGGTTCACGCATGCGCTCGCGCGCGAGATCGGGTCGCGCAACATCACGGTGAACGCGGTGGCGCCCGGTTTCGTCGAAACCGACATGACCCGGGGTCTGGCCGAGGAGCATCGTACCGCCCTGATCCGGCAGATTCCGCTCGGCCGGCTGGGAAATGCCGACGATGTTGCGCACGCCGTTGCGTTTCTGGCGTCGGACGCCGCATCCTATATCACCGGCATGACCCTGCACGTCAATGGCGGCATGTTCATGAACTGACGGCCCGGTTCCGGCGCCGCGGGTAGACTTGGCCCGACTTATCGTGTTTACTATGCGCCCGCATGAGGCCGGCAGGCGTGATTTTGGCAATTTCCTGGAGGATACCGAAGCCATGAGCAGTGTAGATGAACGCGTCATGAAAATCGTCGTGGAGCAGCTGGGAGTCAACGAAAGCGAGGTGACCAAGGATTCGTCTTTCGTCGATGATCTGGGCGCGGACTCTCTCGACACGGTCGAGCTCGTGATGGCCCTGGAAGAGGAATTCGACTGCGAAATACCTGACGAAGAGGCTGAAAAGATCACCACCGTCAAGCAGGCAATCGACTATATCAATGCGCACCTGAAGTAAGCAGCGGGCTGTGTGGAAAAAGGGCCGCCGGCCACGGTGCGTGGGGCGGCCCTTTTGGTTTGGATTTTCCAGCTGGCCCCATGGTCCTGTCACGAGCATGAGGATGTCTGATTGAGCAAACGTCGCGTTGTCATCACCGGCATGGGAATGGTTTCCCCGCTGGGCATCGGTGTCGAGGAAAACTGGCAGGGTGTGGTGGCCGGAAGAAGCGGAATCGGCCCGGTAACCCAGTTTGATGCAAGCGGCTATCCGTCGACCATCGCCGGCGAGGTCAAGCACTTCGATCCCGCGAAATTCCTCTCCGAGAAAGACGCGCGCAAGATGGACCGGTTCATGCAGTTCGGCATGGCCGCCGGCATCGAAGCCATTCGCGATGCCGGGATCGAGATCAATGATGCCAACGCCGAGCGCATCGGCGTGCACATCGGAGCCGGTATCGGTGGCCTGGGTACCATCGAAAACGGCTCGCGAACGATCATGGAAAAGGGCCACCGGCGCATTTCGCCGTTTTTCATCCCGATGACCATCATCAACATGATCTCGGGAAACCTGTCGATTCTTTACGGCCTGCGTGGCCCGAACCTGGCGATGGTTACCGCCTGCGCGACCGCGACCCATGCGATCGGCGACGCCGCACGCATCATCGAGTACGGTGATGCGGACGTGATGGTGGCCGGCGGCGCCGAGGCCGCCGTCACGCCAACCGGCATGGCGGGCTTCGGCAATGCGCGCGCCCTCAGCACGCGCAACGACGATCCGGCGACGGCAAGCCGTCCGTGGGACCGCGACCGTGACGGTTTCGTGCTGGGTGAGGGTGCCGGCATCGTGGTCCTGGAGGAACTCGAATGCGCGCGCCGGCGCGGGGCACGGATCTACGCCGAACTGTGCGGATTCGGGATGAGCAGCGACGCCTACCACATGACCAGTCCGCAGGAAAACGGCGAAGGCGCGGCGCGCTGCATGCGCATTGCCCTGCGCAATGGCGGCATCAATCCCGGCGAAGTCCAGTACATCAATGCCCACGGAACGTCCACGGTGCTCGGTGACCGGGCAGAGACGAACGCGGTGAAAAACGCATTCGGCGATCACGCCTACCGGGTTGCGATCAGCTCCACCAAGTCCATGACCGGCCATCTGCTCGGTGCCGCCGGTGGCGTCGAGGCGATCTTCACAGCGCTGGCCATCCACCACGGCATCGTGCCGCCCACCATCAACCTGGTCACACCCGATCCGGAGTGCGATCTCGACTATGTGCCCGGCACCACGCGCGAACAGCGCATTGACGTCGCACTGTCCAACTCGTTCGGATTCGGCGGGACCAACGGCACCATCGTGTTGCGACGCCTGAAGTGAGGCTGCCAGCCGCTGCCAGGCACGGCGGCGGGCTGTTCCTTGCCGAACTTCAGGAGCAGGCGGTCCCCGATTTTGCGGCCCTGCACCAATTCCGTCCCGGGCGTTACCCGCACTGGCTCGAGAGCGCAGTCAGCGGAACGCCGCATGCGCGTTATGACATTCTGTTCGCGCTTCCCGGCAGCACGTGTTGCTGCTGCAGGGCAACCGGCAGGTGTTCCTGGACGGCCAGGCGGTGGACGGCGGCTTTCTGGCCAATCTTGAACGGATCTGGCGCGCGGAGCGCAGCGCCGTGGATGAGACGCCACACCCCATCCCGTTCCGCGGGGGATGGTTCCTCTACCTCGGCTACGAGCTGTCGCGCGAGATCGAGCCGGCACT
>JAJYCY010000035.1:10007-15913 GCA_021778035.1 Pseudomonadota bacterium
CGGCCGGCCGCCATTCGCATCCGGCCCGTCCCGGCGTCTGGGGTGACGGATGATGCGGTTTCATCGGGCGCACGGACGCAGCGCCCGGATCTGCGACATGACCTGGCCGGCAAAAATGATGCCCCGGTCGTCCACCGGCAGTCCGGCCGTGTGCAGGGCGTCGGTGGTCCAGGTATTGCACGTATGGAGCGCGTCGTAGGTGCCGGTGGACGCAAAGAACCTGCCGTTGAACGATGTGCCGTGTCCCGCGCTGATGAATCTGCCATCGGCGTCTCTGCGAAAATATCCGGACAGAAATACATCGAGCCGGTGAATCCCCCGACCCGAAACACACAGCCAGCGCACGTCCCCGGACGGCTGGTTCGATTCCGGCCGATCCGTGACGCCCTGCACAAAGACGACGCTGGTGGACGGGAAGAGGGACATCAGCGCCCGGCCTGATCCCGGACTGGCGGCCTCGTAGAACCGGCGATTACCCCATCCGAATATGAGATACCGTGCCTGCGGAAACCGGGCACGCAGACTCGCAAGTGGCCGCCCGAGCGCGGTGACCGGCAACACCAGTCCGGTGTGCCATCCGTAGTCAATCACTGCGACGGGAATCCGTGCCTTCTCCTGCATCGGCCCCAGCGGCCGGGACGTGCCGGACGGCACTGGTCGGGAACGCGGTGCGCCATAGGCGGAGGGCGCCAGCAGGCCTGCGGCGATCGCAACGGCCGTGACCACGGCGGCCGGGATCCGCGCCGGAAGGAAACGAGCCATGATGGGGCGGTGACGAGGGGCTGGCCGATACAGTCCGCCTGCGGGAACCGTGACGTTCGTCGCGCAGAGAGGCGTGCTGCTGCGTGGCGGCAGCTCGCCCGCGACTGTCAGCGGTGCTTCGTATTCAGGTCTGCGGTGCACCAGCGGAGACGCTGCGCGCAGCGCATGGGCGCGTACGCACGGTGGAGGGGCATGAATCCGCGCTCACCCCTGTTCCCGTAACCGTTGCTACCCACACAGCCATGGACCGGCGGCCCGCGCCGTCAGCAAGAACCATGCGCCTGGAGGGTGACATCACGGCATCCCGCATGTCCCTCCCGATGGCATCGGCCACCGGGAGGGGTCCTGACATCCCTGACGGGTTACCCGCCTCGCAGGCTCCGCAGGGAAGGGGATCAGGGCTTGCCGCCGGAATTGACCGGTTGCCCTTTTGCGATCGAATTCAGGTAAGCCACCATATCCACCATCGGCTTGCTCGCAAATCCCGGCGGATGGCCCTGCAGTCCGCCCCTGACGCAATGCTGGATCTGCATCTCGATCGTCACCACACGCTGGAGGTTAGGGTTGTAGCGGGGAAAGATCGCGGCGGCGTTCACCAGGCTCGGGATCGCTTTCCCGTTCGGAAGCCGTCCAGCGACCCGACCACCTCCCTGGTGACAGGTGTTGCATGTCACAGGTGCGCCGTGAATGCGGCGGCTGCCCCCGAAGGTGCTGTGCTCGAACAGCGACTGGCCGTGGTTAACGGCAGCCTGGAGTTTTGCCGCCGGGGAGCTGGTGCCAGCCTGTACGATTCCCGAAAGTCCGAATGTCAATGTGACCGCTGCAGCCAGGACTGAAGCGATTGTTGTGAGTTTTTTCATGGGAGAGATTCTCATCCTTTAGGATTTTTTTGGTTTACCCGCTTAAGTGGCCAAAACGCTTGGTGTCGCGATCTGGCCTAAGTCTGAAATATAATTCCTTACCGGCTGCCGACACAACTGCCGTATGGAGGGGCCGAAGCCGCTGGTCGGCCGGCATGCTCCGGCCAGAATTCTGGTTCGGTGGGTTTCAACCGGAATGCTGGTACTGTACCTTGCCGGTGCCTGTGGCCAGTCTCGCAGTCGGGTGCCGCTGAATGTATCATGGTCCGCTGAAAACCATGTCTATCCTGATTCCGTGACGGGACGGCATACAGCGGGGACACACGTGTACCGGCCCGCAACCGCAGACAGCCGGACGTGGCGAGCCGGGGTGCGCTGACGCGCCACAGTGAATCGAGGAACGGGTTTTTTGGGAAAATCTGCCAGAACGCTCAGATATGGGGCTGCTGCCGTCATCGCCGTGGCGCTGGCCGCAGCCGGCTATCTCCTGTGGTTCAGCCTGAGGCCCCTGTCGCCCCCACCGGAAATCTACCTGGTGCGGCCCGGCACCAGCCTGCATGATTTCAGCCGTGATCTCTACAGGCAGCATATCCTTTCGGATCCACGCAGCCTGGTGCTGCTCGCGTATCTGCGTGGCGAGAGCCGGGACCTCAAGGCCGGGGAGTACCGGTTTGCCCCCGGCATCACGGCGCTCGGTATCCTGCACCAGGTGATTGCCGGGAAAGTGGTCCAGTACCCATTCACCCTGGTCGACGGCTGGACCTTTGCCGAGGTCATGCAGGCGCTGGACTCCGCACCGCACATGCTGCACACGCTGAAGAACCTTACGCCGGCCGAGATCATGGCGAGCCTGGGACATCCGGGAATCAATCCGGAAGGGGAGTTCTATCCCGATACCTACGATTATGCGTCCGGCATGTCTGACCGGGACGTGCTGCAGCGCGCCTACCGCAGGATGCAGCGCGTGCTCGAGCACGAATGGGCCATGCGCGACCGCGGCGTGCCCCTGAAGTCCCCCTACGAGGCGCTGATCCTTGCCTCGATCATCGAAAAGGAGTCGGGTCTGCCTTCGGAGCGGCGCATCATCGCCGGTGTGTTCGTCAACCGGCTGCGCCTCGGCATGAAGCTGCAGACCGATCCGACGGTCATCTACGGCATGGGCAGCAGCTACCACGGCAAGATCACTTTCGCCGACCTGCGCCGCTGGACACCGTACAACACCTACCTGATCCGGGGGCTTCCCCCGACACCGATTGCCATGCCCGGCAGGGACGCGCTGCATGCCGCGCTCAATCCGGCCAGCACCAAGGCGCTGTATTTCGTGGCGCGCGGAGATGGCACGCATGTCTTTTCCGATACGCTGCAGGCCCAGGACCGCGCCGTGATCAAGTACCAGCTGCACGGCGTGGCACCACAGCCGGCGACGAAACGGCACCGGCGGCGCCAGGTGCAGCATTCACCAGCAAAGCGCCGCATTCGTGACGCCGCACTATGAGCCGGGGACGTTTCCTCACACTTGAGGGCGTCGAAGGGGCCGGCAAGAGCACAAGCCTCGGATTCATCCAGAAGATACTGGGGTCGGCGGGAATCCCCCACATGGTGACGCGTGAACCCGGCGGTACGGTACTGGGCGAGGCATTGCGGGAAATCATGCTGCACTCCGATTGCACGCCGATTTGTACCGACAGCGAACTGCTGATGATGTTCGCGGCGCGCGCGCAACATCTTGCCGAACGCATCCGCCCGGCCCTGGAAAGCGGGACGTGGGTGGTGTGCGACCGGTTCACGGATGCCACCTATGCGTACCAGGGAGGTGGGCGCGGGATACCGGACGAACGCATTGCCGCCCTGGAGGACTGGGTCCAGGGCAGCCTGCGGCCCGATCTCACGCTGCTGTTTGACATCGCCGTCGACCAGGGGCTTGCGCGTGCCGGCCAGCGCAGCACGCCGGACCGGTTCGAGCGCGAAAAGCGCGAATTCTTCGAACGGGTGCGCCAGCGCTACCTGGCCGCCGCCGGCCGCGAGCCGGGACGTATCCGTGTCATCGACGGAGCGCTTCCGCCGGCCGGGGTCGAGGACCGGATACGGGCGGTGCTGCAGGAATTCCTGTGACCGGCCGTGATGCCCGGCTGTTCTCCTGGACGATCGGGGCTGCGCAGCGCCTGATGCGGGACACGCAGCGTCTGCCGCATGCGCTGCTGCTGGCAGGACCGCGTGGTCTCGGCAAGGCCGCATTGGCCACGCGCCTGACACAGGTCCTGACCTGCGTCAGGCCACAGGACGGGATGGTGGCCTGCGGGACCTGTCAGGGTTGCCTGCTGTTCGGTGCCGGCAACCACCCCGACATCCGGTGGATCGAGCCGCCGGAAGACAAGAAAGTCATCGCCATCGACCAGATCCGGGCGCTCGGGGAGTTCCTGCAGCTGCGTCCGCATACTGCACGGTACAAGATCGTCGTGATCTCTCCGGCCGATGCGATGAATATCCAGGCAGCCAACAGCCTGCTCAAGCTGCTGGAGGAACCGCCGGCAGACAGTCTGCTGCTGCTGGTGAGCTCCGATCCCGCGCGTCTGCCAGCAACGGTACGCAGTCGCTGCCAGCGCGTGGAATTCATGATTCCGGCCCGCGCCGAGGCGCTGTCCTGGCTGCGCGCGGTGGAGGGTTTTCCGGCAGACCAGGCGGAACTGCTGCTGGATCTTGCCGGCGGCGCCCCGCTGCGGGCCCTGACCCTGCAGCAGGAGGGATTCCTGGCGGTTCAAAGCGAGCTTCGTGCCGACGTGGAGGCCATAGCTGCCGGCAAGGCGGATCCGGTCGCCTGCGCGGCGCGCTGGAAATCGCGCGGCGCGCAGCGCTGCCTCGAGTGGCTGGAGACCGCGGTCATGGGGCTGGTCAGGGCCCGGATGGCCCCGGGAACCCTTGCCACATCGGCGGCAGCGCAGTTGCAAGTGGCGGAAAAGGGATTAGACTTAAAAAAGCTGTTCCGATTTCTGGATACGGTGTCCGGCCGCAGGCAGATCCTGGCGGGAACCGTTGATGAATTGCTGCTGCTCGAGGACGTGCTGATCCGGTGGAGCAGGGTGGCCCGACAGAAATAAGCATGACTGACAACATCAAGGCGGTACCGCCGACGATGGCACGCCCAGGCGTGCTTTCGCTGACGATCAAGGACAAGAACGCGCTCTATGCGGCCTACATGCCGTATGTGAAGGGCGGCGGGATCTTCATCCCCAGCGCCAAGGCCTACAAGCTCGGGGACGAGGTATTCATGCTGCTGACTCTCATGGACAGCAAGGAAAAGATCCCGGTCGCGGGTCACGTCATCTGGGTGACACCGGTCGGTGCCCAGGGCAGCCGTGCCGCCGGCATCGGCATCCAGTTCAGCGAGAAGGATTCCGGCGCCGCCCGCAACAAGATCGAGACACACCTCGCCGGCCAGCTCACGTCGGACAAGCCTACCCACACCATGTAGCAGCGATGGCTTTTCTGACGGATTCTCACTGCCACCTCACTTTCGAACCCCTCGCCAGCCAGCTCTCCCGGATCCTGCACAACGCGCGCGGCAATGCGGTAGGCTGCATGCTCTGTGTTTCGGTAAATCTGGAAGGGCTGCCGCTGCTGCTGCAGGTTGCGCAGGAACATGATGAGGTCTATGCCTCGGTCGGCGTCCATCCCGCCGAGCACGCGGGCGAGGACCCGGAAACCGCGCGGCTGGTTGCGCTCGCGGATAACCCGCGCGTGGTGGCAATCGGCGAGACAGGACTCGACTACTATCACCCGGCTGTCGATGCCGCGCAGCAGCAGGAACGTTTCCGCCGTCACATCCGTGCGGCCCGCGAATGCGGGAAGCCGCTCATCGTTCACACCCGCGAGGCGGCAGCCGACACGCTGCGGATCCTGCGCGAAGAGAATGCGCAGGAGGTCGGTGGCGTCATGCACTGTTTCACCGAGAACTGGGACACGGCGGACGCCGCCCTGGATCTCGGGTTCTACATCTCGTTTTCCGGAATCCTGACTTTCCGGAATGCCGATGCACTGCGTGGCGTCGCGGAGCGCGTGCCGCTCGAACGGCTCCTGATCGAGACCGATTCGCCTTATCTGGCGCCGGTCCCGTTCCGCGGGAAAACGAATGAACCGGCCTTCGTTCGTGAGGTTGCCGGACGGCTTGCCGCATTGCGTGCGCTGAGTCTCGGCGAGATCGCCGGCATCACCACCGGAAATTTCTTCAGACTGTTCTCCACCGCCCGCATGCCGGAGCCTGACCGGACTCCGGTGCTCACCTGATCC
>JAJYCY010000035.1:16013-22039 GCA_021778035.1 Pseudomonadota bacterium
ATTCGATCGATCGGAACCCTTTCTCCGGCTGTCCCGGACCGTGCCGGCCGTGACTACCGGAACGGATTACGTCGTGATCCGTTCAAGCACCTCTTCCAGCATGCCGCTGCGGTGGTAGGCATGCGGAGAAAAACGGATGCCGCCGCCGCGCTGCGCACAGACGATGCGCTGGTTCTGCAGGTCATGGTAGAGCGTGGCGGTGGCAATAGAGCGGTGGCGGAAGGTAACGATTCCCGCGTAGCGTCCCGGTTCATTGCGGGTCAGAAGCTCGAGATCGGGATTGGCACTGATACCCTCCATAAGCAGGCGCGCATGGGCAAGTACGCGGCGCTCGAGTTCCCGGGCTCCAATTTCCTGCAGCAGCTCCAGGCTCGCGGAAAATGCATGGATGCCGAGCATGTTGGGGCTGCCGCATTCAAACCGGCGCCCGGTCTGCGCCGGCTGCCATCTGACGCGCTCGAAATCCTCCGGATGGTCAGTCATGTGCCATCCGTATTCATGCAGCGTGAGCTGTCCGCGCCAGCGCTCCCCGCTGTAGAAAACCGCAATGCCTTCGGGGCCGAGCAGCCACTTGTGGGCGTCGGCCACAAGAAAATCGATACCCATGCCCTGCACATCGTGGGGGATGACACCGAGTCCCTGGATGGCGTCGACGCAGAATGCGATGCCGCGTTCCCGGCATTGTCTTCCCAGGCGGGCGAGATCCAGCCGCAGTCCCGTGGCGTAGTCCACACTGCTTGCCGACAGGAGGCGGGTGCGGCTGTCGGCCGCAGCGAGCAGCGCCAGTTCAGGATCATCGGACTGTGCCAGCGGAACCTGGCGTAATTCCACGCCGGCGTGGCCGAGCGACTGCCAGACGATGCGGTTTGACGGGAACTCGCCGGCCGCGATCACGACATTGTCGCCGGATCGCCACGGAAATCCATGGGCCACCATGGACAGGCCCTCGGAGGTATTCTTGACGAGCGCAATGTCGTTGGCCGAGGCCGCATTGAGCAGGCGCGCGAGCTGTATCCGCAGCCCGCTTTCGCGCTCGAGCCAGTCTGCATAACCGTATGCACCCATGTCCACGCACTCTGCGGCAAACTGGCGCACGGCATTCCCGGTGCGCACCGGCCAGGGAGCAACTGCTGCGTGGTTGAGGTAGAACAGATTGGAATCTACGGGGAATTCCTGCTCCAGGAGATCGTCGAGATCAATCATGCGTGCTCCGTGGCTGTCGCGGGGTTCGGAATGCGGTCCGGTTTCAGGGAGGCCGGTATCCTGCAGGGGGCAAACGGCCAGGAGTGCCGGCTGAAAGCGTCTGCGGATCATATCAGGTGGCGCCGCGACAGTCTGCCCGATCACGCAGCCGTGGCATCGGGCTGCCTGTTCCGGGCAGGCCGCGCCACAGGGCAGCTGAGCGCCAGGCGGATATCCGGGTGATCGGCGGCTCCGGCGGTACCCTGCAGTGGCAACCGGCCGGCACAGTGGCACGCCGTGCTACCATCGGTCTGTCTCCTGCACACCGGAAATACGGTTCCGGACCAGGAATAAAGCGCAGCAACGTGATCCACACCGGTATGCGATCCCGGCCACTTTGCGGGGCGGATGCCGCAGGCTGTCACGAGACGAGGGCTTCCCGGATCTTGCGGCAGTCCGGTGCCCGCATCCGAAGGCCGGCAGGCGGAGTAGCGATGTTCCCACGTCAGTCTGCCGGCGATGGGTATTTCTGAAGGGTCCCGCGGCATGGGGAGAGAGCTGATGAACGTGTCATGGCATGCCATGGACCCGGAGGAGGTGGCGCGACATTTCGGGGTTGATCCGTCGCGCGGCCTCGACGAGGCGCAGGCCGCGGCGCAGCGTCGCGTATCCGGGCCCAACCAGCTTGAGGTCCGCGCCGGTCCCGGAGTATTCGCCAGGTTTCTCTCGCAGCTCATCCAGCCACTGGTTGCCGTACTGATCGGCTCCGCAGCGGTGACCGCATTTCTCGGCGAATGGGTCGATGCGGGCGTGATCCTGGGTGTGGTGCTGATCAACGCGCTGGTCGGATTCATCCAGGAAAATAAGGCCGAATCTGCGCTGATGGCGCTTGCACGTTCGGTCGAGACCGAGTCAACAGTACTGCGCGGCGGCAGCCAGCACAGGCTGGAGGCGCGCAATCTGGTACCGGGCGACGTGGTGGTGCTGTCCGCCGGGATGAAAGTGCCGGCGGATCTCCGTCTTGCCAGCGCACGGGAGCTGCGTATGACGGAAGCGGCTCTGACCGGAGAATCGGTTCCGGTTGCCAAATCGGTTGCCCGGGTGCCTGCAGACACGCCGCTTGCCGAGCGGACCTGCATGGCCTATGGGGGCACGCTGGTGGCGGCCGGCCAGGGGGCAGGAATCGTCATTGCCACCGGGGGCGCCACGGAGATCGGCCAGATCTCGCAGTTTATCGCCGGAACCCCGGAGATGGTCACGCCGCTCATGCGCAGGCTGGACCGGTTTTCGCGGCGGCTGCTGTGGGTGATCCTGGCGCTGGCGGCGGTCACATTTGGCGTCGGGCTCCTGCGAGGGGAACCGGCGTTCGGCATGTTTATGGCGGCGGTCGCGCTTGCCGTCGGCGCCATTCCCGAGGGGCTTCCGGCGGCTGTCACCGTGACGCTCGCCATCGGAGTGGGGCGCATGGCGAGGCGCCGTGCCATCATCCGCAGACTGCCTGCGGTCGAAACGCTTGGCAGCACGACCGTCATCTGTTCCGACAAGACCGGAACACTCACCGAAAACGCCATGACGGTACGCGCGGTCTGGGTGGACGGTGAAAGCCTTGCGGTGCACGGCAGTGGTTACAGTCCTGCGGGACGAATCGGTGCACCCCGCACAGATGCCCCCGCCGCCGGCCTGCGGGAAACACTGCTGGCCGGCATGCTGTGCAACAACGCGCAGCTGGTGCAATCGGGTGGCCACTGGCAGGTGCAGGGCGATCCGACCGAGGGAGCCCTGCTGGTGCTGGGACGCAAGGGTGGCCTCGACGAACATACGCTCAATGCGGTCTTTCCGCGTCTGGATGAGCTGCCGTTTGATTCAGACCGCCGCTACATGGCGACGCTGCACGAGGTCGAGGGCGTGCGTGTTGTCTACGTCAAGGGCGCCGCGGAAAAACTGCTGCCGGCCTGCAGTACGAGACTCGGTACCGGAGGGCAGGAGACGGCGCTCGATGCGGACGCGATACTCGTCGCTGCCGGAAAAATGGCGCAGGACGGATTGCGGGTACTGGCGTTGGCACGCGGCGTGCTCCCGGCCGGATCAGCGCTGGATCATTCCGGCATCACACACGGTCTCGTGTTTCTCGGGCTGGCGGGGATGGCCGATCCACCCCGGCAGCTTGCGATCAGTGCGGTGCGCACCTGCCAGGCAGCGGGGATCCGCGTGAAAATGATTACCGGAGACCACCCTGGCACCGCGCTGACGATCGCGCGCCAGCTCGGCATCGTCTCGGGGGAGGGCGCGGTGCTCACCGGCTCCCGCCTCGCAGAGCTGGATGAGCAGGCGTTGGCGAGGGTTGCGGCGGAAACTGACGTGTTTGCGCGCGTCGAGCCGGAACAGAAACTGAGGCTGGTGCAGGCCCTGCAGGCCAATGGCGAAATCGTGGCAATGACCGGCGACGGGGTCAACGATGCGCCGGCACTGAGGCAGGCGGATATCGGAATCGCGATGGGGCGTGGCGGGGCAGAGGTGGCGCGGGAGGCGGCGGCCATGGTGCTGACGGATGACAATTTCGCCACCATCGAAGCGGCAGTCGAAGAGGGGCGTGGCATCTACGACAACCTGGTCAAGTTCATCGCCTGGACGGTTCCGACCAATGCCGGGGAGGGCCTGGTGATCCTGGCAGCGATATTCGCCGGCACGGCGCTGCCGATTTCACCGCTGCAGATCCTGTGGATCAACATGTCGACCGCAGTGCTGCTCGGCCTCATGCTGGCATTCGAACCGGCGGAACAAGGCATCATGCAGCGTCCGCCACGGCTGCGGTCGGCACCCATCCTGGATCGGTCGCTGATCGTGCGCTCCACGCTGGTCGTCGTATTCCTGCTCGCGGGCGCATTCGGGCTCTTTGCCCTGGCGCTGCATCGTGGACAGCCGGTGAGCCGGGCGACCACCATCGCCTCCGACCTGTTCGTGGTCGTCGAAACCGCCTATCTGTTCAACTGCCGGTCACTCACAAGGCCATTCTGGTCTCTCCGCAGCAACGTGTGGATATGGGCGGGCAGCGCCACGATGCTGTCCCTGCAGCTCGCCTTTACGTATCTGCCGGTCTGCAATCGCGTGTTCGGGACCGCGCCGATCGGGATGGGGGACTGGGTCATGATTATGGCAATCGCCGCGGTCTGCGCGGTGGCGGTCGAAACCGAGAAGTGGCTGCACACGGCCGGTCTGCTCCGCCGGCGGGGACGCCGGGCGGGGACATAGGAAGGAAAACGGCGGCCGCCAGTCGGCCCGGCAGGCGGTTTACACGGCCGGTTCCCCCGGCGCCACGGCCGGTTCTATAATGGATCCGCCAGTGATTGTTCAGCCAATGATCGCGGCGAAAGGTGGATGTTACGGGGTGGATCACAGTTCCTGAACATCGAGGATGCAGCCATGACCAGCCTCATTGATGCGATCCGTCAGGGTGAAAACGCTGTAAAGGCTCCAGCCGGTTTTCCACATGCGCCGGAAGACTGGACCCCGGACACGGCGTCCGGGCTTGCGGCAAGAGAGGGACTCAGTCTTGGTGCCGACCATTGGGAAATCATCCGTGCGCTGCAGGATTTCTATTCGCGGCACGAAGATACCCATATCAACACCCATGCGCTGCACGATGCGCTCGACGAGAGATTTCATTACAAAGGCGGCATGAAATTTCTCTATGAACTGTTTCCGGGCGGGCCGGTGGCGCAGGGATGCAGAATTGCGGGTCTGGAGGCGCCGGCGGGGACGGTTGACCGCGGGTTCGGAAGCGTCTCCTAGCGGCGACCTGGCCAGACTGGGGCGGGACCCTCCCCGCAGAGGGCGGGGTCCCGCTGGCTCCGGCATGTCGTGGAGCGGAAGAGGCGGACTCTGGACAGGTCCGGAAGGCTGCGTGCGGGCTCGGCGGAACTGATCGTGATGAAACAGACAAAGTTCGACGTTGGTCAGAAGAAGCCGGATATCGAAGTCAACAAGCCGGACCGGCCACAGAAACTGAAATTCTGGCAGCGTCCGGAAGTGTCCCTCGTCCTGTATGTCCTGTTTTTCATCGCCATGCTTTATGTATGGCAGTACTCAATCGGCGGCGCCAGCACCGAAATTCCTTACAGCCGATTTCTGCAGTACCTGGACAGCAACCAGGTCAAGAGCGCGGTCATTTCCGACGGTACGATCAGCGGCAGTCTTACGCTGACCGACCCGAAAACGGGCAGGCCGCGCAGATATGCCACGGTTCCGCTCGAGAACAATGCCCTGGCTGGCATGCTGCAGAAGCACGGCGTGCAGTACACCGTCGAGCACCGCAGTCACTGGACCGACATCCTGCTGTCCTGGGTGTTGCCGTTCGGCGTGCTTTTTCTCATCTGGTCCTGGTTCACGCGCAGGATGCAGGGGGCAGGCGGCTTTCTCAATATCGGCAACAACCGTGTACGCATCCATGCCGACGACTTGCCGAAAGTTACATTTGACGATGTTGCCGGTACCGACGAGGCGAAGGAAGAGCTGCGGGAGAGCATCGAGTTCCTGAAGGATCCTGGACGCATCCAGCGGCTCGGCGGGCACATGCCCAAGGGCGTGCTGCTGCTGGGCGCACCGGGTACGGGCAAGACGCTGCTGGCGCGTGCCGTGGCCGGCGAGGCAGGAGTGCCGTTTTTCAGCATCAGCGGTTCGGAGTTCATCGAGATGTTCGTTGGTGTCGGTGCCGCCAGGGTACGGGACCTGTTCCAGCAGGCCCGCGCCAAGGCGCCTTGCATCATTTTCATCGATGAACTCGACGCGGTCGGACGTGCGCGTGGCGGACCGGTCGTGATGGGCGGCCATGATGAACGCGAACAGAC
>JAJYCY010000002.1 GCA_021778035.1 Pseudomonadota bacterium
ATCCGCTCATGCACCCACCCTCGGTTGCCCTGCATCATTTCCATGACCGCGGCAGTCGGTCACATCCGGAATGCCGCAGCCGGTGGCTAGATCGCATTCACATGATCCAGATCAACTAAAAACAATCATGTTCATGATCTAGATCAATGACACATAGAGGAAATGTACCACTGATCCCCCCAATATCATAGGGGCGCGGAAACCGCCTCCGGCCGGAAGACGGGCAGAGAAATCCTTGCTGGAAATTGGGGTACAGGTCCGCGTGCTCGCTGGCGGAGCGCTATTCCAGGGTCCTGCTGCCGGCCGGCCATCGGCAGAGTGGACCCGGAAACGGCCGGACGCAGAAAACTGCCGGCAACCGGATAAACAAACTTCGGCGTGGACCGTCCGGGAAATGATGGTGGGTGCCGAGGCAGCTGGCAGCCGCACTCCGCAACGGATGGTCGGGCGCCCCGTCCGGGGCACGCGACCGGCCCGGGTTACGAGCCGGCGGACCCGCCGGCAATGGGATCAGTGCGGCGAATCACCTGTCATCCCGGGAGCCCCAGGACATCGAGATCAAGATGACTCCGCCAGACCGCGGGATCTCCGTCGGGCGCATAGGGAAGAGACCCCAGTCGCGGAACTCGCAAGGAAGCATCCAGCGTTTCCACGTAACCTTCCAGCCGCTCATCCGGGTCGATACGGTTCGCGACCCAAGCAACGAGTGTCAGGCCGGAAGTGCGGATGGCCTGCGCCGTCAGGAGCGCATGATTCAGGGCTCCGAGCCGTATCCCGACGACCAGCACGACCGGCAATGACAGCGCTACGGCAATATCTGCCATGGTCTGCTGCCGGGAAACCGGAACGAGCCAGCCCCCGGCCCCCTCCACCACGACACAGCGTGCGGCTCCGGCCAGCCGGGCATAGCACTGCCGCAGATATCCAATATCGATCACGACACCCTCTGCCTGCGCCGCCAGATGAGGGGAGGTCGCAACAGCCAGCGCGTAGGGGTTGACGTCGGCATACACCGCGGGGACAGAACTCGATGCACACAGCGCATCAGCGTCAGCGCTGCGCGGACCATCCGGTCCGGCGTCACAGCCGGCTGCCACCGGCTTCATTCCGACGGACGGAATCCCCCTGGCTCCAAGTGCCTGCAGCAGGGCGCAGGATACGCGTGTCTTGCCGACGCCGGTATCGGTCCCCGTGATGAACCAGCCGCCCATCGGTCTGTCCTCAGCCCCGTCTTGTGATACGACTCAGCGCCACTGCAACGGTACCGGCAGGCATGTCACTGCTGCCCGTGCTGCCCGTGGGAGCCCACGCATGCCCGTACACGATCTCGTAGCTCGCTGAAATGCGTCCGTCCGCCCCAGCCATGGCCTCGTAGGCGCTGCAGAAACCGGCAAAACGGTCTTTTCCCGTGAGACCCGGATGCCGGCCGCGTACCGCATTACGGGCCCCGATCGCCTTCAGGTCCCGGAGCATGTCGAGCACGCGCGGGTATGTCAGAACCAGGCGCTCCACGTCCATCACCGGCCCGGCAAACCCGGCCCGCATCAGCGCATCACCGAGGTCGTGCATGTCGATAAAGTCATGAACATGCGGCGCCCCGTCCACGCTGCCCCAGGCACTGCGCAGTTCCCCCAGCGTGTCTGGTCCGAAGCTCGTGAACATCAGCAGGCCGCCCGGCCGCAGTACACGCCGGAATTCGGAAAAGACCGCATCCGGACTGCACCACTGGAGCATCAGGTTGGATACCACCATGTCCATCGAGGCGGAGGCGACCGGCAGGGATTCGGCGTCGCCGCAGACATGGTCCTCGCGACCACCGCGTCCCGGCAGGAATCCCCGGCGCCTGCGGCGCGCGGCTTCTCTGGCCATGCCCGGCGCAACATCCACACCGACGACGCGTGCCTGCGGGTAGCGCCGGGAAAGCGCGCGCGTACAGTAGCCGGTACCGCTGCCTGCATCGAGTATGCGGTCCGGACTGTGCCGGATGATATCGAGGCGCTCCATCAACCGGTCTCCGATCTCACGCTGCAACACTGCAGCGGAATCATAGGATTTGGCCGCGTGCTGGAACGCGGCCCGTACCCGGCGCCGATCAAGGTCTGCTACACGGTCAGTCATGAAGGAAGATCCCGAGGGCCGCGCGGAACTCGGCGGGATGGGACAGAAATGGCACGTGTCCGGCCGTGTCCAGGATCCGCATGCCAGCGCCCAGCCCTTCCGCCAGGTACTGCGCAGCCGCAACCGGCACAAGCCGGTCGCGGGCACCATGAATCACCAGTGATGGCACCCGAAGCTGGGGCAGCAGGTCACGCAGATCGGCCCTACGCAGGATCTCAAGCGCTGCCTCGAGCCCTGCGGGATCCGGTTCGCCATGGCGGAACAGCTCGGTACGCATCGAGCGCACCAGCGCGCGTGATTCTTCGCCTGGGCCAAGCTGCAGGGTCAGAAAGCGCTGCAGCGCCGGGCGATAGGAATTCCTCAGATCGGCAGCAAACGCGGCGAACACTTCCGCTTCCATACCGCAGCTCCAGTTGGCCGAACGCAGAAAGCATGGGGTCGCACCGACCAGAACCAGCCTGTCGACCTTCCGCCTGTGGCGTGCGCAAAGCTGCAGGAGCAGCGTGGCGCCCAGTGACCACCCCACCCAGATTGCTGTCTGCGGAACCAGCGCGGCCAGCGCATCGGCGCAGGTGTCGATATCACCGGGCGGCACCGCCGCGCTCAGTCCATGACCCGGCAGATCAACGAGGATGACCCGGAAGTGCTGGGCCAGCTCTGGTGCCAGGCCACCCCAGATTCCGGAATGCAATCCCCATCCGTGCACCAGAACAAGATCCGGGCCGCTGCCAAGCGTCCTCCGCGAAATGGCAGTCATCCCGGGAGCCCGGGCAGCCGGGCAAGAGCATCCAGAAGATGCTCGACGTGGCTCGCTGTGTGCGCGGCCGACAGCGTGATCCGCAGACGTGATGCGTTCCGGGCCACGGTCGGCGGACGAATAGCCGGCACCAGGATGCCATGCTGGCGCAGCGCCGCCGCTGCCGCCAGCGCGGCATCGGGATCGCCGAGTATCACGGGCTGGATCGCCGTGGCCGAATCCAGGACGCGCAGGCCAAGTTCGCCCGCTCCGCGCCGGAACTGGGAGATACGTTCGCGCAGGAGATCACGCCGCCAGGCTTCGGTACGCACAAGCCGCAGGCTGGCGCGGGTCGCTTCCGCCACTGCCGGAGGCAGGGCAGTAGTGTAGATATAGGCGCGCGCGTGCTGAATCAGGGTTTCGATGACCTCTTCTGCGGCGGCGACAAACGCGCCGAACGTACCGAACGCCTTGCCGAGCGTACCCATCAGGATCAGCGGGGAGGCAACGGGCTGCCGGAATATTTCGCACGAACCCCTTCCGCCCGCGCCCAGCACCCCCAGGCCATGAGCATCATCGACAAGCAGCGTTGCACCATGCCTGCGGGCCAGCTCTGTCAGCGCGGACAGCGGAGCAACGTCGCCATCCATGCTGAATACACCGTCAGTAAGCACTAGCTTTTTTCCGGCGGACTCGGCCAGCAGCGCCTGCAACCGACCCAGATCACCATGCGGATAGCGTCTGACCGACGCCTGACACAGGCGTGCAGCATCAATCAGGGACGCATGATTAAGCTTGTCCTCGAACACCGTGCCGCGGCGGTCCGTGAGCGCACCTACCGCACCGAGATTGGCCATGTAGCCCGTCGAGAAGAGCAGCGCACGGGGAGCGCCAACGAAATCCGCGAGTTCCTCTTCCAAGGCCTGGTGCGCCCGGCTGTGCCCGCTGATGAGATGGGACGCACCGGCTCCGACGCCGTAGCGGAGTACGCCGGACTGGAACGCCTCCACCACCTGCGGATGATTCGCGAGCCCCAGGTAATCATTGCTGCAAAAATTGAGGAAGGAACGGCCGTCGATCACAAGTTCCACGCCCTGCGGGCTGTCGACGGTTTCGCGCCGGCGGTAAAGATGCTGGCGCTGCAACCGCTCGAGGTGCGCTCCCAGCACCGAAATCTCCGGTTCGTGCTGTACCATAGCTGTCCGTTCTCACCCTGTCACCGGCGTCCCAGCACCATACGGAGACCATTGTCCCGCATCCTGGCGCGTGACAGAAAAACTGGAGTCTAGCGGTCTTCGGGCTCCAGTCAACCGGCTAATGCCGGTGAATTTTACGTATGATTAATATATAGGCAAACAGGCTGTGGCCCTGCGTGCAGTAAAGCGGCAATGATTTAGCTCTCCCGGACAGCAGCCGGTCCGGCATCGGGTACTGTCTGGCTGAAGCTGAGGGTGCCAGTAAGCACGCCGGCCTGGGAAACGGTATAGGCATTGCCGCCGATCGTGAACGTATTTCCGGCGTTAGACATCACCGTAAGTCCAGCCGGGTGATCGTCATCATGCAGGCCCGCACTGATCCGGGAAACACCATGAAGGGGATATCAGTCGGCGAGCGCGCTGTCCGGCCAGTCCATGCGCCTGCTCTGCCGTTCCGAAAAATGTCCGGGCACTTGTCTGTGCTGCCAGGAATTCCGCGTCCGGAAACGAACCTGGCCGCGACCTTTCTCTCTCAATCAGGAGGATGGCGGTCCGCCACGACTCCGCAGGGAATGAGCGCCCCGAGGCTGTTTGACCGACCACCTGTCATCGCGAACGGATCGCATCGAGACGTTCTTCGGCGTAGTCCCTGAGCGTCGCATTGAGGGGGGTGAGCATCGCCCGGGAGTAGGCTTGCCGGGCGGCGGCCCAGTGCTTTCCGGTTTCCAGCGAAATCCCGAGGCCAATCCACCAGCCGCCGTTGAGCGGCCTCAAAGCGACAGCACGGCCGTAGAGCGCCGCGGCGGCAGCGTTTTTCCCCATGCGCTGGTCGAGCGCCGCGAGCAGCGCCAGATAGTCCGGATTGGAGCCGGCATCCGGCAGACCGCGGTTCAGCAGTGCGACGGCCTGCGCGTCGGATCCACGCGCAACGTCGATGCGGGAAAGGAGGTAGATGAACGCAGACTGCCGCGGCAGTACCGAAAGCCCCTGCTGCAGCAGCCGGGATGCGTCAGCCGACCGGCCCTCCTCGATCAGCAGGCCGGCGAGCAGCTCCCTTGCCTGCGCATTACGCGGATCGTCGTGCAATGCCGATCGCAGCGCCGATCGCGCCTCGGTACGCCGCCCCTGGGCCAGCAGTTCCTCGCCTTGGCGGTAGGCATTCTCGGCGATTTCGCGGGTGGTCAGCGGAATCTCCGTTTTCCGGACCGTGCTCCCGTCCACCGGCTGAGTGCCGGACCCGACTGACTGCGGGGGCACGGCGACGGCGACCCGGCTGACAACGATCGGCGCGACACTCCGGTGCCGCGACACATGCCGGTCCTTCACGACAGAAACCCGGCGCGGCATCCGCACCGGTGGCGAACGGAGGGCGTCTGACCGCAGCCCGGTGGCTCTACGCATTAGAGCGGACCGCACGCCCACCCGTGGTGCGGCCGCGTGCGTGGGTGGCGCCGGCAGGGCGACTGGCGCTGGAACCGGCACGCTAGCGGCCACGACGGCAGGGTGACCGGAAATTAGCCTGCGACCCAGGACGCCCAGTCCCGCCGCGAACAGCACCAGCAAGGTGATGCCCAGCACAGGGGACAGCAGGCGGCCGCGTGGCGGCCGGGTATCTGCGGATCGCAGATCTTCATAGACCGGCCGGGCCGGCGCGTGTCCGGCAGACGGAAGCTGGCGTGCCTCGAGATCCCTCAGCATCTTGTTGATGAGACTCATGCGTGAAACTCCCATATCAGCACCCCGGCCGACACCAGAAGAAATGCCAGCACCGCTGCGGCGGTTCTCAGGATCCGTAGCGCATGGGCCGCCAGATGTGGACGCGTCGATTCGGTATCAGCAATGGCCTCCCGTGCATGCCGCAAGCCGACCAGCTGCGCACCTTCGCCGAAAGCGGCGATCAGCGCCTTGTGCGCCAGTATGTTGACCAGCCGCGGAATGCCGCGGCTGGCATCGTGCAGCGCCCGCACTGCCTGGCGCGAGAACAGCCTGGGCCCGCGATAGCCTGCGATCGCAAGCCGGTGCGCCAGGTAACACTCCACTTCGTCCGGACCCATGGCCGCCAGCCTGCACGAAAAGCTGATGCGCTGCCTGAGCTGGCGGATGGAAGGATCGCTCAGGCGGGTATCCAGCTCCGGCTGGCCGAACAGCACGACCTGCAGCAGCTTGCGGCGCTCGGTCTCCAGGTTGCTCAGCAGCCTGAGCGCCTCAAGCGTCTCGACCGGCATGGCCTGTGCCTCGTCGAGGCACAGCACCGCCCTCTTGCCTCGCCCATGCACATCGAGCAGGAACGCGGTGATGGACCTGAGCAGCTGGTGCTGGTTGGCATTGCTTGCGCAATCGACCCCGAATTCATCGGCCACGGCCAGCAGCAGTGTCATCGGTTCGAGATAGGGATTCGGAATATAGGCAGTGACGAACCCTTCACCCAGGCTGTCCAGCAGCTTGCGGCACAGCAGCGTCTTGCCGGTGCCGACCTCTCCCGCCACCTTGATGAACCCCTCGCCGCTGCGCACGCAGACCAGCAAGGTATTGAGCGCATCCTGGTAGCTCGGATGGGCGTAGATGAAGCTTGTGTCCGGCGTAATGCCGAAAGGCAGTCCGGTGAGTCCGAAGTGCGCCGTATACATGCATCAACCCGTCCGGTTTTCGTGGGCGCAATCCGTTCAGCGCCCTCTTTCGAGGCTGCTGAGGCGGCGACGCGAACCCTGAATGGAATCTTCCCACACCTGACCATTGTTCACGATAGTCGGCTTCAGCAGGATAACGAGCTCATTCTTGACACGTACCGCCTGCTTGTCCTTGAACAGGTTGCCGAGCAGCGGGATGCTCTGGAGCAGCGGCACACCAGCGTTGTTGTCGGTGCTCTCTTCCTTCATCAGGCCGCCGATCACCACGTATTGTCCGCTGCGGGCGCGCACGACATCATCCGATTCCTGGATCGTACTGGATGCAAGTGGCAGGCTGTTGATCTGCCCGTTCAGGGTGAATGTGTTGTTCCTCTGCACGACCTGGCTCACCGAGGGATGGATATGCAGGATGATGTCGTTGTGCGCATTGATCTCCGGCGTCACATCAAGGGCTATGCCCGAAAAGAACGGTGTCAGGTCTACCTGACTCGAGACTGTGGCGGTTCCGCCGATGGACGCAAACGGGGTGCTGGTCACGCCAGTGATGAAATAATCGTCGCCGCCGACCTTGATGACCGCCTTCTGGTTGTTGATTGTCGATACCCGCGGACTCGACAGGACGTGTACGGTTCCCTCCGTCTGCAAAAGCTCGAGGAACGACGCGAAGTCCGCGGACTTGGTGGCAATGCTGAACACACCACCGAATGCCGAGACGGCGGTATTGTTGATCACGTTGGCCGGGGTGTTGCCCGCTACGGCGGGATTGAGACTTCCGGTGTTGCCGGCGATGTCACTGGTTCCCCCGCCGCCGAAGATGGTCCCGCCGCCTGTCTGCGCGAATATGGATGAACCCTGCAGCGCCGCCCAGTTGATGCCGGTCTGGTACTGATTGTTGAGCTGGACGTCCAGGATCTTGGCGTCAAGGATCACCTGGCGGTCCACGGCCTTGCTGGTCTGGCGCAGGTAGCGGCGCACCATATCAAGCTCCCGGGGCATGGCGCGTACGATCACCAGCCCGGCCTGCGGATTGACGACCACCTGGCGGCCGTCGGCGGTTCCGATGATCGTCGTCAGACTTTTCCTGAGCGTGCCCCAGAAGTCGTTCTTGGAGATCGTCTTCACCCGGATGCTGGGGGTCTGCCGCGAGGTGGTGGACGAGGTGGTGCCGGTGCCATTCATTCCGGTTCCGGAAGTCTGGGTCTGGGTGAGATCCGAGGACGTGACGCGTATGTCCGACTCGCCGTCGCGTACCATGTCAAGGTAGTTGATATGGAAGATACGCGTCTGCATCCCGAGGCCCTGGACCAGGAAACGGTTACCCCGGCGCCGGTAACCGTACCCGTAAGCCTCGCGGATCGCATTCATCGCCTCAGGCACCGTGACATTCTTGAGGTGCAGAGTCATGGTGCCTGTGAGATCCGGCGGGACAATCATGCTGTACGGCGTGCCGCGCACCAGCCCCATGAACACTTCCTGCGCCGGCGCATTGTTGACCGAGAGATCGAAATGCGGCTCGAGCGGCGCCCGACGGCCGTGCGGAAGGCGGATCTCGAGCGGCGGAAGCAGCGCCTGGCTCACGGCCGCCGGCACAGCGGAGACCGTCGCGTCGGTCTTGCCGGCGCGCTTCAGGCTGGCGCCAATATGCGCTCCGACCTCCTGGTCCCAGTGGTAGGGGTTTGTCTGGCATGCAGACAGTGACACGGCGGCAATCACCGCGACGGCGATCCGCATGCGGCGGCGCCTAGCGCTTTGCTGCTGAGGGCAGGATGTCATCGCTTCGTCTCTCGATATTCAGTGTCGGCAACAGGGGCAGAACCGTCTGCCGCCCGGCGCGGCGCAGAACCACGCCGTACGGACGGATCCCGACGATTTCGGCTCCGCCTACGCGATCGCCAAGGGTAAATGTGCGGCCATTGATCACCGCGATGCGTTCCAGCGGTGACACGAGCGTCGACTGCAGCACGAGGCCTGTCCCGCCGCTACCGGCAGCATACGGACGCGTAGGATCGGCGAGACCGGACAGCGACGCCGCAGCATGTGCCCGCGCCGTCCCCGCGACGAGCAGCGCCAGCGCCGCAACCGCCAGCAGCGTGCTGCACTCTTTCGTTGCCGGTCCCGTAATCATGCGCGTGCGCCTTCCTCCAGAGTTACATGCCGATCCACGCGCGGTTGAATCCGAGCGTATAGATCACGAGTGTCACTTCCGACTCCGGGTAGCGCAGCGTCTTCAGACGCAGCCCTCCCCAATACATCTTCCAGCGCAATGCTTCCATCGACTGGAGGTAGCGCACGATGTCGAAGTAGCGGCCTTTCAGCACCACCCGCATGCCGTGAAGATAGAGCACCGGCGCGGCCGCGCCGCCGGAGGGCTGCGCCGGAAGGGCCTGCGGTGACGGCAGCGCGGGCGGGATCCTTTCCGCCTGCGCACCGGTTGCGGCATCGCCCGAAAGTTCGCCTCCAAGCGGCTGCGGTGGCAGGTTCTCGATAGAAACCAGCTGCAGCCCGTGGTTTTTTGCCAGCAGCGCATGCACCAGCCTCGCCATCTCCGTGGGACTGACGAGACCCTGCGTGACCGTCAAGAGCGTTCCGCGTTGCGCATGCAGCTGCCGTTCGAGGAGCGAGATCTGCGCGCGCGCCGCCGCGTTCGGATCGGTCATGCGCCCGCTGAGCAGCGCGCTGCTGTGACGGTCGAGCGTCTGCGATTCATGCAGCTGACGGGTGATCTGCCCCTCGAGATTCAGCTGTTCGGTGCGCAGCGGCACAAACAGGAAATTGGCAGCGATTACGATCGGCACCACCAGGATCCCGAGAAAAAGAATCGCGCGCTCACGCAGCGACAGCACGTCAATACGATCGGCAAGCCGCTTCATGGACTGGTGCAGGGTGCTCATGACGGCCGGCCCTGGACCCCGGCAGCGGAAACTGCGGATCCGCCGGTTCGGACGGTGAACTCTACGTAAGGCTCAAGCCACCCTTTGTGGTGGCCGCGTTGCGGGCGGACGATACGGAAAACCCTGAAGCCGGTGCCGGCCAGAATCTTTTCTCCGGACAGACGCTGCAGATAGCGCGGCACCAGCGCAGGCCGCACACTGCGTCCTTCCAGCGTCATGTGCCGGCCGTCGCTGCTGATGCTCAGGCCGGTAAGCCACAGTCCCTGGACATGCTGGCGCGCAAACGCGATGAGATAATCCGAATAGCCGTGCGTGCTGCCAAAGTGTTCCCGTCCAGCCAGCCGTACTGCCTGCCTGGTAGCCGCGACCTCGTCCCGCAACTGGCGCAGCTGCGCCGCCAGCACCGGTTTCGCCACGCGCTGCGGAAATTCGCGGTTGATGTCGGTGATGCGGTTTTCGGTGGCAGTCTGCTGCCCGCTAATAACGCGCAGCTGCGCACGCAGCGATTCGATGCGCCACAGGCTGAGCGCATAGAACAGCACGATGCCGGCCAGGATCGCCACCCCTGCCTGCAGCATGGCCACGGCCGAAAACCGCTTCTGCTGCCGCCGGAAGACCGGATGATAGAGATTGACTTGCTGGTTCACAGTGTCCTGACCTCCAGCCGCAGGGCCGCCCCGATATGCGCGAGGCAGCGCTCCTGCATCGGCCGTGGCATCGGTGGCTCGCAGTCGAACAGCTGCGGAATATCGAGCACGGACACCTGGACACCCAGATTGGCCTGCAGATGCGGGGCCAGGGCCGGAATCCCGGACGTGCTGCCTCCGAGCACCAGGTGGCGTATCGGGGCTTCACGGAAATGGCTTTCGTAATAGTCGAGCGAGCGCTGGATCTCGAGGACGATCTGGTCAAAGTAACCGACCGGATCCGCCGCGGCCTGCAGCGCGCTGTATCCGGTGCCCAGCGTGCGGCTCAGGTACATCAGACCCTGGCGCGTCAGGGTGATGAGTCCGCTGTCCGCCTGCAGGGTCAGCATCACCACACCACTGGCGTCTTCCGGCAACAGGGACGCGAGATTGCGCTGCGCAAGCTCGGGAATGTCGATGATGTCGAGGTTGATCCCGGCTGCATCCAGCGTGTCGGCACGGGCCCGGATCGCGCTGTTGCGCGCCGCCACCACGTACATCTCGCGGGCACGGCCCGGAGCGGTGTTTGCCGGCAGATCGAACACGTCGAGGCTCGCGTCGTTGATATGGAAATTGATCAGATCCTTGACGCGCCAGCGCAGCGCCGCCCTGAGTTCCTCGGCGTGCACATCCGGCGCCTCGGTCAGGAGCAGCTGGTAATCCCCTTCGCCGAGCAGCGTCGTGCAGCGGGCGTGCCCGAGGTCATGGTCGCGGGCCAGCATGGCCAGCACCTTCTCACGCGGCGCATCGCTGCCGACTGGACGGAATTCCCAGTGCGAAATGCGCGGACGCTGCCCGGCGTCGCGCTGGACACACACCAGACACACGCCGTCGCGGTCCAGGCCGACGGCCGTAAGCCCCGGGGAGCTCCGCCTTGTTCTCAGCGCCGCGAACACGGGTCCGGTACCGGATTCATGGTCACGCCGCCTGGGGCTATAGATATCTGGAATCCCATGGGGTTGTTATTCATATTTCAAGCGTAGCAGAAAATTTACACAGTAACCTGCTGTTGTCAATGGAATTTCTCCTATTTCCTGCGGATCGGCAATCAGCCGGCCGCCGGATCCGCCATCTGGGTCTGACAAAAACTTTGCAGCTCCCTGTTCCCGCCCGGATTGCCGCGCAGCCGGAAGACTTCAGGATTCGATTTCGTGCCACTGGATCACCACCGGCCCCCGGCGCCGGCGTCGGGGCAACTGCAGGATTGCCTGTACCGTACGCCGCACCATGGCGACCGCGCCGACACTCTGGATCCGGCATTCACCGGCCGGCAGCTTCGCGCCGTTGAAGTCGGTGGAATAGGCTCCGTTGACCGTGAACGATCCCTGCCCCAGGGGATACGGACCGTCGACCGGCCGCGCCAGCGCCTTGCAGGCCGTACCCGACACATAGCGGGCGGCGGCGCGTTCCACGCCGCTCTCGGCGAGCATCAGCGCGTTCAGCCCGCTCTGTCCGAGACTGGTGTCCATGACGTCCGAACCCGACATGCGGATGGCTACCAGCACGGCGAATGCCACCACGATGAGGAGGAACAGCACGGCCATCAGCGTCGCCGCGCCGCGCGCGCCGCGCGCGCCGGGAAAACACCCTGCCGCCGGCGCGATCATGTCTGGTTCCTCAACGTCACCCAGGTGGCCTCGGTGTAAGGCACACCGTTCTGCGTCAGGGTGAGATCGACCCGTACGAATGCCACATTCCATACCTTCGTGGCTGCCGTCACGCCGTCAATCTGGTAGTAACTGAACTTCAGGCTGCCGAGCGCGTCGGTGAGGATCGCGGAAACCGCGGGCTTTGAGTAGGACAGCATCACGTCGGGGGGGCTGGCGCTGATCGTGACGGTGGTCCCGTCGGTCTTGGTGAACGTCAGAGTCGTGGCGGTCATCGTCGAAATGTCATAAGCGGCCGTGTTCTTCGGGTTGCGGCGGACTTCGCGGATTTCGCGCGCCATGCGCGCGGTGGCATAGCGCAGCTTGCCAAGCAGGTCGATGCTCACCGAGGTCATATGGAAGGTTTTGATCCCGCTGTCGAGCACCGGCGCGGCGGCGATAGCGAGGATACCGACAAGAACAATCACGGTGACGAGCTCCATGAGCGTGAACCCGCCAGCCGCGCGGGGCGGGGCGGCAAAGCGGCCATGTGGGGTGCAGGGACGCATCAGTAGGACGCCAGCATCAGGCTGGTGGTATCCAGAGTCTCGCTGCCCTGGGTCACGGTGATGCCCGCGAGCGTGCAGGTGGTGCCCGCGGGACAGGCGGCGGCAGTGTAAGGCGTGAACGTGACCGCGACCGTGAGTCCTTGCGGATCCGGAACAACATTGCAGATGCTGCTCCCGGCACTGATCACGCTACTGTAACCCTTGCGGGGATTGTCGCGCCGCTCGGCGATGAGGTACTCGCCGCATGCGCGAGCGAGCTGCACGCCCGCCTGCAGGGAGGCATCGGTACCGATCGTGTCTGCCACCTGTCCGTAGCCGGAAAGAAGGGCCACGGCCGCGATCGCGAGCACCACGATCACCATGATCAGCTCGATGAGGGTGAAGCCATGCATGCCGCTTCGGGTCATGGCATGGCCACCGTCACGAATCCGGTGATCGGTGCAACACTCACCGACCAGGTCGCACTGCCGGCGGTGAGGGTATAGACCGTGGGCGCGGTGAGCAGCACCCCGGCTCCCGATACCGGCCTTCCCACGCTGTCGAGGCCGAGCACGGCTCCGGAAAGCGTGACCCCGTAGGCCAGCGCTACGGTAAAGGGTGATCCGGTGGCAGGGTCAGTCACCGGCGCCCCGCCACCACCGTTGCAGGGAGCGGCAGTGCCGGTGGCACAGGAGACGCTGTAGCCGCTGGCTGAGGGGGTGAGTGCCAGAGTCTGCCCCCAGGTCATGGCGAGCATCTGCGCATGCCGGATGCTGCGGGCCAGCAGCTCGCCCTGGTAGGGCGCGGTCGCACCGGTCGCATTCCAGCGGCTCGCCACCACTGCCGCGAGCACCCCGGCGATCACCAGTATGACGACTAGCTCAACAAAGGTAACACCACGCTGCCGCACCGGGACCGGGGTGATGGCGATCTGGTCGGACATGGCATCCTCCTCAAATCAGGATCGCGTGGCGTCGGAAAAAAAGCGGGGTGCTTAGCACCAGCACCCCGCCGGGGACTGCTTGATGCTGGCCGCTGCGCGGGGCGCAGCAGCCAGACAGGTATCAGCAGTTGCTGTCCGTCAGCCCGTAGGTGGGGTCGAGCCCCGCACCGGTCGATGCGGCATAGGTCGCTTCGCAGCTGGCCGGCACCGAGGCGTTGGCCATCTCGACCGCGGCGGGCGGACCGGCCGTGATGGTGAAATCCGATGCCGGCTGGAGCGTCATGGCATTGGTGAGGTCGGTGAGCGACGCAGCAAAGCCATAAGCCGTATTGACAACCACGCCATTGATGGTGACCGAGCCAGTCGCGCCCATCTGTCCAGAGGTGGCGGCGAGCGCGTAGATCTGCGCATTGGCGGCACGCATGCTGCCCGCGACACCCTCGATGACCGAGGTCCGGGCGGAGCCGCCGAGATTCACGAACTTCGGCAGCGCGACCGCGGCCAGGATCCCGAGGATCACGATCACCATCACCAGCTCAATCAGGGTAAAACCACTCTGCTTCTTCATGACATCACTCCCGTTTCGTCGAATTGAATATCGTCTGCCGGATTGCAGTCCGGCGGTTATCTAACAGCCCGTCGTCGTCACTGCAACCACCCCGATGATGTTCGCCCCGGGATTCTCGGTATAGGTCACGTAGCAGTTCGTGCGCAGCGTGAAGGTCGCAATATTGGTCCCGTACGTGGTGACATAGCCGGAAATCGGTGCCGCATTGCTCGCCGCCTGCAGGGCATTGCCGATGCCGAGCGCCGTGGCCAGCGGGATACCTCCATCGTTGGTACCGGTATTCACGGCAACGGTCGTGCCGTCGAGCATCGTCACGGGTGAAGTCGTCATGTTGTTGGCGATGTACTCCGACTGCACCACGGCCACCGCCGAGCGCAGTCCGCCGGCCACGCCATTGACGCTCGCGATGCGCGCCGACGTGCCGAGATTCACGTAGCGCGGCAGGGCGATTGCCGCCAGCACACCGAGAATGATGATCACGATCACCAGTTCGATCAGGGTAAAACCCGTCTGCCGAGTTCTCATCACTGTCTCCAATTCAGCGTATCCATCAATTTGTTCGTCAATCCGGCCAGGCCGGCAAATGGCGACATAGTGCGCCTCGCTCCCCAGCGGTAAGGCGCCACCGCCACCAGCACCGCGCCGGTCGCATCGTCAGGTGCGTGCCGGGCCTGCGTCACCCGGATCACGAATCCCGCCCGGGCGGGCGGTCCCAGCCCGCCGCGGAAAAAATCCTGGTTCCGTACCTGGTAAACCAGCATCCGGCTGGCCCGGTCGAAGTACCAGTGACCCCCGGCGATCCGTGCCGGATCCGCTTCATCGAAGACCCCGAGGTAGTTCTTCGGGGTCTCCGCCAACACCCGCATCGGATTGCTGCCCGCCAGGCGGTTCAGGTCCGCGGTGTCGTCGTGCACTAGATCCGATGCAACTGTCATGCCAAGTGCGCTGCGCAGCGATCCCAGCACCTGCGCCATGGCGGTCGCTTCGGCCTCTTCCTGGAGGATCCACAGCCGGTCCACCGCCACCGCCAGCAGCACGGCAATGACCGTGAGAATGATCACGAATTCCAGCTGCGTGAACCCGCGCCCGCGCAGTGGTTTGCCGCAAGCCCGCTCCCTGGGCACGGTGCCCGGCGTCCGCGGAACGCCTCGGCTACGCAACATCATTAAAACCGTAGCCATATAAAGCACTTCTAAAACTGTAGATTACGGCTGAAAGCTTATCCAGTAGTTGATGGTCACTGTAACGCATCGCGTCAGTGTCCCATGGCAGCGCGCGCCAGATCCCACATGGGCAGAAAGACCCCGAGCGCGAGGACCAGCACGATCACGCCGATGATGGCGATCAGGATCGGCTCGATCGCCGTATTCAGGCTGCGCAGGTCGTAGTCGACCTCGCGCTCGTAGTAGTCGGCCACCTCGGTGAGCAGTGAGTCGAGCGCTCCCGATTCCTCGCCGACCGCGATCATCTGCACCACCAGGGGCGGGAACAGGCCGGTAGCCGTGGCACAACGGGTAATGCTTTCGCCACGCTCGACGCCGTCGCGCATCTGCCCGATACGCTCGCCCACAAAGTCGTTATCCACTGCGCGGCTGACGACCGACATGCCCTGGACAAGCGGCACGCCGGCCTTGAGGGTGGCTGCCAGGGAACGCGAAAATCGTCCCAGGGTGGCGGAATAGAGGATCCGGCCAATCACTGGAGTCCGCAGTTTCATCCTGTCCCAGCGGTAGTGTCCATCCGGCGTGCGCAGATAACCGCGCACTGCAAGCGCCACGCAAGCCGCCGCGACCAGCAGCACCACCCAGCTGTGCACCATGAAATGCGAGGTCGCGATGAGCAGTCGCGTCGCCCACGGCAGTCGGGCGTGAAAACCGGCATAAACCCGCGCAAACGAAGGAATCACGAAGATGTTGATGATGAACAGCGCCACGGTGATGGCGAACACCACGATCGACGGGTAGCGTACAGCCTGCTTGATGCGGGCACGCGTATCCTTCTCCCGGTCGAGATAGGCGGCCAGCTGCTGGAACGCCTCGGGAAGATTGCCGGTGGTTTCGCCTACCTGGACCATGCTCACGAACAGGCTGGAGAAGATCTGCGGGTGCCGCCGGACCGCGCCGGTGAGATCCATACCCGCATCGAGGCTCTCGCTGATCTTTCCGATCACCTCGGCCAGCGCCGGATTGCGGGTCGAATCGCGCAGCCCCCGCAGACTCTGCATGATCGGAACGCCGGCCCTGAGCAGGGTATACATCTGCCGGCAGAAGAAGATGAGGTCGGTGATCGCGACCCGGCCCGCATTGAGGCGTCCGGCCAGACCTTTAAGCCCGCCGAACACGTCGGCGACCGCCGCTGCCGGCCGGATGTCGATCGGCGTGATACCGTTACTGAACAGCTGGTTGGCAACTGCCTCGTCCGAAGCTGCCTCGATACGGCCATGCACCGCCTCGCCACGGCGGTTGCGTCCGGAGTAATGGAAATGGGCCATGATGGCTGCGCCCCTTACTCCTCCAGGCCGAAGGTCGCACGCAACACCTGGTCCATGGTGGTCAACCCGCGTGCGGCAAGATCGATCGCGCTGCGCCTGAGGCTGAGGAATCCGGGCTGCGCCCGGGCGGCCACGGCGAATGCCAGTGGATCGGCGCGGTGCAACGCCGCGAGCAGGCTGTCATCCATCTCCAGCAGCTCGTAAATGCCGATGCGCCCGCGATAACCGGAATGATTGCAGTACGTGCAGCCGCGGCCACGGCGGAACTCCAGCCCGTCGGCCGACCGGCCGAGTTCCTGCTCAACCAGCACACGCAGCCCAGGTTCCAGGGCGGACGGCTCGGAACAGCTCTCGCAGATGCGCCGCAGCAGGCGTTGCGCCAGGATCCCGCGCAGACTGGCGGCAATCAGGAACGGTGCCGCGCCCATGTCGAGCAGGCGCGCGGGCGTGGACACGGCATCGTTGGTGTGCACCGTCGACAGGACCAGGTGGCCGGTCATGGCAGCGCGTAGTCCGATTTCGGCGGTTTCCTGGTCGCGCATCTCGCCGACCAGCACGATATCCGGGTCCTGACGCAGCACCGAGCGCAGCACGCGGGCGAAGGTCAGGTCGATGCGGCTGTTCACCTGTACCTGGTTGATGCCCGGAAGCCGGTACTCGATCGGATCCTCGACTGTGATGACCTTCAGGGCCGGCTTGTTCAGTTCGCGCAGCGCGCCATACAGAGTAGTGGTTTTGCCGCTACCGGTGGGTCCGGTGACGAGCACCATGCCATGCGGGCTGTGGATCATCCTGCGGAAACGGGCAAGCTGCGCCTCGGGCATGCCGAGCTGGCTGAGATCGAGCACGCCCGTAGTCTGGTTGAGCAGCCTCATCACCGCCGATTCGCCGTACTGCACCGGCAGGGTCGACAGACGCACATCCACGCTCTTGTCACGCACCCGCACGTTGAACCGTCCATCCTGGGGCAGACGCTTTTCCGAGATGTCGAGGCCGGCCATGAGTTTCAGGCGTGACAGCAGTGCGCTGGCGATGCGGCGTTCGGCAGTGGTCTGCACACGCAGCACACCGTCGAGGCGGAAGCGGATCCGCAGATCGTGTTCATCGGGTTCGATATGGATGTCCGAGGCATTGACCTGGACTGCATCCTCGAACATGGTCTGGAGCAGCCGGACCACCGGCGCATCGGTCAGGCTCGCGGATCCGCCAAGCTGGCCCAGATCCACGTCGTAAGCTGACATCTCCTGGTCCAGTTCCTGGGCAAGGCCGCTGATCTCCTCGGTATGGCGATACATGAGGTCGATGGCTTTCAGCAGACTCGATTCGCGCACCACCGCCAGCTGCAGCGGCCGGCGCAGCACCCGCGCAAGCTCGTCGTACGCGAAAATATCGGTCGGATCGGCCATGCCGACCAGCAGGCTTTCACGGCCTTCCTCGAGCGCCAGAGCCCGGAAACGGCGTGCATGGGTCTCCGGAATGAGGCGCACAATCTCGGGATTGAGGTGGTAGCGCATGAGGTCGATGTATGGAATGTTGAGCTGCCGCCCGAGAAAATCCAGCAGCTGGTCTTCGGTCAGATACCCGTTTTCGATCAGCACGCGTCCAAGCTTGCGCCCGCTCTTTTTCTGCTCCGCGAGAGCGGTGTCGAGCTGTTCGCGCGAGATGATCCGGTGCTCGATGAGCAGATCCCCGATCCGGATCTTCTTCGGCCTGGCGGTAACCGCTGACATGGGTTCGACCTCGCCGGCAACAGCCGGCCCGTTACAGACTTGATGGCATCTGTAGCTAAATGTAGTTAAGGTTGGCACAAAAGCTACCCAGGCATCTGCAAAATGTGCGCCAATTCAGACAGCCAGGCGTCAGCGCTGCTGCACGTTGTGCTGTACCACCCTGAAATCCCGCCGAATACCGGCAACATCATCCGGCTATGTGCCAACACCGGCGCCGAACTGCATCTTATTGAGCCGCTGGGATTCGAGCTGGATGACCGGCGCCTGCGGCGGGCCGGTCTGGACTATCATGAATGGGTCAGGGTGCGCCGCTATCCGGGCCTCGAGGAATTCCTCGCGGAAATCCGGCCACCACGGCTCTATGCGTTCTCGACGCGCGGGCAACGGTCCTATGCGGACGTCGGTTACAGCCGCGGCGACGCCCTCCTGTTCGGCCCCGAAACGCGCGGACTGCCAGCTGATTTGCTCGGGACCTTCCCTGAGGAACACCGCCTGGTTCTTCCCATGCGGCCTGGCGTCCGCAGTCTGAATCTGTCGAATACCGTGGCGATAGCAGTCTACGAGGCCTGGCGGCAGATGGGATTCGGGTAGGACCAGCCAAAGCCGAGGATCAGGTTTTTTCTTCTTTCGGTTCGCGCCGCAGCAGCGCCGCCACCGCATCCTGTGGCGCGACCCCTTCGAACAGCACCCTGCAGACCTGCTCGGTAATCGGCATGTCCACACCCAGGCGTCCGGCCAGGGACCGCACCTCGCGCGCGGTGCCCACGCCTTCTGCCACCTGCCCCAGGGCGGCAAGCGTCGCACCCAGCGCATCTCCCCGTCCGAGCGCAAGCCCGACCCGGCGATTGCGGGACTGGTCGTCCGTACACGTGAGGACCAGATCGCCCATCCCGGCCAGACCCATGAAAGTCTCGGGACTGGCACCCATCGCCTTACCCAGCCGGCCGATCTCGGCAAGTCCCCGGGTGATCAGTGCCGCGCGGGCGTTGGCGCCAAGCCCAAGCCCGTCGCTGATGCCGGTGGCAATGGCCATCACGTTCTTGACAGCTCCACCCAGCTGCACACCTACGAGGTCGTGGCTCGTATAGACACGCAGATGGTCGTTGCGCAGCCACGTAGCGATGGTCTCGGCAGTCTGCAGATCCGCGGATGCCACGGTCATCGCAGCCGGCAGGCCGCGCCCGACCTCGCGTGCAAAGGTCGGACCCGATATCACTCCCGTGTGCCGCCGGACCCCGAGCATCCTGCCGCAGACTTCACTCAGCAGCCTGCCCGATCCGGGTTCCAGACCCTTGGTGGCAGTCGCCACGATCGCGTCCGGGCGCGCGTGGGCCGCCACAACCTCGACTGTCGCGCGGAATGCCTCGCTCGGAACGGCAATCAGGAAGCGGCTGCATTCCCGCGCCAGCTCGGGGAGATCTTCGCGCAGAAACAGCTTTTCGGGGAAAGATATGCCGGGAAGGAAACGGTCATTGCTGCGGTCGTGGGCGATGCGAGCCATGCGTGCCGCATCATGCCCCCACAGAAAACTGCGATAGCCGTTGCGCGCCAGCACCACCGCGAGCGCTGTGCCCCAGGAGCCGGCGCCCAAGACCGCAATACCGCAATCGGTCGTCGATTGGCCCATACGTGAATCCGGTACCGGCAGCGGCGCACGCCGCCGCGGCTCAGTGGCTTACAGGCTGGCCGTTGGCTGCGAGTTTCTGCTGGTACAGCAGCTCGAAATTCACCGGGTTGATCAGCAGCTGCGGGAAGCCCCCCTTGCCGACCAGGTCGTTGATGACTTCACGGGCAAACGGCAGCAGGATGTTGGGGCAGCCGATCTCGATCACCATGGGCATCTCGTCGCTGGCGATCCCGGCAATGCGGAACAGTCCGCCCTGCTGGACCTCCGCAAGAAACAGGGTCCGGTCCTGCAGTTTTGCCGTAACCGTCACACTCAGGACGACTTCATGCAGCCCTTCTTCGGTGGAAAGCTGGCTGTGCGCGATCTGGAGCTGGATCCCGACCTCCGGCACCTTCTGCTCGAGAAACGCTTGCGGCACGCTGGGCGCCTCGTACGAGATGTCCTTGACGTAGATCTTCTCCACGTTCAGGGACGGACCCTGGGTCTGGTTTGAGTCTGCCATGGCAGTTCCTGTCTGGTAAGGTGAAATCGGTGCGGAACGTCAGTCCGCCGTCATGTGGTGTCCCGGCCCGGCGCAGGATGCACGTCCGCCGAAACCGCGCCGGCTGCCGTTCAGGACCGCGATCCGAGCAGCGCGTCGAGCTTGCCGCTGCGATCAAGCTCCGCCAGATCCGTAAACCCGCCGACATGCGTCTGGCCGATGAAGATCTGCGGCACCGTGGTTCGGCCCGTTATCCGCACCATTTCCACGCGCTGTTCCGGCAATTCGTCCACATGGATCTTCTCGGCCTTGACGCCTTTGCGCTCGAGCAGCTGGTCGGCCATCGTGCAGTATGGGCAGATACGCGTGCAGTACATCAGGACTCTGGCTGTTTCACCCATGTGGACCTCACTTCTCGGTAGGCAGATTTTCGTTCTGCCAGGCAAGGATCCCGCCGGCCAGGATGTGCACCGACCGGAAATCGTGTCTGCGCAGTGCCATGGCAGCCTTGGCGGAACGCTGGCTGGTGCGGCAGCTGATGACCAGCGGCCGGTCCCGGAACTTCTCGATCTCGCCCATCCGCGAGCGCAGGCTGCCCAGCGGAATGTTGATCGCGTTGGGTATGTGTCCGCTCCGGAATTCATCCGGCTCCCGGACATCGATGATCAGCGCCGAGTCATGGTTGACCATGCGCACGGCCTGGCTGACCGGTACCGATCTGACTCCATGGATGGCCTGGTTGAGCGGAGCAGCAACCAGCAGGAAGAGCACGACCACCAGCGCAACGAAAAGATACCAGTTGTGGATGACGAACTGCGTTAACGGCATTGAAGATTCCCGATGGATGCTGCTGAAGTCCTGTGGATCCGATAACGTCCCGCAGAACGGTTCACATCACGCGCCACGCGTACCGGCAGCAGGCAGCGACATCACTCCCCGTCAAACCTGCTGCAGAATGCGGCACGCATCGCACCGATGAGATTAATGATTTCCGGTTCGGCGATCCGGTAGTATACCTTGTTGGCGTCCTTGCGCGACACCAGGATGCCTTTGTCCCTCAGGATCGAGAGATGTTGGGAAATGTTGCTCTGTGACGTACCCACGTGCTCGACGATTTCCTGCACGCTTACCTCGTTCAGGGCGCCCAGCATGCACAGGATCTTCAGGCGCAACGGGTGGGCCATCGCTTTGAGCGAATTCGAGGCGTTGTAGATATCTTCCTCATTGGTGATCAGTCCCGCATGTTCGGCAGTAACGCTCATAATCCTCACCTCACCTCGGTCGGAATTTGCCGTGGATACCCCACTGATCCCCCGTCCACCGCCATTGGCGACAAAAGAAACCGCTACATGGCTGTCATTGTGTTGGAAACATTATACAATATTAGTTACTTTTAAAAGACTATAGATCCGTCCGGGTTAAACAAAAGGCGATGCAGTCGACCCCGAAACCGCTTGTTCTGGTTATCATGGATGGCTGGGGCTACCGCGAAAACACCGAACACAACGCTATTACCGGCGCGCGCAAACCGGTCTGGGACCGGTTGTGGGCGGACTATCCCCATACCCTGATCCGTGCGTCGGAAGCGGCTGTCGGCCTGCCTTCCAACCAGATGGGAAATTCCGAGGTCGGACACCTTAACCTAGGGGCAGGGCGCGTCGTCTATCAAGAGTACACGCGCATCAACCGCGCCATCAGCTCGGGTTCGTTTTTCACCAACAAGACCTTCATCGACGCGGTGGATCTTGCCATCAACAGCGGAAGATCCATTCACCTTCTCGGCCTGCTGTCCCCCGGCGGCGTTCACAGCCACGAGGAACATATCCACGCAATGGCAGAGCTCGCGGTGCGGCGGGGTGCCAGCAAGGTGTACCTGCATGCATTCCTCGATGGCCGCGATACGCCACCGCAGAGCGCGCGCGCCTCGATCGACGCAATGGACCAGAAATTCCGCAGCCTCGGGCAGGGGCGGATTGCTTCGCTGATCGGCCGCTATTACGCCATGGACCGCGATCACCGCTGGCCACGGATCCAGGCCGCCTACGACCTCATCACACTGGGCAAGGCGGAATACCAGGCCGCCACCGCCGCCGAAGGACTCGAGGCCGCCTATGCACGCGGCGAAACTGATGAATTCGTGAAGGCCACGATCATCGCACCGCCCGGCACGGCTCCGGTCCGGATCAGCGATGGCGACGTGGTGCTGTTCATGAACTTCCGTTCCGACCGCGCGCGCCAGATCACGAGGCCGTTCATCGAGGATGACTTCGACGGGTTCGTGCGTAGCGCACATCCGCGGCTCGGCCGCTTCGTCAGCCTGACCGAATACCAGTCAGAATTCCACATTCCCGTGGCGTTCCCCCCCGAGCGCCTGCGCAACGTGCTGGGCGCGTACCTTTCCAGTCTCGGCAAACGGCAGCTGCGGATCGCCGAGACCGAAAAATACGCGCACGTGACCTTTTTCTTCAACGGCGGTGTCGAGACTCCGTTCGACGGCGAAGACCGCATTCTGGTGCCCTCGCCCACCGATGTCGCGACCTACAATCTCAAGCCGCAGATGAGCGCCTCGCAGGTGGCCGAGCGGGTGGTCGATGCCATACGAGGCGGTATCTACGACGTAATCGTCTGCAATTTCGCCAATGCCGATATGGTCGGGCACACGGGGGATTTCCCGGCGACTGTGCGCGCGATCGAGACGCTCGATGCATGCCTCGGACGCATTACTCCGCAGGTGCTGGAGGCCGGTGGCGAGATGCTGGTCACCGCCGACCATGGCAATGCCGAACAGATGTTCGATCCCGACACCGGACAGCCACAGACCGCGCATACCACCAATCCGGTCCCGCTGCTTTACATCGGCCGGCCGGCCCGACTCTCCGCAGGAGGGTCACTCGAGGATGTCGCCCCGACCATGCTTTGCCTGATGGGGCTGCGCATCCCGGCGGAGATGACTGGACGTTCCCTGGTTGAACTGGAAGCCTGACGGAAATTCTTGCACCACGGGCAGGCATGCCCGCTTCTTCTGTCCGCGACGGGGCCAATCCGGCGGTCCGGACCCTTCCCCGGCGCCGTCTCCGCGTACCCGCCCTGCCCTGGCACTGCTATGCACGGCCGCTCTGGTACTGGCCGGCTGGGCGGCGGCCAGCATGGCATCCACCGGCGGTGCTTCGGCAGCCTGGAGACTTTCGCGGCTGCGCCATCGGCTCGAATCGCTCGAACGCAGCCTGGAACATGTCCGCGGACAGCGCGACTCCCAGCGCGAGGCACTGCGCGTCACTGAGGAACACATCGGAGAGACGGTACGCGCCCTGCGACAGCTCGGCATCGAACGCCGGGAGCAGAGCCGCCGGCTTGCGTATCTGCGCACCGAGCAGGAGCAGGAACATGTCCGGATCAAAGGACAGATGGACGCGCTCGCGCGCGAGGCGCGCGCGACCTATGCGCTTGGACGCCAGGAATACCTCAAGCTGCTCCTGAGCCAGGAGGATCCGGCGACCATCAGCCGGGTGCTTACCTATTACCAGTACCTCCAGAAGGCCCGCGCCGCACGCATCGCGGCGGCGCGCTCGACGCTTGCGCATCTGGCGCTTCTGTCGGCGCAGATCAGGACACGGCAGCAGGCACTGACACGGCTGAGGTCGGAGCAGGCCAATCGGCGCCAGACGCTGTTGCGGTCCGAAGCCCATCGCCGGATACTGCTTGCCGCGCTCAACCACAGGGTGGTGAGCCAGTCCCGGGAAGTCAGGCGTCTGCAGACCGATGAACGCCGGCTCGCCCACCTGGTCCAAGGTATCGGGCATGAGGTGGTAGGCAGGTCACCGGTTCCGCTTCCCGGCCCCGATAGCCGCTTCGCGCAGTTCCGCGGTAGACTTCCACTGCCTGTAGCGGGCAGAATTATCGACCGGTTCGGCCAGCCCGAAGGTATCGGAAACCTCACGTGGCAGGGCGTATTTCTGGCGGCACCCCAAGGAAGCAGGGTAATTTCGGTATTCGGCGGGCGGGTAGCCTATGCCAGCTGGCTGCGTGGGTTCGGCCTGCTCATGATCGTTGACCATGGCGACGGGTACATGTCGCTTTATGCTCACAACCAGAGCCTGTATGAGCGCACCGGCGACTGGGTCAGCGCGGGACAGACCATCGCCACTGTCGGCGACACGGGCGGAGCTCCGCAACCCGGCCTGTATTTCGAGGTTCTGCATGACGAGCGGCCCGTAAACCCCCTCGATTGGTGCAAAATACGCTAGACTTGACCAGAACGGAAGGAACCCAGGCACAAACCCTGCCGCAGCGAGCCTGTACAGGCGGCAGTGCAACCACCGTGTAATCCGGAGAAAACCAAATGAATCTATTCCCCCGCTCCCCCCACGAGGCGCACCGACGCCCGAAGGGAGGCCACTTCATGCGTTATGCCCTGATTCTGTTTCTGGGCGTGTTTATCGGGGCGGGAATCACCCTCGAACGCGACGTACAGGCCGACCGCAGCGCCCCGAACACGCAATCCCTTACGCAGCAGGCGGCCGAACCACTGCCCATACAGCAGCTGCGCACATTTACGGATGTGTTTGCGCGCATCAAATCCGATTACGTCGAGCCGGAAAGCGATACCAAGCTGATCGACAATGCCATCCAGGGCATGGTGTCCTCGCTGGATCCGCATTCAGCCTTTCTTGACCGTAAGGCGTTCCGCGAGATGCGCATCAGTACCGAAGGCGACTTCGGCGGACTCGGCCTGCAGGTGACCATGATAGACGGGGTCGTTAAGGTCATATCACCGATTGATGGCACACCGGCTGCGACCGCCGGAATCAAGCCGGGCGACCTGATCATCCAGATCGACCAGAAGGCGGTCCAGGGTATGTCCCTCGAGCAGGCTGTGGACATGATGCGCGGCAAGCCGGGAAGCCCCATCACCCTGACCATCCTGCGAAAGGGCGTGAACAAACCACTTAAATTCACGCTCAAGCGTGCGGTCATCAAGATTGAAAGCGTCAAGGCACGCCTGCTCGAGCCGGGGTACGGCTATGTGCGGATCGCGCAGTTCCAGGCGAACACCGAGGACAGCCTCATGAACGCGCTCCGGACGCTCCGTAGACAGAACAAGGGCCGTCTGAAGGGCCTGGTCCTCGACCTGCGGAACAATCCGGGCGGAGTCCTGAATGCGGCTGTTGCCGTGAGCAACACATTCCTCAACAAGGGTCTTATCGTGTATACGAAGGGGCGCGTTCCGGACTCCAACATGAAATTTGCCGCAACCCCCGGAGGCGACGTCCTGCACGGAGCGCCGATGGTGGTCCTCGTCAACGGCGGTTCGGCGTCGGCGTCGGAAATCGTTGCCGGTGCACTGCAGGACAACAAGCGCGCGATCATCATGGGCACGAAGACCTTCGGAAAAGGTTCGGTGCAGACGATCATCCCGCTGAGCGACGGCTCGGCCCTGCGGCTTACCACGGCGCGCTACTACACGCCGGACGGAAATTCGATCCAGGACCGCGGCATTACGCCCAACGTGGTCGTCGACGAGATGAAGATCCCGAAAATCGAGAAGGCGAACGATGGCATGCTGAAGGAAGTTGACCTCGAAGGCCACCTGAAGAACACCGGACCGGCGGCGGCGAACGCGCCGGCGGCAGCCGCGGTGCCACCTGACACGGTCGGTTCGGACTATCAGCTGTGGGAAGCCCTCAACCTGCTCAGGGGTATCTCGGTTTACCGGCACGAAGCCGGCGAGTGAGCGGCAGCCGGGTTGGTGCCACCGGACTGCTGAGGCAGTCACCGGCGGCATCACCGGCGGCATTCGAACGGCCGGCGGCACGCCGGCCGTTTTCAACGGGTGTACAGGCCGCATTGCTGCTCCTTGCGCTGTTCGCAGCCGGCTGCGCCGGAGCTTCGGCCGCGCTGGCTCCACCTTCCGCCTACATCGGCATCATCATCGATGACCTGGGAAACAGCCGGCATGGCGGTGAACTCGCCGTGCGGCTGCCGGGACCGGTAGCCTGCGCCATCCTTCCAGGCACTCCCTATGCGGCGCTGCTCGCCCGGATGGCCCGCCGTCACGGAAAGGAAGTGCTGCTGCACCTGCCCATGGAACCGGTGGCCGGACTGAACCCGGGGCCCGGCGCGCTGGACACGGCGATGTCGCGGACCCTGTTCACGCTCACGCTCGATGCCGACCTAGACAGCATCCCCGGTGTGGCAGGAGTCAACAATCACATGGGCAGCCTCCTGACTTCGCGCACAATACCCATGGAGTGGCTGATGCGGACCCTGTCGCAGCGTGGCGGGCTTTTCTTTGTCGACTCCCGCACGATCGCCGCCAGCGTCGCGGCCAGGACTGCGGCGGCATACCGGGTACCGGCTCTTTCGCGGGATGTCTTTCTTGATGACGTGCCGACAGCCGGGGCCGTGGAACGGCAGCTGGCACTGCTTCTGCGCATCGCGCACAGACGCGGCTACGCACTGGCGATCGGCCATCCGCATTCTGCAACCCTGGACGTGCTGCGGCAATGGCTGCCGCTGCTGGCGTTGCGCCGCGTCCGGCTGGTTCCGCTCTCCACGCTGCTGGCGCTCAGATCAGGCCGCGCGCTGCCCTGGGCGCCGGGACCCGCCCGCCCGCCCGGAGCCGTCGGCCAGGCGCTGCCGCGGCTGCCGGACCAGGACGACCCTTCACTCGCCTGGCCGTGACCGCTCGGCCACGCCCGGACTCAGACCGGGCGGAACAGCATCCACGCAGCAAGAATCAGTCCTGCGCCAGCACATCCGAGCAGCCATCCGGCAGCCGGCAGACCGGCCCACCGTGTTGCCGGCAGGCTTACCGCATAGACCACAGCCGCTGCCAGCACCAGACCGCCGCCACATAACGCCAGCGCCATGCGTCGCTGGCTGCGCGTCATCTCCTGGCGCAGCCGGTCCAGGTCCTGCCCGCCGCCGTCCCGCATCCGCGCGGTGCGCTGCAACGATTCATGGAACAGCGCTGGCAGCTCCGGCAGGACACCTGACCACTTCGGCAGCTCTCTCGCCAGATTCCGCAAGAATGCGCGGGGTCCGACCTGGTCACGCATCCAGCGCTCGAGAAAGGGCTTTGCGGTCTCCCACAGATCAAGATCCGGATACAGCCTGCGCCCCAGGCCCTCGATATTGAAAAGCGTTTTCTGCAGAAGCACCAGCTGGGGCTGCACCTCCATGTTGAAACGGCGGGCGGTCTCGAACAGCCGCAGCAGCAGCCGTCCGAAGGAAATATCCTTGAGCGGGCGCGCGAAAATCGGCTCGCAGACGGCACGGATGGCTGCTTCGAACTCGTCGAGGCGCGTATCGCCCGCGACCCAGCCGGCGCGCACGTGGGATTCGGCAATGGCGCGGTAGTCACGCCGGAAGAATCCGAGGAAATTCTCGGCGAGATAGCGCTTGTCGCGATCGGTCAGGGTTCCCATGATGCCGAAATCCATGGCGAGATACTGTCCGGACTCCGAAACGAGAATGTTGCCCGGATGCATGTCTGCGTGGAAAAAACCATGGCGGAAAGCCTGGGTGAAAAAGACCTCGACACCGTTGTGCGCCAGGCGCCGCAGGTCGATACCAGCAGCTTTCAACGCCGGAACGTCGCTTACCGGTATCCCGCTCAGGCGTTCCATCACCATCACTTCGGTGCGGGTGAGGTCCCAGTAGATCCTCGGCACATGCAGCATCACCGAACCCGCGAAATTGGCGCGAAGCTGGCTGCCGTTGGAAGCCTCGCGCATCAGGTCGAGTTCGGCCCGGATCGTCCTGCTGTATTCGTCGACCACGTCGATGGGCCGCAGGCGGCGTCCATCCGGCCAGTAGCGCTGAGCCAGGCCGGCCAGCGTGTAGAGCAGCGCCAGGTCACGCTCGATAACCGGGCCGATTCCGGGACGCAGCACCTTGACGGCGACCGGGGTTCCATCCGGCAGCTCGGCAAAATGCACCTGGGCCACCGACGCCGAGGCCGCGGGCTTCGGGTCAAACGCGCGCAGATGGTCGCTGAGCTTCCCACCCCAGGCGTGCTCGATCACGGCCACTGCCTGTTCTCCCGGAAACGGCGGCACCTGGTCCTGCAGGCGGCTAAGCTCTTCGGCGATATCATCCGGAAGCAGGTCGGGACGGGTGGACAGCAGCTGGCCGAACTTCACGAAGACCGGACCCAGCTCCTCGAGCGCCTCGCGCAGGCGGCGGGCGCGCGGCACAGAGGTGGCACGGAACCAGCGCCACGGCATCAGCCGCAGCAGAACCCGGTAGGGACGGAACAGGTGCAGGGCGTGCACGAATTCGTCCAGATCGTGCCGCACGAATACCTGCGTGATCCGCAGCAGACGCCCGACCTGTGCCGTGCGCCTCACCCGGCACTCCCGCGCAGACGCGCAACGCGCTGCGCCAGACGATCGACGTCTGCCCGCAGCACGTCGACGGCATCAGCAAAGGCGTCAACATCATGACGCGAGGGCAGCACTCGGCGCTCACGCTGCAGATACTCCGCGACATCCTGCATGATCACTGAGACGGCCGCGCGCAGGGTGGACGTGGTCGCGCGCACCGCGTTGCCCAGCTGGTGCGCCAGCGGATCCCCCACAACCCGCGCCGCGATTTCCTCCCAGTCGATGTCCATCTGCTGCAATATCTTCTGAAACTGCTGGCCCAGTTCGACATCGCCCCTGATGTCAACCGCGCCGGCGCGGAAAGCCTGCGTCTGCCGCCCGCGCACCAGGTCGATTAAGCCGTAAATGCTGCCGCAGACTGTCACATCGGGGGCACTGTCACCGCGGGCGCGCAGACGGATTCCGGACTGCGCGGGAGCCACGTCGAACGTAATCCCGGTTCCGCGCAGCTCGATCCGGATGATACGTCCGGACAGCGCGCCAAGCGCGCGCATGGTTTCGCCATCAAGGCGCAGCAGCCGGTTCGCCGCTTCCTCACACGCCCCGATCAGCACCCGCAGCCCTTCGACATGGATTACGCCATGATCCGCCAGGGATCAGAACTTGTAGCCCCGGTGCAGGGCGACGATACCACCGCTCAGATTGAAGTAATGCGTCCGCTCGAACCCCGCAGTCTCCATCATGGACTTGAGGGTTTCCTGGTCCGGATGCCGGCGTATCGACTCCACCAGGTAACGGTAGCTGTCTTCATCGTTGGCGATGTACTTCCCCATCAGCGGCAGCAACGTAAAGGAATACAGGTCATACAGGCTTCCCAGGCCCGGCAGCACCGGGTGCGAGAATTCCAGCACCAGCAGCCTCCCGCCCGGCTTCAGCACACGATAAATCGAGGCCAGCGCCGCGTCCTTGTTTGTGACGTTGCGCAGACCGAACGCGATGCTGACGCAGTCAAATTCGCCGTCGCCGAACGGCAGGCACTCGGCGTTGGCCTGGACGAATGTGATGTTGCCCGCGATGCCACGGTCGGCAAGCCGCTGGCGTCCAATGTCCAGCATGGAGGCATTGATGTCGGCGATGACCACGCTTCCGCCGGCACCGACCCGGCGGGCGAATCTGGCCGCCAGGTCTCCCGTGCCTCCGGCCACGTCCAGGACATGCTGTCCGGTGTGCACCCCGCTCTGGCCCACGGCAAACTGCTTCCACAGCCGGTGGATGCCGAACGACATGGCATCGTTCATGAGATCGTACCGCGACGCCACGGAGTCGAACACCCGCGCCACGAGTCCGGCCTTTTCCTCCACCGGCACTTCGCGAAAACCGAAATGTGTCAGGTTCTCATCCGAACCGGGCTGACCGTGCCGTCCCATGCCCTTACACCCCGCCGGCCGGCTGCGGATTGCGCCTGTGGCCGGCCTGTTCGAGGCGCTCGATATACTGGTTCCACAGCTGCTCCTGGTTGACGCCGAGAGTATGCAGCAGGTCCCAGGAGTAGATTCCGGTGTTGTGCCCGTCGTCAAAGTACAGGCATACGGCGTAGGTCCCGACAGGTTCGATGCTGGTGATGTTCACATTCTCCTTTCCAATCTGCAGCACTTCCTGCCCGGGACCATGGCCGCGGACTTCCGCGGACGGGGAATAGACGCGCAGGTACTCGCACGGGTAGCGGAAATGGCTGCCATCGTCGAACGTGATCTCCAGCGCGCGCGATTTCTGGTGCAGCTTGATATCGGTCGGTCTTACGGCATTCTTGCGCATGTCTGCCTTTCGGGCCCCTGTGTCGGGCTGGTTGAACGCGGTTGGGGCTGGCTGGCCCGCCCGCATCCGCGGGACACCCCTGCCGGAAATGCCGGGATTATACCGGCTCTGCCCGGAGATGTGCGCCTGGTAACCAAACTGTCATACTTATGTTATGAAATATGCGCCCAAAAAACGAGCAGTTCCGTTCCCTGCGGGATGTAAAATCGAGCCATGCCGGCAAGAATACTGGTAGTTGAAGACGAACAGGCAATCCGTGAAATGGTCTGCGTTGCACTGCGCCAGGCAGGATTTGACTGCCTGGAGGCGGCCGACGCACCCCAGGCCCAGGCGCGGATCCTCGCCACCATGCCCGACCTGGTACTGCTCGACTGGATGCTGCCGGGCATCAGCGGCGTCGATTATGCCCGGCGCCTGCGGCAGGAAAAGCTCACCCGTCACCTGCCGATCATCATGCTGACGGCCCGCACCCAGGAAGAGGACAAGCTCAAAGGCCTTGAAACCGGAGCCGACGACTACGTCACCAAGCCGTTTTCCACCCGCGAACTGATGGCCCGCATCCGGTCGCTGCTGCGCCGCAGCGCGCCGCAGACAGTGGACAACGCGGTGGAAATCAGCGGCCTGCACCTCGACCCGGCCACCCACCGGGTACAGGCCAACGGCGCGAGCCTCGTGCTCGGGCCGATGGAATTCAGGCTGCTGCACTTCTTCATGACCCATCCGGAACGCGTGCACAGCCGCGAGCGTATACTGGACAGCGTGTGGGGCGGGAACGTATACGTCGAGGAACGCACGGTGGATGTCCACATACGGCGCCTGCGCAAAGTGCTTGAAGCGAGCGGCCACGACGCGCTGATCCAGACGGTGCGCGGCTCGGGCTATCGCATGTCGGTGCAGGGCTGACGAGGGTGCGCGAGAGCTGGGCACGTGAAATCTGGGTGCTGATCGGCATCCTGGTGGTCTTCTCCGGTCTGGGCCTGGCGGCGGGCCATCCTTTCGACGCGCTGCTGCTTGGCCTCGCAGTCTACCTGGCACTGACCCTGCGGCACCTGTTCCTGCTGCACCGGTGGCTGCAAAGCCGCCGCCGGGACGACATTCCTGAGGCTGCCGGACTGTGGGGCGATGTGTTTGACAGCATCCGCCTGCTGATGAAGGAGACGGAGCGCCGGGAAGACCAGCTCACCCAGACGCTGACACGTTTCCAGGGGACCAGTGCGGCAACACCGGACGCAATGGTCGTCATGGCGCACAACAACGTCATCGAATGGGCGAATCCGGCCGCCGAACGCCTGCTGGGCGTGACGTCTGCACGCGACCACGGCCTGCGCATCACCAACCTTCTGCGCGATCCGGATTTTGCGGGCTATCTCGAGAGCGGCGATTTCACTGACGCCATCACCATTCCTTCGCCGGAACGCCCTGAAAAGACCCTGTCGATCCAGATCATCCCGTTCGGCAGCAGCCAGAAGCTGCTGATCGGACGCGACATCACGCACCTCGAACGGCTGGAGGCAATGCGACGCGACTTCGTCGCCAACATCTCCCACGAACTGCGCACGCCGCTTACCGTCATTTCCGGGTTCCTTGAAACCCTGCAGGACATGGAAAAACCGGACTTCGACGAGATCCGGCAGTATCTGGCCATGATGCATGAACAGGCCATACGCATGCAGCATCTGGTAAACGATCTGCTGACGCTCTCCAGGCTGGAGACCGAGCCGCCGCTGCTGCACCAGTCGACCGTCGATGTCCCGGCCATGCTGGCCGGTCTCAGCCAGACGGCCCGGATGCTGAGCGGGCCGCGGCATCACGACATCGTACTGGACGTGGAGCCGGACCTGCGTCTCGAAGGCAACGAGGATGAGCTGCGCAGCGCGTTCTCGAACCTGATCAACAACGCCGTGCGGTACACACCGGCAGACCGATCCGTCATCCTGAAGTGGGCTGATTCGGCGGAAGGAGCCAGATTCTCGGTCATTGACACTGGTGACGGCATCGCACCGCAGCATCTGCCGCATCTGACCGAACGGTTTTACCGGGTGGACAGTGCGCGTTCGCGCGCCACAGGCGGCACCGGGCTCGGGCTGTCCATCGTCAAGCACGTGCTGCTGCGTCATGACGCCAGGCTCGGCATAGAAAGCGTGCTCGGACAGGGCAGCACCTTCGTATGCCAGTTCCCGCGGTTGCGCACCCGGCGCATCGTGGACACGGACAGCGCGCAACTTCCGCATCATCTTCCGGACACACGGCCGTAACCCGCAACTGCCACGATTGCCGGGTGCCGGTACCCGCAGGGACGGCGCGCAGCGGAAACGCCGGCTGCCGCAGGGCAGCTTCAGACTGCAGGCGGACCCCGCAGCCCAGGGAAGCTTCGATTTCCGTGTGCCGGAGTCACACGTACAGGGATGTTGTGCCGGGTCTTGCAACCCGGAAACTCCGCCGGAATCGGCGGCCACGATCACACCCGGAATCCGGGACGCCGGAACCGCACCGGGTGACCGTGGCCACAGGTCAATGATTGACCGATCCCCCCTTTGCGCCTATATTTTTCCCATGTTTATCAATGCAGTGGGGCGGGGCGGTATTGCTGCCCGGGGGTTCGGTCATGCCGTGGGGTAGGAACATGACACCGGCCGGTGACCGGAGGAGGGACAACCCGGCTCCGGAGCACCGGCTTCAGTGCCACCGGTCCCAGGCACGTTGCACTACTCCCGTGCTGACCACACACATTCGCGTTGCCGGCAGGCATGTGCAGCAACCTGTCCTCTTATGACCACTCCCGGATCCGGTCTGCCTGAGGACAGGAGCGAGGAGCTTGCGCGGCAGCTCAACCGTGAATGCCACTGCATCAGCATCGACGCCGATGCCCTGCGGCGCGAGCTTGAGCGGGATCCCGAGAACCACGACCTCTATCACTCGATCATCGAGACCCGGCCGTACCTGTTCAGCGCCTCGGCGGTGTTCGTATCGCGCACAGACGTCGAGCGCATGGCGGCGGTGATCCGGTCGATCGAAGAGGTCGTTGCACTGCCCGGCTACCGTGAAACCGTCCTCGGCTGGGCACCGGCCATTGCCCGGATCGATCATGGGCCGCGCGGCGTGTTCCTTAGTTATGACTTTCACATCGGTCCCGACGGACCGCGCCTGATCGAAATCAACACCAATGCGGGCGGCGCCCTGCTCAACACTGCGCTGGCGCGCGCGCAGCGCGAATGCTGCGACCCGGTCCGGCAGATGGCGACGGGTCCGATGGATCTAAAGCTCGCGGAGCAGGTCTTTTTCGACATGTTCGTTTCCGAGTGGAAACTTCAGCGCGGCGATGACCGGCTGGCCGTGGCGGCCATCGTGGATGACCAGCCGCGGCAGCAGTATCTTTACCCGGAGTTCGTGCTTTTCAGGGAGATGTTCATCCGCCACGGACTGAAATGCGTCATCGCCGACCCTTCGGAACTCGAATACCGGGGTGGCCGGCTTCTGCACGCGGGACAGCACATCGATCTGGTATACAACCGCCTCACGGATTTCGCACTCGAACTTCCGGCGCGGGATGCGCTGCGCACCGCCTATGCAGACGGCGCAGTGGTACTGACGCCGCATCCGCGGGCGCATGCGCTTTACGCGGACAAACGCAACCTCTCCGTGCTTACCGACGCCACCCGCCTGGCTGCATGGGGTGTCCCCGAAGCCACCCGCCACATCCTGACATCCGGGATTCCCCAGACCACGCTGATCGGTCCGGAGCAGCACGACGACCTGTGGACCGGTCGTCGCCGGCTTTTTTTCAAGCCGGTTTCCGGCTACGGAGGCAAGGCAGCATACCGCGGTGACAAACTTACCCGGCGCGCCTGGTCCGAGATCGTCGCGGGCCAGTTCGTGGCCCAGGAGACCGTGCCGCCCAGCGAACGGCGGTTGCGCGTGGGCGGCGAGGAAGTCAGCCTCAAACTTGACCTGCGCAACTACGTCTACAACGGCTCGGTGCAGCTGCTTTCGGCCCGGCTATACCGGGGACAGACTACCAATTTCCGGACCCCTGGCGGAGGCTTCGCTCCGGTGTTCATTCCGGATTTCTCGGCTGACACAGACCGCTGAGGCCGCGCGGACCGGCAGCAGACGTTCCTGCCGGGCATCGCCGGCGGCGTCCGGAACAAGGGCATGTACAAGCGCAGCGCACGGATTCTCTTTGTCGGTCTCGGTCCCCGCGGACGCTCACGCATGGCCCAGGGCTGGGCCGCTCACCTGGGCACCGGCCGGCTGCAGGCACGCGCTGCGGACATTGCACCCCAGACACTGCATCCGGGGGCGGTTACGGTCATGCGCGAAGCCGGTGTCGACATTGCACACCTGCCTGCCGTGACCCTGACGCCTGGCCTGCTCGCATGGGCAGATCTGGTGGTGACGGTCTGCCGGGATGCGGACGAATCCTGTCCGGCGATCCCCGATGGGGTGCAAAAGAGGCTCTGGGCGCTGGAAGACCCCGTGGCCGGTCAAGGCGGGGCAACGCTGTCCGGCTGGCGCACGGTGCGTGACGACCTCCGTTACCGCATCGCAGGCATGATCGGCGGCATGAAGATGCTGGAACGCATGGATCCGCGGTGAATGCCGCCGGAACGCAGTGTCCAGCCGGCCATTTTCGCGCCATATGCCAATCGTTCATATTTCTGCAACATACATTCATCAAACTGTCATATAACCGTCGGATGATACGGGCCGTCGCAAACCAATCCAAATTCGTGGAGAGCAACATGTCACAATCCTTGCAACTGAAAGGGCGTCTTCCAGCCGGCAAACTGGCGATGGTCGCCGGGGTTGCCGCCCTGGCATTCGGCCTGGCCACTGCGCATGCCGACGAAATCACTGGTGCCGGCAGCACCTGGGTATACCCGCTCGTGGTGAAGTGGGCTGCCGCCTACCAGCAGAAAACCGGAATCCAGGTCAACTACCAGGGCATCGGCTCCGGCGGCGGCATTGCCCAGATCGACGCCGGCACGGTCGCGTTCGGCGCAAGCGACATGCCGCTTACCCCGAAGTACCTGCACAAGCACGGCCTTATCCAGTTCCCGACCGCCATCGCCGGCGAAGATCTGGTCATGAATATTCCCGGAATCAGGCCGGGCGAGATGATCCTGAGCGGACCGGTCGTGGCCAAGATCTACCTTCATGAAATCACGAAGTGGAACGATCCGCGCATCCAGGCCCTGAATCCGGGGTTGAAGCTGCCCAATCTGGACATCGCCGTTGTGCACCGTTCGGACGGCTCGGGCACCACCTTCACGTTTACCAATTATCTTTCCAAGGTAAGCCCCCAGTGGAAGCACAAGATCGGCGCCAACACGGTTGTGGCCTGGCCGACTGGTCTCGGCGGCAAAGGCAACCAGGGAGTCGCGGCCTACGTGCAGCGGATCCGCGGCGCAATCGGCTACGTTGAATATGCCTACATCCTGGAAAACCACATGACCTACGCCCGGATGTACAACCGGGAACACCGTCTGGTCAGTCCCAGCCTGGCGGGATTCCAGGCGGCCGCCTCACACGTGGACTTCACCAAGGCGCATGACTTCTATGTGATCCTGACTGACCAGCCCGGACCGACCACCTGGCCGATTTCGGGCTGCACCTGGCAGATCCTGCGCACCAACGCGCCGAAGGCCTCGAACGAAAAGGTGGTCAAATTCTTCCGCTGGGGCTTCGAACACGGCCAGAGCATGGCGCGGTCCATTGCCTTCGGTCCGCTGCCACCCCCCACGGTCAATGCAATCAAGGCCTACTGGAAGAAGAATCTGGGTATTTAGTCCGGGCCTAAATGTGGCCGGATTCATTGTGCGACGGGGCCGGTTTCGGCCCCGTTCTTTTCTTGCTCCGCCCGCTTTGATATAACCTGCCCCGAACATTGATCTTTTGCCAAGACCCCTCCCGGGAGATTCCGTGGAAAAACCGCAATTGCTGTCGAGGTTGGCCCGTCTGTGGGATCCCCTGTTTAAAGGCACGACCGCCGTACTGGCCTACCTGGTGCTGGCGCTGCTTGTGGCAATCTGTGTTGCACTGCTGCATGAGGGCTCGCAGGCGTTCCGGACCTTCGGCTGGCATTTTCTCGTCAGCAAGGCCTGGGATCCGGCCAACAACCGCTTCGGCGCCCTGATACCGATATACGGCACCCTGATCAGCTCGCTGATCGCCATCGTCATCGCCGTGCCGGTCAGCTTCGGCATAGCGCTGTTTATCACTGAACTCGCGCCGCGCTGGCTGCGCCAGCCGGTTTCCGCCGCGATCGAGCTGCTGGCCGCCATCCCCAGCATCATTTTCGGGATGTGGGGCCTGTTCACCTTTGCCCCGTGGTTTTCAAACTACGAGCCGTGGATCAGCGATCACCTGGGATCGATTCCCGGAATCGGCGCGCTGTTCCGCGGACCGCCGTTCGGAATCGGCATGATGACGGCCGGAATCATCCTGGCCATAATGATCATTCCGTTCATCGCATCGATCATGCGCGAAGTGTTTCTGCTCACGCCGCCGATGCTCAGGGAATCGGCTTATGGTGTCGGCGCCACCACATGGGAAGTGGTCCGCAACGTCGTTCTGCCCTATACGCGGACGGCCGTGGCGGGCGGCATCTTTCTCGGCCTGGGCCGCGCGCTGGGCGAAACGATGGCTGTGACCTTCGTCATCGGCAACGCCCACAGCGTCAGCGCATCATTGCTCAATCCGGGCTATTCGATCGCCGCAGCGCTCGCCAACGAGTTCACCGAGGCCTTTTCGCCTCTCTATAAGTCATCGCTGATCGCCCTTGGATTCATCCTGTTCATCATAACCTTCGTGATCCTGGTGCTGGCCAAGCTGCTGCTGCTGCGGCTGGAGCGCGCGCAGGGCGAATCCACATAGGAGACGCGCGCACCGTGGACCTGCGCTACCTCAGACGTCGCGTTACGAACGTGTTCAACCTGGGCATGGCGGTCATGACCACCCTGCTCGGGCTGTTCTGGCTGTTCTGGATCCTGTACACCACAGCGCGCTTCGGCTATCACAGCCTCAATCTGCGCCTGTTCACCCAGGACACTCCTCCGCCGGGGGCCCCGGGCGGCCTGCGGAATGCGTTTGTCGGAAGCCTGATCATGATCGGTGTCGGCATCGCAGTCGGCACTCCGGTGGGTGTTCTGGCAGGGACCTACCTCGCTGAATTTGCCGGGCGCAAGCGTATCGGTGAAATCGTGCGATTTTTCAATGATATCCTGCTGAGCGCGCCCTCGATTGTCATCGGACTGTTCGTCTATTCGGTCACGGTTACTACAATGGGGGGCTTTTCCGGGCTTGCCGGAGGACTGGCCCTCGCCATTGTGCTGCTGCCAGTGGTAGTACGTACCACGGACGAGATGCTGCGCCTGGTACCCTCCACGATGCGGGAGGCGGCCATGGCGCTCGGGTCGCCGTACTGGCGCGTGGTGGTCCAGATCACCTACCGTGCGGCGCGCTCCGGGATACTTACCGGCGTACTGCTCGGCGTCGCACGCATCAGCGGCGAGACGGCGCCGCTTCTGTTCACGGCCCTCAACAACCAGTTCTGGAGCACAAATATCGCCAGACCCATGGCCAACGTGCCCGTCACGATCTTCCAGTTTGCCATGAGCCCCTACAGCGGATGGCAGCACCTGGCCTGGGCAGGAGCGCTCGTTGCGACATTCGCGGTGCTCGGGTTAAGCATTTTTGCGCGTTTCCTCATCCGGCAAAGGAACAACTAAATGAGTGCGGTCTCGCCCGTTCCGAAGATCAGCGTACGCAACCTGGATTTCCACTATGGCAAGTTCCATGCGCTGAAGGACATCAATCTCGACGTGGCACCCCGCGAGGTCACGGCTTTCATCGGCCCGTCCGGCTGCGGCAAATCGACGCTGCTGCGCGTGTTCAACCGCATGTACGCCCTGTACCCGAACCAGGTAGCCACGGGCGAGGTCCTGCTCGACCAGCAGAACATTCTGGACCGGCGCCAGGACCTGCACCATCTCCGGTCGCGCGTCGGCATGGTGTTCCAGAAACCTACACCCTTTCCGATGTCCATCTACGAGAACATCGCTTTCGGCGTGCGCCTGCATGAACGCATCAAAAAGGGGGCGCTGGATGACCGCATCGAGGCAGCGCTGAGGCAGGCGGCGCTGTGGGACGAGGTGAAGGACAAGCTCAGGCAGAGCGGCATGCGGCTGTCCGGTGGACAGCAGCAGAGACTGTGCATCGCGCGGGCGATTGCGGTCAAACCCGACGTTCTGCTGCTGGACGAGCCGGCATCCGCCCTGGACCCGATCTCGACGCTCAAAATTGAAGAACTGATCTATGAACTCAGGCAGAATTACACGATAGTTATAGTGACCCACAACATGCAGCAGGCCGCGCGCGTATCGGATTACACGGCTTTCATGTATCTGGGGGAACTGGTGGAGTTCGGCATCACGAACAAGATTTTCACCAACCCGAGCCAGAAGCAGACTGAAGACTACATTACCGGCCGTTACGGCTGAATCCGGAGGAGCACAGGCCATGGAACCGATTCACACCCACATCTCCCGCCAGTTCAACGCCGAACTCGAGGATATCCGTACCCGCGTTCTACAGATGGGGGGTATGGTCGAACGGCAGATCGAACGCGCCATCGAATCGCTGGTGAAAGGTGATGTGAACCTCGGCGAGGCGGTGATCATGGACGACACCAAGGTGAACGCGATGGAGGTGTCAATCGACGAGGAGTGCAACCAGATCATCGCCAAGCGCCAGCCGGCGGCAAGCGACCTGCGGCTGGTGGTGGCGGTGATCAAGACCATCACTGATCTCGAGCGTATCGGTGACGAGGCGGAGAAGATAGCCCGCATGGCCGTCCGGCTGGCGCAGGAAGAGCGGCCGAAGAACAACTACCTGGAGATCCAGGCGCTGGGAAACCGGGTGCAGCAGATGCTGCGGGATGCACTCAATGCCTTCGCGCGCCTGGATGCCACTGCCGCGGTCCATTCCGCCCAGGAAGACATCAAGGTGGACCAGGACTACGACGGCGTCATGCGCCAGATGATCACCTTCATGATGGAGGACCCGCGCACCATATCACGCATGCTGAACGTGATCTGGGCTGCGCGCGCGCTCGAGCGGATCGGCGACCATGCCAGCAACATCTGCGAGTACGTCATCTACCTGGTCAAGGGCAAGGACGTACGGCACATCAGTCTCGAGCAGATCGAGAAGGAAGTGCTCGGCGGGAAGAGCAGCTAGCGGCGGTGGTCTGTCCGGGTGCGGCCGTGATTCAGACGCGATGAACCGCGAGACCTTCGCTGCGGAGTGTATCCATGATGCGGCGCCGGATCAGCACCGGCAGATACTCCACGATTTTTGCCCCTGCCCTGAGTCTTGCCAGCTCTGATTCATAAAGCTGCGTCACCTTCCCCTCTGGCACGCCGCTTTCGCGGGAAATCTCCCGGATCAGTTCCTGATGGACAGTGCGATCCCTGTTACTCCCAATAAGGCCGGTCGACATGGCGCCTCCATGGTTGTTGATGTCCTGTTATCAGCCGGAAACGATTGCGGCGACATTCTACTCCGATCCCGCGGCGCCGGCGCGTCTCCGGCGGGACAGGAGGATCAGACTGAATTACCGTTTGTGAACAGCAAGAAAGGGTGTCATCATCATGCATTACTGCATGATTGGCTCCCAACTTCATGAGATTGCATACATAGCAGTGAACTGGAATGATAATCGTGGCGGAGCAACCCGGTATCGGAGTGGCGACTTTCTGCAGGCAGGGTCATGACGAATCCCGAAATACCACGGTCATATTGACAGGATATAATCGCTCGAGCGGCGTAGACTGTGTCCCGGAAAAGGCTGTAACCCATGAGCATCGCAGAATCCGCAGTGGAGCCCGCCCAGCAATCCTCCCTCCTGTTCAACCGGGAACTCAGCCTGCTCGCATTCAATGGCCGGGTCCTCGACCAGTCCCTCGACCAGAGCACCCCGCTGCTCGAACGGCTGCACTTTCTGTGCATCTCCAGCACCAACCTGGACGAGTTTTTCGAGATACGCAAGGCGCGCCTGCAGGAACAGGTCGCCTCGGGATCGGTGGATGCCGGGCCCGACAACCGCAATCCGCAGGAACTGCTGCGGCAGATCAGCGACTATGCCCACCGGCTGGTGAACGAGCAGTACCGCATCCTGAACGATGTGCTCATTCCCGCACTGGAGCGTGACAACATACGCTTCCTGCGGCGCACCGAATGGGGTCCGGAAGCGACCGAATGGGTCAAGCACCACTTCGAAAACGAGCTGCTGCCCATGCTCACCCCCATGGGCCTCGATCCGGCGCATCCGTTTCCGCGCATCCTGAACAAAAGCCTGAACTTTCTCATTACCCTCCAGGGCAACGACGCTTTCGGCCGGCACGGCGGCATAGCGATCGTGCAGGCGCCGCGCGCGCTCCCGCGAGTCATCAGGCTGCCCAAGGAGTGTGCCAGCGGACCCCATGCGTTTGTCTTCCTCACATCCATCATCCATGCCCATGTGAATGACCTGTTTCCGGGGATGGACGTCACGGGCTGCTACCAGTTCCGGGTCACGCGCAACTCGGAGCTTTTCGTCGACGAGGAAGAGGTGCAGGACCTGCTGCGCGCCCTCGAAGGTGAACTTGCCTCACGCCGCTACGGCGACTCCGTAAGGCTCGAGGTCGCCGACAACTGCCCGTCCGACATGACCGGCTATCTGCTGCGCCAGTTCGGGCTCGAGCCACAGGACCTCTATCAGGTAAACGGCCCGGTAAACCTCAACCGGCTCATGGCGGTCGCCGAAATGGTGGACCGCCCGGACCTGAAGTACCCCTCGTTCACGCCCCGCATTCCGCGCCGCCTGACCCGCGCCAAGAACATGTTCGATGCCATACGCCAGGACGACATCCTGCTTCACCACCCCTTTGACTCATTTGCTCCGGTAATTGACTTCGTGCGCCAGGCGGCAGCGGACCCGCGTGTCCTGGCCATCAGACAGACGCTCTATCGCACCGGACCCGAGTCTGCGCTGGTCGATGCGCTGGTGACGGCGGCACGCGGTGGCAAGGAAGTCACCGTGGTCATAGAACTGCGCGCACGCTTCGATGAAGAGGCAAATATCGGCCTTGCCACCGTTCTCCAGGAAGCCGGGGCGCACGTCGTCTACGGCGTCGTCGGCTACAAGACCCACGCCAAGATGATCCTGGTCGTCCGGCGCGAGCGCGGCCGCCTGAGACACTATGTCCATCTCGGAACCGGCAACTACCATGACCGCACGGCGCGGCTGTACACCGACTTCGGTCTGCTGACCTGCGCGGACGCCGTCGGCGACGATGTGGACAAGCTGTTCCGCCAGCTGACCGGCCTCGGGCGCGTACCGAAACTCTCCACGCTGCTGCAGTCGCCCTTCGTGCTGCACCTGGAATTGCTGCACCGCATCGGCCGGGAAGCCGAGCTTGCCCGGAAAGGCCTTCCGGCACGGATTGTGGCCAAGCTCAACGCACTCACCGAACCAAGGATCATACAGGCGCTTTACGACGCATCATCGGCCGGCGTGCGCATCGACCTAATCGTGCGTGGAATCTGCTGCCTGCGCCCGGGCCTGCCAGGGGTGTCGGAGCGGATCCGGGTATACTCGGTGGTCGGGCGCTTCCTTGAGCATACGCGCGTGTACTGGTTTCTGAACGCCGGCCGGGGACCGGTCGGCAACGCCGCAGCGGCCGATACCGAAATCGCACCCGCCAGCGGTGAGGTCTTGTGCGCCAGCGCCGACTGGATGGACCGCAATTTTTTCCGGCGCGTGGAAGTGGCGTTCCCGGTCGAGAACCAGAAACTGCATGAGCGCGTGGTGCGCGAAGCACTCAACTATTATCTGCGCGACAATACTCACACCTGGGAGCTGGGCGCCGATGGCAGCTATCGCCGCCTGAGCCCGGGGGACAGCGAGCCCTGGTCAGCCCAGACCCAGCTGATCCAGGAACTGTGCGAATCACGCTAGCCGCGCGGCGCCCCTAGCCGAACTCCAGATTGATCCCGGCAGCCCTGAGCCACGCAGATTCCTGCTCCAGGTCAGCAGCGGTCAGCGGATGCTGCCGTAGCCAGCCACGCGCGAACTTTACCTGCAGGGAACGCTTTTCGGCGCGCAGCTTGAGGCCCTTCGGAACGTTCCCGGTGCGCGGGCGGTGCAGCAGGACCGCAAGCCGCAGCAGGACGCAGAGATAACTGGCCGCGGAGCGGTTCTGCGCGGGAAGCGCGTCGAACACGTCCACCGGAAATTTCCTGCGATGTCCACGGATGATGGCGGCCAGCTGCTGCTGCGTCTGCCAGGAAAATCCGGGGAGATCCGATTTTTCCGCCAGATAGGCGCCGTGCTTGTGATACTGGCTGTGTGCAACGGCCAGGCCGATTTCGTGCAGCCGCGCCGCCCAGCTGAGCAGCCGCTCGTCGTCGCCGGACAGACCCCAGGTGTGCGCGACCTGGGCGAACTCCTCGCCGGCGGTACGTCCAACCCGCGCGGCCTGGTCAGCGTCGACATGGAACCGGCGGGCAAGCATTGCGACCGTGCGTTCGCGCACATCCTCATGCCGCAGCCTCCCGGCGAGCTCATAGAGAAGCCCTTCCCGCAGCGCACCCTCAGCAACCTGCATGCGCCGTATGCCAAGCGACTCATGCACCGCAGTCAGTATTGCGACACCTCCGGCAAACACGGGTGCCCGGTCGGCACCAAGCCCGGGAAGCCTGAGACGGTCCACGTGCCGTGCAGCGATGAGCGCTGCACGCAGGCGGCGCAGCGCGGCCGGCGTGATCGTGCCGTCCGTCCAGCCATGGGCCCGAAGCACCGAGCGCACCGAGCGGATGGTGCCGGATGTCCCGATCGCGGTTTCCCAGCCCCTGCGGAACTGCGACTGTACCGGATTCAGTTCCAGGCGCGCGGCGGTTTCCGCGCGGCTCATGGTCCGTTCGGTTATCACACCGTCACCGAGATACGCGTCGGTCATGCTGACGCAGCCCATGTACAGGCTTTCCATGGTGATGGCGTCGAAGCCCTGGCCGATGATGATTTCCGTGCTCCCGCCGCCAACGTCGACGACCAGCCTGGGATTTCCATCGTCCGGCCAGCTGTGCGCCATGCCCTGGTAGATCAGGCGCGCTTCCTCGCGCCCGGCGATGATTTCGATCGGATGCCCGAGCGCACGCTCCGCGGCAGCAAGAAAAACCCCGGATCGATGCATGCGCCGGAGGGTGTTGGTTCCGACAGCACGCACGCTGCCATGCCCGAATCCGCGCAGGCGCTGGCCAAAGCGGGCAAGACAGGCAAGCGCCCGGGCGCGGGCCGCGGAACCGAGACGGCCGTGCGCATCAAGCCCGCCGCCCAACCGGACCATTTCCTGGAGCCGGTCGAGCACATGCAGGCGTCCGTCCATCATCTGCGCGACAATCATGTGAAAACTGTTCGACCCGAGATCCAGGGCCGCGACAACTCCTGACGTCCCGGCGCCGGCGCGCGCTTCCCGTGACGTCTTGCCGCGCCGGGTTCCCGGAGAACGGTTTCTCCGCTTCATTCAGTGTTTTTCCATGCGGATTGGCGTGAACCCGGCCGTGAGCCGGCGCACGAACTCCCGCTGCGACCGCAGGAGCGTACGCGCAGACTGATCAAGATACCGGCGCCTGATTTTTTCGTGAAGCATGGCGGCTTCCTCCCGGTTCCTTAATGCCAGCCAGCGCAGACCGGGCATCAGATCGCCGTCGGGTTCCTTGCGGGCACCGGATTTCCGCAGGCGGGCCAAGGTCCGCGCCATCACCTGGCGGTCGTGCAGCTTCCCGAGGCTGTCCTGCAGTTCCCTGAGCGGCCCGATCACGGCGTCTGCCTCCTTCCCGCGCACCAGCGGCTCGATCAGGTAGCGCAGCCGCTTGGCGGTGATGCGTGCCGCATGGGCACCGGCCATGTCCCGAACGGAGCCGATGCGGCCAAGCTGGCCTGCAAGGACCGCGAGGTGCCGGCGCACATGCGGCGCGGCCGCGCCCGCAAATCCGGCCCGGGCTGCGGACCCTTTTCCGCAGGAAGCCAGCGCCTTCTGCCCAAGCCGGTGCCGTATCCTGCGGTCCAGCTGCCTGAACTCCGGAAGCGCCGCCTGGCGGACCCGACGCACCGCTGTCCTGCGCCGGGCCGCAAGCTGCGCGCGCACCCAGCGCCTGCCCGGCCGTTGCGCCACTCCCGCGCCGGGCCGCAGGGAATCAATCCATTCGAGCTGGACCTCGGCATCGCGCACATCGCCGGTTGCGTGCGAGACGGCACGCAGACGCCTGCGCAGTTTGTGGGGCACGCCGGCGGCCACAAACGGTGCATAGGCCCGCAGCGCCACACGCAGCCGCCGCAGCGACACCCGGAGTTCATGCATGGCGGCACCGTCCCGGCCATGCTCGATCCGCCGGCACGCGATGCCTGCCGCGTCCAGATTCGCCTGCACCAACCGGCGCACGGCCTTGTCCGCAGCAGTTTCAGGAGCGATGCGCGCCACGACCACACCTCCCGATCGCACCCAGTGCCGCCGACGTCATCAGCCAGCCCAGCACACCGGTTCCGGGAGCCGGATTTCCGGCGAACTCGATCAGGCACGCAGCGCCCTTGCCGAACGGCGTGAACGATTCCAGACGCTTCGCGAGCAGCCAGCCGGCCAGGACACCCAGGTCCGGCTCGTGGCCCACGGCACCCACGGCCGCATCGGGTGGCTGCTGGCGCAGCCAGGCCAGAAAATTCCTGGGGCTGTTTCCGGGGGCAAGTGCCGGCAGAACCGCCACATCCCCGATCCCATACTGGCCAGCCAGAATCCGCGCGGTCTCTTCTGCCCGCAGCAGCGGGCTGGCCGTGATCAGGGTGATCCCGGGCAGCAGGATTTCCAGTCCTTTTGCCGCAGCACGCATGCGGCGGCGCCCGTGGGACGTGAGGCGCCGGTCGCGATCACGCTGGCCTGATGCACGCTCTTGCGCACGTGCGTGTCGAACCAGAACAAGCTTCATCGTCGTGAGTATATCGGAAGCAGATCCGCGCCGGCGAGGACACAGGGCGCGGGTCTCGTCCGGGATTTCCGCGGCCACCGGCCCGCGGTGGCGGACTATCAGCGGTGGCCTTCCCTCAGCCAGCCCGCTACACGGGAGGCAAAATAGGTCAGGATGGCATCCGCTCCGGCACGTCTGAACGCCAGGAGCGACTCCATCACCGCAGTACGTTCATCCAGCCATCCGTTCTGGGCTGCCGCCATGAGCATTGCGTACTCGCCGCTCACCTGGTAGGCCAGCACCGGGACACCGAAGGTTTCCTTGATGCGATACACGATGTCGAGATACGGCAGCCCGGGCTTGACCATCACCATGTCAGCGCCTTCCTGCAGGTCAAGCGCCACTTCGCGCAGGGCCTCGTCGCTGTTTCCGGTGTCCATCTGGTAGCTGTATTTGTTGCCGCCGGCAAGATTGGCGGCGGAACCGACCGCATCCCGGAACGGGCCATAAAAGCCCGAGGCATATTTCGCGGAATAGGCAAGAATACGGGTATGGATGTGTCCGGCCGCTTCCAGCGCATCGCGGATCGCCCCGACCCTGCCGTCCATCATGTCGGAAGGTGCAACGATGTCGGCGCCGGCTTCGGCCTGCGACAGCGCCTGCTGCACCAGCACCGCTACCGTTTCATCGTTCAGGACGTAGCCATCCGCATCCACCAGGCCATCCTGGCCATGAACGGTAAAGGGATCAAGCGCCACGTCCGTGATCACACCAAGGCCGGGCAGCGCGTCCTTGATCGCACGCGCAGCCCGCTGGGCCAACCCATTCGGATTGAATGCTTCCCGGGCGTCAGCGGTCTTGAGCGTTGAATCGACCACCGGAAACAGCGCGACCGCCGGTATGCCGTCGCGGACCCATTCCTCCGCGTGGCGCAGCAGCAGATCAATCGACAGCCTGCTCACTCCCGGCATCGACGATACCGGCTCGGCGCGTTTACTGCCTTCAACCACGAAAACCGGCTGGATCAGGTCTTCGCAGCCGAGGCGCGTCTCGCGCACCAGCCGCCGCGTGAAATCATCCCTGCGCAGCCGCCTGGGACGCACGCCCGGAAAACGCCCGCCGGTCCACCTGCCTGACATCACCTCGGTACTCCTGCCGGGTTCCGCCCGGTAGCGGCCGGCCTGGTCTGTTGACAGAAAGGCCCGGACTCGCCGGGCCTTGAGACATCATTAATTACCGCATCCCGCTTGTCTATTTCTTCTTCTTTGCAGCCTTCTTCGGCGCCGCCTTCTTCACCGCTTTCTTGGGCGCCGCCTTTTTCTTTGCAGCCTTCTTCGGCGCCGCCTTCTTCACCGCTTTCTTGGGCGCCGCCTTTTTCTTTGCAGCCTTCTTCGGCGCCGCCTTCTTCTTCACCGCTTTCTTGGGCGCCGCCTTCCCGGCTGCTTCCTTGGCAACCGGTCTGGCCGCGACAGCCCTGGCGGTCGCGGGCTTCGCCCCGCTGCCCGTCCCGACGCCTACTGCCGCCAGCGGGCGCATCTGCGCTTCGATGATGTCGCTGATCGACTTGAAGATGTCGCTGATGCTGCCGACTCCGCGGGCTGTGCGCAGCTTGCCCTGCGCCTTGTAATAGGAGACGAGTGGCGCCGTCTGTTCCTCATAGACCTTCAGGCGGTTGCGGACCGTGTTTTCATTGTCATCCGAACGGTGCTGCAGCATTCCGCCGCACTTGTCGCACTTCCCGGGGACCTTGGGGGGGGTGTAATAGACGTTGTAGATTGCCCCGCAGGTACCACAGGTGCGCCGGCCGGTCAGGCGCTTCATCAGGACTTCGATGTCCACATCCACCAGCAGCGCAAGCTGCAGCGGCTGACCGACACGGGCCAGCATGGCATCCAGCGACTGCGCCTGGGGAATATTCCGCGGAAACCCGTCCAGGATGAATCCGCCCTTGGCATCGGGTGTCGCCAGCCGCTCCTGGATCATGCCCAGAACCACGTCATCGGCCACCAGCTGCCCCGCATCCATAGCCGCTTTGGCCTTTCTTCCGAGCTCAGTGCCTGCTGAAACCGCGGCCCGAAGAAGATCACCGGTGGAAAACTGGGGAATTTTATACTTTTCAACCAGTAACTTAGACTGCGTTCCCTTGCCGGATCCCGGCGCTCCCAGTAGCACTATTCGCATGGTTTATTCTCGCTTTAGGTTCTTTAGGAATGCGAACCCACAACTGAAACTAGTTAATGAGCCTCCCCCTGTCGGGGTCCAGTGCCCCGGTAAACTACCTTCTGGTTCCGCTGTCGTCAATGCTTTTGCAGTCATGCTTTTGCAGTCATAAACGGCTCCTATCCATAGATTCAATCTTTGCAGTGGTCCGGCCGGTGATTTCGGTTAATCTAGCGGGCGCGTTTCCTGCCGGACGGGGCCCCGCAGGCGCCGGTCCGGCAGACCCGCGGACACAAATCTCAGGCGGACATGAACCAGATACCGGATTTCAGCGAAACCGAGCTGTGGGTGATCCGCTCGGCCGTGAACCAGCGCTACGGCAGACACGTCGAGCTGCAGATGGCCGACACCGAGCTGAGGCTTGAGCCCTCCGTGACAGAACTCATTACCTGTCCGGCCGTATTCTGGGCCGAACGTGGCGCGAACTTCGTGGTCTGCAAGATCGGCGAAGGCCGCTACCGCAGCCAGTTCTTTTACAGCATCCGCGAGCAGTATGGCACGGGTCGCGAGACCTACGATGACCTCGCCGAATGCGTAACGATTCTCCTCCAGGTCCAGTCAGACCATGAGCGCGACAAGGGGCTCCAGGCCGGGGACCACCCCGCCGATTCCGGCTAGGCTACAGAGCAGGACAACACTACGGGAGCGATACGTCATGGCAAAAAATCCGCCAAAAAATGCCTTTTACGCCCAGTCCGGCGGAGTCACGGCTGTCATCAATGCATCGGCATGCGGCGTCATAGAGACCGCACGCAAGCACCGCGGCAAGATCGGAAAGGTCTATGCGGGCCGCAACGGCATCATCGGCGCGCTGACCGAAGATCTCATCGACACCAGCAGGGAATCGGTCACTGCCATACGCGCGCTGCGCCACACCCCGTCCGGCGCGTTCGGATCCTGCCGTTACAAGCTCAAAAGCCTCGAACAGAACCGGCGCGAGTACGAGCGCCTGATCGAGGTGTTCAAGACCCACAACATCGGCTACTTTTTCTACAACGGCGGGGGGGATTCAGCCGACACCTGCCTGAAGATCTCGCAGCTATCCGAAACCATGGCTTACCCGATAACCGCGGTGCATGTCCCCAAAACCGTCGACAATGACCTGCCGATCACGGATAACTGTCCCGGTTTCGGTTCGGTCGCCAAGTACATCGCGGTGTCGACTCGCGAGGCGAGTTTTGACGTTGCGTCCATGGCAAAGACCTCGACCAAGGTCTTCATCCTGGAGGTCATGGGCCGGCATGCAGGCTGGATCGCAGCCGCTGGCGGGCTGGCGTCCACCCGCGACACGGAAATCCCGATCGTAATCCTGTTTCCGGAAATCACATTTGACCGGGACCGGTTCCTGGCCAAGGTGGATGCCAACGTCAGGAAATTCGGTTATTGCACTGTGGTGGTATCGGAGGGCGTCAAGAGCGCGGATGGCAAGTTTCTCGCCGACCAGGGCCTGCGCGACGCGTTTGGTCATGCCCAGCTGGGCGGGGTTGCCCCGGTCGTGGCGTCGATCATAAAAGACGGGATTGGACTCAAGTACCACTGGGGGGTAGCGGACTACCTGCAGAGGGCAGCCCGGCATATTGCCTCGAAAAGCGACGTGGAACAGGCTTATGCCGTGGGGAAGGCTGCCGTGGAACTGGCGATTCGTGGCAACAATTCCGTGATGCCGACCATCGTGCGCAAATCAAGCAGGCCCTACAAGTGGTCGGTGGGGGTTGCGCCGCTCAGCAAGGTGGCAAACGTGGAAAAAATGATGCCGGCCGATTTCATCACAAAGGACGGTTTCGGCATCACGGCCAAGTGCCGGACCTACCTCGAACCCCTTATCAAGGGCGAAGATTACCCCCCGTACCGCGACGGCATGCCGCAGTATGTGCGCCTGAAAAACGTGCCGGTGAAAAAAAGGCTCAAGGGGCAATTCAAGGTCTGAGTGCGACCGGACCGCGGATGCGGTACCGGACGGAGGCAGGGTGCCCATGACGCTCGACAAGGCAAGAGAACTGCTGCAGGTCCAGGCCGATTTCGGCGGATTTTACAATGGCAATTCGGCCAAACTGATCCTGTCCGAGGTCAGCCGCGAACACGGTCAGGAGGCTGTCGACCGTCTGATCCGCGAGGTGCATCTTGACCAGGTTTTCGGATTTGTGCCAGGCACGCATTTCGAGGGCGGACTTGCCGTCAAGGACAAGCACTCCTGAAGTGCACCGCGTCCGGCATTGACCGGCGTCAATGTCACGGCGCCTGAAGCATGTCATTTTTGGAGACTTTGTGGCTTAACCTTGAGCTGCAATCCAAGCTGACGGCGATTGGGTTTTTTCAACTGGGAGGATCGATATGTCTGACAGTTTAGTCTTCGCGTTTGTTTGCGCGGCGGCGGCCCTCGTGTACGGGGTCATTTCCATCTCTTGGATCCTGAAGAAGTCGGCAGGCGACGAGCGCATGCGCGAGATCGCGGCGGCGATCCAGCAGGGCGCCTCGGCCTACCTGAAGCGCCAGTACAGCACCATTGCGGTAGTCGGCGTTATCCTTTTTGCGGTCATCTTTTTCTTCCTGAACCGGATGACTGCCTATGGCTTCGCCATCGGCGCAGTATGTTCCGGCCTGGCAGGAATCCTCGGCATGAACATCTCGGTGCGGGCGAACGTGCGCACCGCCGAGGCTGCCAAAGACGGTCTCAACGCGGCACTGAAACTTGCTTTCCGGGGCGGCGCCACCACCGGCATGCTGGTAGTCGGTCTGGGACTGCTTGGCGTCTCGGGCTACTACGCGGTACTGAGCCATCTTACCCCGGCCGGCCAGAGCGTCGACCTTTCGCCGCTGGTCGGTGTGGCGTTTGGCTCGTCGCTCATCTCCATCTTCGCCCGTCTTGGTGGCGGCATCTTCACCAAGGGCGCGGATGTCGGCGCTGACCTGGTCGGAAAGGTCGAGGCTGGCATACCGGAGGACGACCCGCGCAACCCGGCGGTCATTGCGGACAATGTGGGCGACAACGTCGGCGACTGCGCCGGTATGGCTGCGGACCTTTTCGAGACCTACGCGGTGACGATCGTTGCCAGCATGCTGCTCGGCAGTCTCGTGATCAGGGGATTCAACAACGCCGTGCTCTTCCCGCTCGTCCTGGGCGGCGTATCCATCCTCGCATCGATCGTCGGCACGTTCTTCGTCAAGGCGCGTGACGGTGGAAAGATCATGAACGCCCTGTACCGGGGCCTGATCGTGGCAGGAATCCTGTCAGCCGTGGCATTCTATTTTGTCACCCGGAAGCTCATGGCCGGCAACGGCATATACGACTGGCACGCACTCTACTACTGCGCGCTGATCGGCCTGGTCGTGACTGCGGCGCTGGTGGTGATCACTGAATACTACACAGCCACCGAGTACAAGCCGGTACGCTACATCGCCGAGGCTTCCACCACGGGACACGGCACGAACGTCATCGCCGGACTTGCGGTGTCGATGAAGGCAACGGCCGCCCCGGTGCTGGTGATCTGCGCCGGAATCTGGGGTGCGTATGCGTTTGCCCATCTCTATGGCATCGCCATCGCGGCCACCTCCATGCTGTCAATGGCCGGAATCATCGTGGCCCTCGACGCCTACGGCCCCATCACCGACAATGCCGGGGGTATCGCGGAAATGGCCAATCTGCCGTCGCAGATCCGCGACATCACCGATCCTCTGGACGCAGTCGGCAACACCACCAAAGCGGTGACCAAGGGATACGCGATCGGCTCGGCCGGACTGGCCGCGCTGGTGCTGTTTGCCGACTTCACCCATGACCTGGCCGCCCACGGCAAGGTGGTGCAGTTCGATCTTTCCAATCATCTCGTCATCATAGGGCTGTTCATCGGCGGCCTGGTTCCCTACCTGTTCGGCGCCATGGCGATGGAAGCGGTCGGCCGTGCCGCCGGCTCCGTCGTGGTCGAGGTACGCCGGCAGTTCAAGGAAATCCCGGGAATCATGGAAGGCAAGGCCAAGCCGGACTATTCACGGGCCGTTGACATGCTTACCCGCGCCGCGATCAAGGAAATGATCATTCCGTCCCTGCTTCCGATTTTTGTGCCGCTCGTCGTCGGCCTGACGCTTGGACCACAGGCCTTGGGTGGCGTGCTGGTCGGATCGATTGTCACCGGACTTTTCGTCGCGATCTCGATGACCACCGGCGGCGGAGCCTGGGATAACGCCAAGAAGTACATCGAATCCGGCCAGTTCGGAGGCAAGGGTTCGGACGCCCACAAGGCAGCAGTCACCGGCGACACCGTAGGCGACCCCTACAAGGACACCGCCGGACCTGCGGTGAACCCGCTCATCAAGATCATCAACATCGTTGCGCTGCTCATGGTGGTACTGCTGTAACTGCCGGTCCCGTGCCCGGAATCCCGGGCACGGGACGAAATTCTGGCGGTATCGCAGGGGCCGGCACACACCGGCCCCTGTCTTTTTCGTGTACAATGCACGCGGTACGCAGCACCGGCCAAGGCTGGAAACCCGGCGTGAACCGCGATGGCAACACGCCGCGCCCGCGCTCCAGACGGGGTTCCGGCAACTTCCGCCGGCCGCATGCCGGGACGCAGTACCTGTCCGGCAGGCCGTCTGCGGCCGGAACCCGCCGCAACCACGGCCTTCCGGGATGGAAACGTTACTGATGGCAGCCGGCGAGCTGCCTCCTGCGAGCTGCTCATGAAGATCTGCGTCGTATCCGACAGCCATGACAACCGCCAGCGGCTGGCCGCGGCGGTCCGCGAAGCCAGGCACTACGGGGCCCAGGCAGTCCTGCACTGCGGTGATATCGTGGCACCCAGCACCCTGCACGCGATTATGCCATTCGGCCTGCCGACACACGTTATCCACGGCAACAACGCCGGCGATACCTACCACATGAGCCGTTTGGCGCACGACCCGGGCAGCCACATCCACTACCACGGTCAGGACGCAAGCATTACGCTGGATGGCCGCCGCATTTTTCTCGTGCACTTTCCGCATTATGCGCGCGCCCTTGCGTTGACCGGAGACTACGACCTCGTATGCAGCGGCCACGAGCACCGTGCGCACATCGAGCGTGTCCGGACGCTGTCCGGGACTGAAGCGGTCTGGATCAACCCCGGAACGGTCGGTGGCATCGGGGCCCCGGCGACCTACATCATCGGAGACCTGGCTACCATGGAGTTTGATATCCGCCAGGTACCCGAAGACAGAACAGTGATCAGTGTCCCCAAAGCTGCCTCCGGCACGTAACCGCCTTGCCAGACCACAACCTTACCGCAACCGGTTGCAACCGGCCGCCATCGGCTGATTCCATGAGCAGCGGCAAACCGGACAGACCTGCATCCTGGATCAAGGACCTGCTGATACTGGGCTTTGTCATCGGCCTGCTTTTCAGTTTCATGCTTGGCAGCCGCGCCTTCTGGGAGCCGGACGAGGGCCGTTACGTCGAGATACCGCGGGAGATGGTTGCCACCGGCAATTACGTCACGCCGCGCCTCGATGGCGTCATCTACCTGGAAAAACCGGCTCTGTTCTACTGGCTCGAAAGCGCATCAATCAAGCTTTTCGGACTCAACCAGTGGAGCATGCGCCTGTGGCCGGCCCTGCTCGGACTGTTCGGCTGTCTTGCCGTCTACATTGCGGGGCGCCGCCTGTACGGACGGCCAGCGGGCCTGATCGCGGCAATCGTGCTGGCGACGGATGTCCTTTACTACGCGCTCGCACGCATCATCACGATCGACATGCCGATCACGGCACTGCTCAGCATATCGATGCTGGCATTCCTGCTTGGCACCCGGGAACCGCCCGGTCTGCGGCGTCGCGGGCTCATGTGGGCATTCTACGCGTTTGCCGCCCTGGCATTGCTGGCGAAAGGCCTGATTGGCATCGTATTTCCCGGAATGGTGATCGGCGCCTGGATCCTGGTGCGCAACGACTGGAAGCTGCTGCGCTCGATATACCTTCCGAGCGGCCTCGTGCTGCTGCTGGCCATCGCCGCCCCCTGGCATATCCTGGTCGCGCGTGCCAATCCCACGTTTCTGCACTACTACTTCATCCGCCAGCATTTCGAGCGCTATCTCACGACCGTGGCCCACCGCTACGAACCGGTATGGTTTTTCGTGCCGATCACCCTGGCGGGGCTGTACCCGTGGACGGCGTTCCTGTTCCAGGCACTGCGGCGCAGCTGGCCGGCGTCGTGGGCAGATCGTGAACAGGAACGCGATGCGCTGTATCTGGTGCTGTGGGCCGGTCTGATCCTCATCTTTTTCTCGTTGTCGGACTCGAAGCTCATCCCCTATATCCTTCCGATCTTCCCCCCGCTGGCCATCCTCATCGGACGCTATCTGGCGCCAGCCTGGAACGGTTCTGAAGTACCAGGAATGCGGGCGGGACTGTGGGTGCTGCTCGCCGCCAGCATTGCGCTCGCGGTGCTGATGGTTGCAGCGCCTGCGCTGACTGCTGCCAATCCCAACATCGGCATCTACGTGGCCATGCTGAGCCGCTACCTCTACGCCATGGCGGCAACACTGGCCGCGGGTAGCGTTGTGGCGCTCGTCTTCGCCTACCGCCGGCGTCCGCTGGCAGCACTCGTGACTACCGCCATCATGGGCGGTCTTTTCCTGAGCATACTGTCGTCGGGCCTGCCCCTCATGAACAGCAGGAACTCCGTAAAGGCCCTCGCCATGGACCTCAAACCGCTGCTCGGACCGCACACCGAGGTCATGAACTACCATGCCTACTACCAGGATCTGCCGGCATATATTGGCCGCACGGTGACGATCGTGGGATTCAAGGGCGAGCTTGCCTACGGGACGACCCTCGAAAACGACAGCGCCTGGATCATCAATGACCGCACCTTCTGGAAGCGCTGGCAAAGTCACCGGACCATCTATATGCTTACCACCCGCACGCTCTACAGACAGCTCCGCGCCGGCCGGAAAGGCCGGTTCCGCCTGCTGGCGACGAGTGGCGACAACGTACTGCTTACCAACACCGGAAACCGAGGATGACCTATCTTCCGCTGATACTGCTGGGAGTGCTGCTGAATGCGGCAGCCCAGCTCCTGCTGAAGGAGGGCATGCGCCGCATCGGGCACTTTGCGTTCGCGTGGTCAAACGTGATCCCGGTAGGGATGCAGATCGCCTTCAGTCCTTTCGTGCTGGCCGGCCTGTTCAGCTATGTCGTGAGCGTCGTGGTCTGGATCCTGGTGCTCTCGCGCGTCCAGGTGAGCTTTGCCTATCCGATGCTCAGCGTCGGATACATCGTGACTGCCGTGGCCGGCTATTACCTGTTCCACGAGAGCCTTTCGCCTGCACGCATGGCGGGAATCCTGCTCATTGTCGGCGGCGTATTCCTCGTCACCCGCAGCTGAGGTCGCGCTCAATGACCGATGAGTTTCTGCCGTTTTCCCGCCCCTCCATCAGCCGCGAGGCCATTGACGAGGTGGTCGCCTGCCTGCAGTCCGGATGGATCACTACCGGACCGCGCGTAAAGAAATTTGAAGAGGCACTCGCGGCATATCTCGGCGCGCCACGCGTCCTCGCCCTGTCGTCCGCCACCGCTGGACTGCACCTGGCACTGGCGGCGCTCGACCTCGAGCCCGGCGACGAGGTGATCACGACACCCATGACCTTCGCGGCAACGCTGAACACCATCGTGCTGGCCGGCGGGAAACCGGTGCTTGTTGATGTGGAGCCAGGCACGTACAACATGGATGTGCGCCAGCTGTCCGGCGCCGTCACCAGCCGTACGCGCGCCATCATGCCCGTGCACTTCGCCGGCATGCCGGTCGACATGGACCCCCTGTACGCGGTTGCCGCCAGCCATAGACTGCACGTAATCGAGGATGCGGCCCACGCAATCGGAACGGAGTACCGCGGGCGGCGCATCGGCGGCTTCGGCGATACCCAGGTTTTCAGTTTCCATCCGAACAAGAACATAACAACCGGCGAGGGTGGTGCGGTCACTACCCGCAATCCGGAACTGGCGGACCGCATTGCCCTGCTGCGCTTCCACGGCATGGACCGGGAGGCCTGGAACCGCTTCGGCAAGACCGGGAACCAGCATTACGAGATCGTGACGCCCGGATACAAATACAACATGATGGACATGCAGGCGGCGCTCGGCCTGCACCAGCTTCCGGCGCTTGAATCGTTCATCCACCGCCGTACCGAGATTGCCCGGCGTTACCAGGAACAGCTCGCGGACTGGCCACAGTGGACGCTGCCGGCCACGCCTGACTACCCGCATCGCCACGCCTGGCACCTCTACACGCCGCTCATCAACCCGCAGGCAGCCGGGATGGACCGCGATGCCTTCATGCAGAAAATGAAGGAACGGAACATCGGTACCGGCCTCCACTACCGCGCGGTGCACCTCTATCCGTACTATCGCGACCGCTTCGGTTTCAGGCGCGGCGACTTCCCGAATGCCGAAAGCATTTCCGACAGGATCGTCAGTCTGCCGCTGTTTCCGGCGATGACCGATAGCGACCAGGAACGGGTGCTGGCGGCGATGTCAGGCCTGTTTCAGGGAACATAGATGATGACGCGCCCCTATCTGAGCGTGGTAGTGCCCGTGTATAACGAGGAAGCCAACCTCGAGGCCCTGTTTTTGCGCCTGACCACCGCGCTGGAACAGATCGGCAAGCCGTATGAGATGGTATTCACCAACGATGGCAGCCGTGACAGCTCGGGAATGCTGCTGGAACAGTTCCACCGCCAGCGGCCCGACCAGGTGAGCGTCATCGATTTCAACGGAAATTTCGGCCAGCACATGGCGATCATGGCGGCATTTGAACGGGTGCGCGGAGACGTGGTCGTGACTCTCGACGCGGACCTGCAGAATCCGCCCGAGGAGATCCCCAAGCTGCTTGCGGCAATCGAGGCCGGCCATGATGTGGTGGGCGGGTACCGCAAGGACCGTCGCGACACGCTGTTCCGGCGTTTTGCCTCGCGGCTCATCAATTCGCTGCGGGCACGCATCACCCATATCCGCATGCGCGACCAGGGCTGCATGCTGCGTGCCTACCGGCGCGGGATCGTGGAAAACATCAATGCGAGCAACGAAACGTCGACGTTCATTCCGGCACTGGCATACAGTTTCGCGGCCAATCCCACTGAAGTCGAAGTGGAGCACCGCGCCCGCGCTGCCGGGAAATCCAAATACCGGCTGTATGACCTGGTGCGCCTGAACTTCGATCTGATGACCGGATTTTCCATGGTGCCGCTGCAGATGTTTACGATGTTCGGGATACTCATCTCCATCATGAGCGCACTGTTCGTGGTCTATCTGTTCATCCGGCGCATCGTAATCGGACCGGAAGTACAGGGCGTATTCACGCTGTTTGCCATCCTTTATTTCCTGGTGGGTGTCGGCATCATGGGTCTTGGCATCATCGGTGAGTACGTGGGGCGCATATACCAGGAAGTGCGGCGCAGGCCGCGTTTTGTCATCAGGCGGATCCTGTCTTCCGGATCCGGGCCGGAACTGGCGCAGGAGGCCAGCGGCAGTGACTAGGCCAGCGACGGTGGTTTTTGCCTACCATGACGTCGGCTACGAATGTCTTCAGGCACTGATCGGGAACGGGTCGAATGTTGTGGCGGTGTTCACCCACGATGACGATCCCGCGGAAAAAATCTGGTTCAAGTCGGTATCAGCCCTGGCGCGCGAACATGGCATACCCGTGCATGCTCCTGCTTCGGTCAACACGCCCGGCTGGATCAACCGCATTCGCGAGCTGCGGCCGCAGATCCTGTTTTCGTTCTACTACCGGAACCTGATCTGCCAGGAAATCCTCGATATTCCCGCGCTCGGGGCCTTCAATATGCATGGGTCCCTGCTTCCGCGCTACCGCGGGCGCGTGCCGGTTAACTGGGCCGTGCTGAACGGCGAAACGCACACCGGGGCCACCTTGCACGTCATGGTGAAGCGCCCCGATGCCGGCGATATCGTGGACCAGGAAGAGGTGCTGATCGGACCTGCCGACACGGCCCTCCAGGTGTTCGGCAGGGTCACAGCCGCGGCGCGACAAGTCCTTGTGCGGCAGATCGACGCAATCGAGGCGGGCAGACCGCCCCGTCGCGTCCAGGACGAGGCGATGGCGAGCTATTTCGGCGGGCGCCGTCCGGAGGATGGTCGCATCGACTGGACGCAGCCCGCACAGCGCATTTACAACCTGATCCGCGCGGTTACCCATCCTTATCCGGGGGCTTTCACCGAACTGGATGGCCGCCGCCTCTATCTCTGGCGGGCTGTGCCGCGGCTGGAGGGAACCGGTATTCCTGGTGAGGTGCTTTCGACCGAGCCACTGATTGTGGCTACGGGCAGCGGATGTCTGGACGTCATCACGCTGCAGTGGCAGAACGGGGCGGAACAGGCGGCAGCGGACGGCCAGCACGGCCTGCGCCGGGGTTTGCGGCTTGGCGTGGCATTGGCTGCGCCCGGCCAGAGTGTTCAGATATTTTCAACGGAGACATGACATGAGTCTTAAGGTTCTCATTCTCGGCGTCAACGGTTTCATCGGCAACAGCCTCACCCAGCATATTCTCGAAAAGAAGGACTGGGAGGTCTACGGAATGGACATGAGCGCCGACAAGCTCGGCGAATGCCTCGGAGACAAGCGTTTCCATTTTGTCGAAGGCGATATCACCATCAACCGCGAATGGATCGAGTATCACGTCAAGAAATGCGACGTGGTGCTACCCCTGGTTGCCATCGCAACCCCCGCCACATACGTGATCGATCCGCTGCGCGTATTCGAACTCGATTTCGAGGCCAATCTTCATATCGTGCGCATGTGCGTGCGCTATGGCAAGCGCGTGCTGTTTCCGTCGACCTCGGAAGTCTATGGAATGAGTTCTGATACGGAATTCGACGAAGAAAACACCAACCTTGTGCTCGGACCCATCCACAAGCAGCGCTGGATCTATTCGTGTTCGAAGCAGCTCATGGACCGCGTGATTTTCGCCTACGGCGCCAAGGAAGGATTGCGGTTCACCTTATTCCGGCCGTTCAACTGGATCGGACCGAAACTCGATAATATTTTCGAACCCAAGGAAGGAAGCTCCCGGGTGCTGACGCAGTTCATCGGGAATATCCTGCGCGGCAAGGATATCCGGCTGGTCGATGGTGGCGAGCAGCGGCGCAGCTTCACCTATATCGATGACGGCGTTGATGCACTGCTGCGCATCATCGAGAACCGTGACGGATGCGCCGACGGCCGTATCTTCAACATCGGTAACCCGGCAAACGACATGTCGATCCGCCAGCTGGCGGAAACGCTTGTGGCGCTCATCAAGACCTACCCGAAGTACGCCAAGCTCGCCGACGATGTCAAGCTGGTTGTTACGAGCTCGGGCGAGTACTACGGGAAGGGATACCAGGACATTCTCACGCGCGTACCATCGATCCGGAATGCACAGAAACATCTCGGCTGGAGTCCGGTCACGGATCTGAAAACCGCGCTGCGCAAAACACTCGACTACCATCTCGGTCGTCCGACTCAGGAGCTTGAAAACTGACAGACCTGCCCATGTCTGCCGGCGTGCTTTCGATAAAGGTCGACGTCGACACCGACCGTGGAACGCGGATCGGGGTACCGGCACTGCTTGCGGTATTCCAGCAGCTGGGAATCAGCGCAACCTTCCTTTTTTCTCTCGGCCCCGACAACACGGGGCGTGCGATCAGGCGCGTGTTCCGTCCCGGCTTTTTCACGAAGGCCGCGCGCACCAATGTTGTAGCGATGTATGGAATCCGCACCCTGCTCAATGGCGTTCTGCTTCCGGGGCCTCATATCGGGCGGCGCAACGAGGCGGTCATGCGCAGTACGCGCGCACATGGCCACGAAGTCGGGATTCACTGCTACGACCACATCCGCTGGCAGGACGGGCTTGCCACGATGGAAGCGACCGAGGTGGCAGAAGAACTCGGCAAGGCGCGTCATGAATTTTTCCGTATTTTCGGCGAACCCGCCGCCACCGCCGGGGCAGCAGGCTGGCAGGCCAACGCGCACAGCCTTGAGGCCTACGACAGTGCCGGCCTGCGTTACGCGAGCGACGCCCGCGGAACACATCCGTTTCTGCCGCGCGTGGGGCAGAAGGTCTTCAATACGCTGCAGATTCCAACCACGCTGCCGACCCTGGACGAGCTGCTCGGCCGCCGGGGTTACTCCGAACTGCAGATCCTGGATCTGTACCTCGGGAAGCTGCGCACCGGCGGTCTGCATGTACTGACGGTGCATGCGGAGATCGAGGGAATGAGCAAGCTGCCCCTGTTCCGGGAGTTCCTGGCCCGCGCACTGGCCCTTCCTGTCCGCATACAGAGACTGTGCGATATCGCCGAGGAGCGGCTGCGCACACCCCAGGATATTCCAGTATGTGATCTGACGCAGGGTGAGGTGGACGGCCGCTCGGGCACGCTGGCGGTCCAGCGCTGCGCCTGAGCAGACGGCCTGCGCGTGCCAGGCCGGCGGTCAGGTTCCGGTCTGGACGGGATCCACGGCTGCCCCGGTATCCGCTGGCATGGGCCGCAGCCCGAGCTTGTCAAACAGGGCCATATCCTCATCGGTCTGCGGATTGGGCGTGGTAAGCAGGCGGTCGCCGTAGAAAACGGAATTGGCGCCGGCGAAAAAGCACAATGCCTGCAGCTCCTCAGGCATGCCGCGGCGTCCGGCGGACAGCCGGATTAAGCTGCGAGGCAGAGCAACCCGCGCCGCCGCGACCGTGCGCACGAACTCGATGGGATCGAGTGCTGGCGAATCTCCGAGCGGGGTCCCCGGGATCCGCACCAGCAGATTGATCGGCACGCTTTCCGGCTGTGGATCCATGGCCGCGAGCTGGGCGATGAGCCCGGCGCGGTCCGCACGCCGTTCGCCCATGCCGACGATGCCACCGCTACAGACCTTGATGCCTGCCCCACGCACAAGCTTCAGCGTATCAATGCGGTCCTGCCATCCGTGCGTATGGACCACCGTGTCATAGTATTCCGGCGCGGTATCGATATTGTGGTTATAGTAATCGAGCCCGGCTTGTGCGAGCTGCTGCGCCTGATCACCGTGCAGCATCCCGAGGGTGGCGCAGGTCTCAAGCCCCATGGCATGCACGGCTCGGACCATGTCGAGCACCGGATCGAGGTCCCGCTGCTTCGGACCACGCCATGCTGCCCCCATGCAGAAGCGGGTCGCGCCACGTTCCTTTGCAGCGCGTGCGGCTCCGACTACTTCATCGAGTGGCATGAGCGACTGGTTCCCGACCCCGGTATGGTAACGGGCCGACTGCGAACAGTAGCCGCAGTCTTCTGAACAGCCCCCGGTTTTGATGGACAGGAGCGTACTCACCTGCACTGCGTTGGGGTCAAAATGCTGCCGGTGCACAACCTGCGCACGATAGAGCAGGTCATTGAATGGCAAGTCAAACAGGGCGCTGACCTGTTCTGCGGTCATGGTGGACATGGGTTTACTCGCAGCCTGGTGAAGCACGCGAAACTAGGCGAAGCAGCCGCGATTGTCAACTCTCCCGGGCCCATTCGGTTGACAGCCGCTCCTAGCCGAGACGACGCTGGATCAACGCAAGGCTGGTGAGATGCACGTACTTGCCACGGACCGTAAGCAGGCCTTCTTCCTGGAAACGCGAAAACAGGCGGCTGACGGTCTCCAGAGCCAAACCCAGATAATCGCCGAGGTCCTGGCGGGACATGTGGAGCCTGATATCGGTGGCTGACAGACCGAGCTGCGCCTGGCGCTGGGAAAAATTGTACAGACAGGCCAACATGCGCTCGTCGGCGCTCATCTTGCCGATCATCAGCAGAAGCTGGCTTTCACGACCGATCTCGCCGCTCATCATGCGCAGCAGCTGGTGCTGCAGCCCGCTGATCTGTCGCGCGAGCTCCTCCAGCCTGCGCCAGGGGATCTCGCAGACCTCCGAGGTCTCGAGCGCTTCGGCATTACAACGGTGCCGGTTGCTATCGATTGCGTCGATCCCCAGAATCTCGCCGGGCAACTGGAACCCGGTGATCTGGACGCGCCCGTCTCCTAGCAGCTCCGAGGTTTTCATTGCGCCGGAGCGTACTGCGTAGAGCGCCTGGAACGGTTCGCCCATGCGGTACAGGTGTCCTCCCTTGCGCACAGTACGTCGCCGTTTGACGATCTGATCGAGCGCCGCAAGATCCGGTTCGTCCAGCCCGAGCGGCAGGCATAGCTCCCGCAGCGAGCAATCCCGGCAGGCTGTCTTGATGTCGGCAATGCTGATGACGGCGCCGCTCAGGGCGCGGATGGTGGCGTCAGACACAGTCCAGTCTCCTTCTGGCAGGACCGGACCTCTCGGGCAGCACCGTGCCTCTGCATGCCTGGCCGGTTCCGGTACGCGATGACTGCGTACATCCGCACTTTCCCGGTGCGGGGCGGGCATGCCTATTTTTGTATGACCCGAATACCGATTGCAACCGGCCTGCGCCGGGAAAGGACCCGGTAACTCAGATCACCTTCGAAAACCGCTGCTGTTTCTGGGCCCGCAGATACCGGTCAAAGACCATGCATATGTTGCGGATAAGCAGCTTGCCGGCCGGCAGCACCCGGATGACGTGCTGATCAACTGCGAGCAGGCCATCGTTTTCCATGGAACGCAGTTCCTGCAGTTCGTGCGCAAAGTAATCCGCGAAATCAACCGAATACTGCCTGCCGATCGCATCCATCTCGAGCTCGAAGTGACAGATCATCCGGGTAATGACCTCGCGCCGCAGCAGATCGTCGTGACTGAGCTCCACGCCACGCATCACCGGCAGCCGGTCCTGGTCGATCAGGGCGTGATAGTCCTCCTGCCCGCGTACATTCTGGCTGTAGCTTGCGCCGACTTTTCCGATCGCGGAGATCCCGAGCCCCACCAGATCGCAGTCGGCGTGCGTGGAATAGCCCTGGAAATTGCGATAAAGGGTTCCGCTGCGCTGGGCAACCGCAAGTTCGTCATCCGGACGCGCGAAATGATCCATCCCTATGTACACATATCCGGCGGCACCCAGTCTGTCCATGGTGAGCTGCAGGATGTCGAGTTTCTCTGCCGGAGTCGGCAGGTCTGCGGCTTCGATGCGGCGCTGTGGCTTGAACAGCTCCGGAAGATGCGCGTAATTGAACACCGACAGCCGTTCGGGAGCTGCGGCAATAATGCGGTCAAGCGTGCGGCCAAAGCTCTCTCTGGACTGGTGAGGAAGCCCGTAGATCAGGTCGATGTTGGCGGAGCGGAATCCATGCTTCCTGGCAGCATCCAGCACCGCCACGGTCTCCTGCTCAGTCTGCACGCGATTGACCGCCTTCTGCACCTGCGGATCGAAATCCTGGACACCCAGACTGACGCGGTTGAATCCGAGCTCGCGCAGCAGGCGCATTTCCGGCTCACCGGCCGTGCGCGGGTCAATCTCGATGGAATATTCACCGCCGTCATCGCTGCGCAGGCTAAAGTGCGCCCGCAGCGTGTCCATGAGCGCACGCATCTCCTCCGGCGAGATAAACGTCGGGGTCCCGCCACCCCAGTGAAGCTGATTGACCGGACGCGAACGGTCGAACAGGGACCCCTGCAGCGCGATTTCCCGGAACAGCCGCTGCAGGTACGGAGCGGCACGCGAATGGTCCTTGGTGACGATCTTGTTGCAAGCGCAGTAGTAGCACACCGTGTCACAGAACGGCAGGTGCACATACAGCGAGAGCGGAGGTGCCGGATCGCCGGCATTGCTGCGCGCGGCCCAGCTCCGGTACTGTTCCTCGCCAAAACCCTCATGGAACTGTACTGCGGTCGGATACGAAGTGTAGCGCGGCCCGGCCTTGTCGTATCGGCGCAGCAGCTCCGGCTCGAATTTGATTGTGTGGTTCATGATTGGCATTAACCAAGTACGACCCGATCAGCTGTGGCGGGCAGCCAGAAACCAGCCTGTGTCCGGACCCGAAGATGGACCTCGCAGACGGAAACCAGCCCCACGCCTGCCTGCCTTTAAGGGTACCTCACTCCGCAGGCAGGACGCCATCCGTGCGTTCCCGGACCTCTCCAAGGGGTGTGGCGGCCCGCCGTCACGGCCCCTGCAGGGCCTCCCCGAAAGGTCCTTCTGGATCTGTTCCAGGCGCTTCCAGCCCCTGCCGGCAGGGACGGTCCGCCAGTTGGTTGACGCGGATCAATCGCGCCCCCTGCCGCACTGCGGTATCATGGATTTGAACCAGCCGGCAACCCCCGGCAGAGTATGCTCATGCGCCTCCCTGTCCAACCCCTGCTGTTCGGCCTGCGTGTGGTACCCGACGCCATGCATGCCCAGGCCCTTGCAGGCGTGCTCAACCACCTGCTGCGCGGGCAGGCGATCGAGGGACGTCTTTCCGAGCTCGAAGGCAAGCGCGTCGATATCGAGATCGTCGACGCCCCCTGCACCCTGCGGCTGCGCATCATCGGAGCACGCATCCAGGCCTGCTCACGCGCAACCTCGAGCGACGTGCGCATCCGCGGAACACTCGCGGATTACTGGAAGCTCGCCACCCGCTCCGAGGATCCGGACACGCTGTTTTTCGCCCGCCGCCTGAGCATCGAGGGGGACACGGAAACCGGTCTGCACATCAAGAACCTGCTGGATTCCCTGGAATTCGACTGGCAGGCTCACGCCGTATCGGTGCTCGGTCCGCGGGCCGGTGCTGCCGTTGGCAGCCTGCTGCACAATCTGGCAACGCGGGGTCCGCGCCCGGCACGGTGGGCCAGATAGCGGCCGGAGATCCGCACCGTTTCCAGCTGCTGCGCCGTCCCGCAGCAGCCTCCCCGGACGGTCAGGATTTTCCGGTCCGGGTCGCTGGAATCAGCGCCGTGACCTTGCGCACCAGTTCGATATTCAGTCGCGACTGGGCCTGGAAGGTTCCGGAATAGGCCAGATCCTCCTGCCGCAGTTCATAGCAGTTCGACCCACCGATATCCATGAGGACGGCAGGAATGCCCGCCTCGTTGAACGCCACGTGCCGCTTGAGGTAAAAATTCTCGCAGCACATGCCCACGTAGGCGGCGGTACCCATGCCCCGCAGATCCGCGAGCGTCTGGCGCAGGTGCTCATAATTGTTGATCGATACCACCCGCATTCCACGTTCGCGCGCAAGCCGGTAGGCCTCGCCGACCTCGCACAGGCCGCACTCGGTGCAGCCGTCGCGATTGCGCCACTTGCACCACAGCGGCTTGGCGCAATAGGGAACCAGCATGACCGTGGCCTGTGCAAGGATATCGCCGAGCCCCTCGTCATGCCCGGGGCTGTGGATCATGAGCATGTTTGCCGCGGCGGTTTCAACGCCGAGCTCCGCCTGCTCGCGCCGGCGGTTGGCTGCCAGTGCGATTACATAGCCCAGATCCGCCTCGGTCGCCCCCACCATCGCCCAGCCGGTCTCCCGCAGGCACAGCGCCAGCTGCTCCTCGAGGTCTTCGACTGGCCGGCCGGCCAGCGCGCGTCCGATCCGGCGAAAAAGGTCCGGAGGAGCGAGCTGGATGCTGCCGGAGAGATACACGTCCGCAAAACGCGCGCCGTCGCCCTCCAGTGCCACGGCAGCATGGAGAACACCTCCGGGGGTGCGGTGAAATGCGCGGAACCGTTCGCCTGCCGCGGTGGCCGGCATGACGGCCGCGCAGGCGGCGGAATCCCGCTGCTCCGGCGGCGCCATCCCGGTGGCATGCCGGATATCGACGCCCAGCGCCGCGCCGAGCGCGCCGGCGATGCGTGCTCCGATCTCCTGCGCATCCGGCACCTGCTCCAGATGTTCGCGCATGCTGGTAAAGCGCCCACGCGCGGTACGCATGCCCTCGGCGGACAGCTTTTCCGTCGGCACGCGCAGCGCCCTGAGCATGGTCTCGACATCGACATCGATCAGCAGACTGCCCTGAAACAGGGTACGCTGCCCATCATCTGACACGAAGCCGCAGGCAATCTTGCGGCCATCGACTTCGATGTCATTGAACGCCTGGAATGACGCCGGCACGCCGAGATCGCGCACCGCTGCGGCGATCGCCTGGCAAAACCGCTCCAGCACCGCCGGCAACGTCTGTCCGGCAGCACGCGCTTCTGCAGAGGGCATTGCCAGAGTCCAGCACAACTGCTGCTCATCAAGATAGAGCGCACCGCCCCCCGTCAGTCTGCGTGCGATATCGATTCCGTGCTGATAGCAGTAGTCGAGGCGCGCGACATGCGCACAGTCCTCGTGCGCACCGACAATCACGCTCGGCCGGAAGCGGTAAAAACGCAGGCTCGCACAGTCCACGCTCCCGGCCCAGGCCAGGCTGTCCAGATGGCAGTTGGCGGCACCCGGCCGGGTGCCGCTGTCCCACCAGGTCCAGCGCACGGCCATCACACGCCCGTATCGGTCAGCCAATCCATTCCCGATACTCCATGCCAGAAACCGTTACACGGATTAGCCGCCACGGACCCGGACAGCGCGCGGGCGGCATCCGCCGGATCCGCGCGTCCGTCAATCACCTGCCGGAACCAGCCGATTACCGCTTCCGTGCCCTGTGACTGCGGTGAAATGCGCAGCACATCCACTCCCAGTGCATGCAATGCCGGAAATTCCCCCAGCAGGTTCACCGTCCGGCCGGACTGGACCTGTATCCCGTTCAGCACCAGAAACTGCTCGCCCTCGCGTGTTTCGAGTTCCATGCCGTCCGGATAATCGGCACAGCGGAACTCGCAGCTGTCCTTCGGGATGCCGTGGGCGCGGGCCGTGAAACAGCGCGCCGAGAAAGCCAGCGGCAGACGGCCAAATGCGAAAATTTCCGTCTCCATGCCATCCGGGCGTCCGGCCTGCAGCGCCGCCACTGCTTGGTGACCGAGCTCGAGCGGCGGCACCCAGCGACAGGCTCCGAGATCGGAAAAAAGACGCAGCGTCTCGCTGTTGTAGATATTGATATGCGGTCCGGCGACAAAGCGCCCATGCCCGCCAAGCATGTTCACCGCGGCCAGATCATTGGCTTCAACCAGGTAGCGGCCATTTTCCGCGAAGTGCCGCATACGGCTGATTTCAGATGCCGCCTCGACCAGCACAAGCGTGGACAGCACCACCTCCTTGCCGGCAGCTGCCAGCCGGCCCGCAATAGCGAGCCAGTCCGCGGTGTTGAGGGCGCGGCGTTTGGCGCACACGGTCTCGCCGAGGTAGACGATATCCACCGGCTGTTCGGCGACGTGCGCGTAGAATTGCATGACCGAGTCCCGGTCCCAGAAATACAGGATGGGTCCGAGTGAAAGTTTCATGGGCTGCCTGCGCCGGAGCGGTTACCGAGGTCAAAAGGAACAGAGGTCATGGTCGCCAGTTACTGCCACGCACGGTCGATTGCGCCGAGCGTGTGCTGCCGTCCTTCTGCCAGACGTTCGAGCTCCGCGATCCATTCGGGCCTGGGCACATAGGTTGCGGGATCGCGCACGCAGGCATCGAGTGCCGCACGCAGCACCCGCGTGACCTGACCGACATAGGCGGGACTGCGCTGACGCCCCTCCACCTTGATGGCGGCGACGCCGGCCTGGACGAGCTCCGGAAGGATGCCAAGGACGTTGAGACTGGTGGGCTCCTCGAGAGCATAGACAGGTGACTCATCCGGACCGCCGCGGACCACGAACCGGCCTTTGCAGAGCGTCGGATAGCCCGCACTTTCGTTCTGCGCATACACGTCGATCAGCACACCATTAAGACGGGACCGGCGTCCGGATCCGGATTCCTCCCAGCGTACTGCCTTCGCGGGGGAACAGACGCCGCAGGTGTTCGGAGACTCTCCGGTCACATAGGAAGAGAGCGCGCACCGCCCCTCAACCATGACGCACAGGCTGCCGAATCCGAAGACCTCGATTTCGATCGGCACACTGTCAATCACGTAGCGGACCTGGCTGAGCGACAGCACTCGCGGCAGCACCACCCGCTGTACACCGAACTGGCGGGCGTAGAACGCGATCGACTCCGGATTGGTGGCCGACCCCTGCACTGACAGATGCAGCCGCAGGGACGGATGGCGCTCCGTGCAGTAGCGCATCAGGCCCGGATCGGCGAGGATGATCGCATCCACCCCGAGATCCGCTGCCACATCGGCTGCGCGCGTCCACTCATTCCACTGGCCGGCACGCGCATAGGTATTGAGCGCGAGAAAAACGCGCGCCCCCCGGTCGTGCGCATACTGGATACCCCGACGCATCTCGCTATCGTCGAAATTCAGCCCCGGGAAATTGCGCGCATTGGTGGCGTTGCGGAATCCGAGATACACAGCGTCCGCACCATGGTCGATGGCCACCTTCAGTGCCGGCAGGCTTCCGGCCGGACAGATCAGCTCTGGCCTGCCGCTCATAGGACCGCGCCTCCCGCACCCACTCCGTGGACTGCTGCCCGATGTGCCGCACAACCCTGGGTGGCGTCCCGGCGCCGCAGCTCGTTTTCTATTCCGTTCAGCACGCTCCATTTGTGCGCACACCACAACGGCGCAAGCAGGATACTGGATGCGGCGGTTCCAGTGACGCGGTGATAGACCACGTCCGCCGGTGTCATTTCGATAAGGTCGGCGGCAAGATTCACATATTCCTCCTCGGCCATCGGCCGGTAGGCGCCGCGGCGCCATTCATTGGCAAGCTGGGTACCTTTGACAACATGAAGCGGGTGCAGCTTCAGGCCATCCACCCCCAGATCAAGGACACGGGCGAGCGTGGTGTGCGCGTGGCTGGCATTCTCTTCCGGCAGCCCCAGGATCAGGTGCGTACAGAGCGGCAAGCCGCGACTGCGCGCCGCGCGGACCGCCCTGCAATATTCGGAAAAACCATGGCCGCGATTCACACGGCACAGGGTCGCATCGAAACTCGACTGCAACCCGAGCTCGAGCCAGACTTCGTGACCGGCATCGCGATATTCCAGAAGCAGGTCCAGCACTTCATCCGGCACGCAGTCTGGCCGTGTTCCAATCGACATGCCGATGACCCCGGGCTGGGCCAGCGCCTCGTCGTAGATTGCCCGCAGCCGGCCGGTGTCATCATAGGTGTTGGTATACGCCTGGAAATAGGCGATCACATACCGGGCTCCGGTGCGGCGCGCCACAACGGCGCGCCCGGCGGCTATCTGCCCGGCAACCGAAGGCGGATTCCGGCCGTTGGGGCTGAAGGATGCGTTGTTGCAGAATGTACATCCGCCACGGCCCTTGCTGTCATCGCGGTTGGGGCAGGTAAAGCCGGCATCGATCGCGATCTTGTGGACCCGCTCTCCGTAGCGACGCAGCATGACCTGGCCAAAGGTCGTAATGAAGTCCGACAGCGCCATCCGTCGCGGTTCTAGCCGACCTGGTCGAGAACGCGACGGCGGAACTTGGCTCCGATTCCCGCCGCAACGCTGGCACAGGCATCGATGTCGACTCCCGGCAGCCCATCGATGGCCGTAAGCGTGACATCTGGTACAAAGTCGGTCGCGCGGCGCGCAAACTCGAGCAGTGACCGGTAGGCCCCGGCAAGCTTCGGCCGGCAATAGCGGTTGTACAGGATCTCGTTCTGCGCATTGAGGGAAATCGAGAGCTCGTCGACGTTGTCCTCAAGATCCGGGGTCACGTCCCGCCCGTAGACCAGATTTGCCAGACCGTCGGTATTGAAGCGCACATGCGCGCCCCGCGCGCGCAGGCGCGATGCGATCTCGAGCGACGTGTACAGGCGCAGGGTCGGCTCTCCGAGCCCGCAGAACACGATTTGCCGGTACTGCCCCGGATCGCCCACCGAATCAAGTATCTCGTCGGCAGTCGGTTCCCGGCGCAGACGCAGCGCAGAGCCCTGGACGTTCCAGGTGCCATTGAATTTGGGACAGAAACTGCACCGCAGCGTGCAGCGGTTGGTAATGTTCAGGTAGCAGTTGCCGTGAAGCGCATAGGAAATCGCGCCCCCTGTTGCCTCGAGGCAGGACGAAAGCTGATTGCTCATGGTGAAATCTAAAGGCAAACGGCGGGTGCTGGCCTTGACATAAATCAACGAAAGACGTCGGCTGAAAAACCCCGATCCGCCCGGCGTTCCGGGCCAGGGGTGTAATATGCGCCTAAAGGTACCATGGCGGTTCCGGACCGCCACGCGGCAACCGCTTCCGAACCATCGGAGCGGCCACACCCGGACAATCGGGGCCGGACCAGTCCGTCAGCGGTTAGAGACCGTGTTCTGTCCTGAAGTCCACGGACACGATGCCCGTCCGTGCGTTGCTGCCCGCAGTCTCGCCTCCGGCCGGCAGACACCTGACAGCATAGGGGGCCTGCCGGGCCGGAGGGACATCCCCCTCACCTAGCCGGTACTCCATGCGCGCGGCCGGCGCATGCCTGCCACCTTGCAGGCCTGCTGCATGTACCCATAGGGGAAAAGCCGGTACAGGTGGTCACGGCCGGATCCTCTGCCATATTTGTCATTGAGGAATTTGATGACAAACCGTGCATCGGCCGCAATGTGATGCTGGACGAAGTAATCCCGCATGAAATTGAGCACTTCCCAGTGCTCCGGCTCGAGGGTAATGTTTTCCCTCCTTGCCAGCTCTTCGGCAACAACGTTATTCCAGTCCTCGGGATCCACCAGAAAACCTTCGTTATCTGTGACAAGACTGCTTGGCTGTAACTGCATGGCGGTCATATCTCCTCATTGATGGGGATGCGTCTGGCCGTTGTTCCGAGGCGGCTTGTACCGAAACCACGCCGGAAGTAACCCAAAAAAACCCTTTCCTACCGTGTATCGGCACATGGATAAAAGATATATCTCATGTACATTTTTCATATAACATCTGGTAGTATCATAATCAATATCCCAGATGCATCTTTAACCTATCTCGGATGTATCGGTACGCCTATGCGCCTGACCGTCTTTTCCGACTATAGCCTGCGGGTTCTGCTATATCTGGGGACCCACCGTGAAAATATATCTACGATCAATGAGATAGCGGAGACCTACGGCATCTCCCGGAATCATCTGATGAAGGTGGTTCATGCCCTGGGGCGACGCGGAATCATAGAAACGCTGCGCGGAAAGGGCGGGGGCATCCGCCTGCGGCTCGATCCCCACACAGTTAACCTGGGAACCGTGGTGCGCGCCACTGAGGCCGACACCGCGCTGGTCGAATGCTTCGACCCCGAGCACACCAGCTGTCCCATTGTGCCCGCATGCGCGCTGCGCGGAGTCCTTGCCGAGGCACGCGAGGCATTCTTCCGTACGCTTGACCGGACCACTCTGGCTGACCTGCTCGGCAACGAGCAGCACCTGCTTGCGCTGATGGTTACCCCGCCAACTTCCCGGATTTCCCGGAAATCAGCCTGACACCGGCTCTCCCTGTACCGGGCTACCCGTCTGCTCAGCGGACGGCCGGCCCCTTCCTGCGGACAATCTGACTGGCTCTGAACACAGAGCCGAACGGAATGCTCCCGATGTGAACAAGACGGGTAAACGGAAAAATCAGGAATACGGTCATCCCGAAAAACAGGTGTATCTTGAATAGGGTGCCAACCCCGGCAATCGCTTCAGAGTCGGGCTGGAAAGTCACGATGCTGCGCGCCCAGGATGCGAGCGCCCGCGTCACCTTCGGATCCCCGGCGCGCGCGAGCTGGCAATCAGCGAAGGCACGGTGAAAGTCCACGTCAAGCATCTGCTGAAGAAACTCGGCCTGCGTTCACGCGTTGAGGCGGCGGTCTGGGCCGCGGTACGGACACCCGGCCAGACCTGAAACCGCGGGGTCAGCGGTCGCCAGGCTCCGTCTTGCGGTCGGAGAGCACCCGGTCGATCGCTGAACCCATTTCCCAGAGCCAGCCCCGCGCCTGATGCCAGAGCACATTGGGTGAATGGCCGCCGCGGGTGGCGCGCGTACCGGGCACGGCAGTGGCTACGACCGCAATCAGGCCCTTCTGAAAAGCGGGATGATCCGGCTTGAACCCTTCTTCTATCCGGGCATTGAAGCCGATATCGAGCAGAAATACGGACTCGATCTTGCTGAGCAGAAGCCGCTGCCAGGTGACACCGTCACCTGCCGGATTTCCGGGACCCCGGGTCTGGAAACAGCCTACGACCACGGAGCCCTCCGCGTCCGTATAGATCACATGTGGCTCAACCACACGTATGTGCTGCTGACTGTCATAACGCAGCACAGCACAGCGTCTGTCCTTGATGGACAGCCTGAGGCGTTTCAGGATATCGGGAGTCATGGTGCGTTTACCCGGGAGGGATCCCTGTTCGAGAACATGACTGAGTATAGGTGCCGGACGCCCGCGGCAGATCCGGCCAGCCTGGGGGCGCGACATTCGTCCGGAAAATCCAGACAAGCGGACAGGCCTGGCGGGGCAACCCGGCAGCCAGCAATGCCACTTCTGGCATGGAGATTGCGTGACAGGCCGGGCACCCCTTCCGGGCACGGTTTCGCTGGCCTGTGACGCATGCTGTCTGGAAACCGGTTTGTGCCGCAGACCCGTCGGCGCTATATCCGATTACGATGCATCGACCTGATCTGCCTATCCCTTTTGGGTAGTAATTGGACATACCGGAATCCCTGTACCCTGAAAAAAATTTCAGGGTTGGCCGGGCCCGTCGGGAGGTGGTCCGCCGGCGGGTCCGGCCAGCCCGCGGACTCATGACGCAAGGTGCCCGAATGACACTTGAGGTAAACGGGAAGATTCTGGAAACTGACGAAGAGGGGTTTTTGCTCGATCCCTCTGTCTGGGACCGCGTGATTGCCGAGCACATTGCGCGCGGCGAGGCGCTTGAGATGACTGGTCAGCGATGGGAGGTTGTCGATTTTGTTCGCGGCTACTACGAACAGCACCATGCCGTACCTGAAGCCAGGGTACTGCTGAAGGCGCTGGGCGAAAAAATGGGCAAGGACAAGGCAACCCGCAAGTACCTGTACCAGCTTTTTCCCTATGGTTACGGACAGCAGGCATGCAAGATCGCCGGCATGACCAAGCCCAGGAAGCTGATGCTCGATGTATGACGACCGGGCCGTCCGAAACGATTTGGCCCAGGTGACAGCACGGCAGGTCCGATGCCGGATGCGGCGCCGGACAGGGCTGCGGCCCTGACGCGCGCCATGCATGCACCAGTGTGGCGTTGCATGCCGGAAGTACTGCTCTGGCGTCAGCCATGAGCACGCTTGAAAGATCTGTCTGGACCGCCCTCGATTCGCACCGTGGAGCCATGTATGCCGGCGCAATCGCCGTCTATCTGGTTCTGTTTGTCCTGCTGCGCCCGAAGGCGGCGCTGTTTTCCCTTGTGGTGTTGCCTGGAACTCTCCTGCACGAGCTGTCGCACTGGGTGGCGGGCATCGTGCTGGGCGGCCGGCCCGGCGGACTGCGGCTGGTCCCGGCAAGGCACGGCAACCAGCTGATGCTGGGAAGCGTCGAGTTCGCCAACCTGCGCTGGTATAACGGCGTATTCATCGGACTGGCCCCGCTGTCTCTGCTGCCGGCCGCCCTGGCGCTGGTCGCCTGGAGGATTGGACATGGAACCACCTTTGGTGTGGCCGGGGCCGGATGGGCCTACGTTGCAGCCAATCTTGTCTATGCTGCAGGCCCTTCACGACAGGACCTGCGTATCGTGGCAATATCCCGCTGGATGCTGGTCAGCGCCGCGCTCCTCGCAGCAGGCTGGATGACATATTTCTGACGGACCTGCCGGAATAGTTGCGGAACCACACGATGCGAATCTGGCGACCGGTACGTGCCCGGCCTGATGTCTGGGGCCCCTGGATCACACTCGCTATCGGTGCGGGAATCGCGGCGGTGTTCGTGCTGGTCCAGCTGGTCATCGTCTATGCCGGCGTGCTGTACAGGACAAGGCACGGACAGCCGGTGTCCATGCCTGCAGTGGCCGCCAGCATGGGTGACAACGGGCTGGCCTTTTCCATCGTCACCCTCGCGAGCAGCATTACCTGCTGCATGCTGACCTGGTGGGCAGCGAAACTGCGCAAAAGCGCCACCGCGGCGGATTATCTCGGTATGCGTGCTGTGCGCGCCGGCCGGCTGCTCGCGTGGACCGGGGTTGCTGCCGGACTTATGGCCGTATCGGACCTGGCCGAGCCCTTGCTCAAAAATCCCCAGGGGCCTGATTTTACGCTTTCCCTATATCGCTCCGCGGATTTCATACCACTGCTCTGGGTTGCCGCCGTAATCGCCGCTCCGGCTTTCGAGGAGCTTTTTTTTCGCGGATTTCTGCTGCAGGGACTGAGATATTCCCGGATCGGGCCGGTCGGGGCGGTCGTACTTACGTCGCTCGTCTGGGCTGCCAGCCACGGACAGTACAGCCACGGCGAGATCGTTGAAATATTCGTATTCGGGCTTTTTCTCGGCATTGCGCGCATCCGGACCGGATCCATTTACACTTCCTTCGCGATGCACGCCTTCGTCAATATGGCCACGCTTGTCCAGGCCGCATGGATGTCCGGCAGCCATTGACTGCACGCCGTTCATGGCCCTGTCTCTGCGGAAGTCAGTCCAGCGGCTGGCTGGTAGCGGGGTATCGCTGCTCGTACCGTGCCTTCCTACCGACTGCGTGCTAGTGTTCACATGACGCGGCACACGCACCACCCCGTAGCGGTGCGGCAGCACAGACCAGCGATACCCGGGAGGCATGATGAAAGTGGCAGTCCTGTTCGGCGGCACGAGTGCGGAACGCGACGTGTCCATCGCCAGCGGAGCACAGGTCATCAGGGCCCTGCGATCGGCCGGACACGAGGCCATCGCGATCGATACCGTCTCAGGCGTACTCGGTCCACAGGAGGAACGGAAACTGCTGGAGTGGAATGTCGCCGAGACACCGCCCGCCGCCGACGGGCGCTCCGGCGCACCGGCCACTTCGGTTCTGGCGCTGACCGGGCTGCCAGAGCTCAGGTCGGCAGACGTTGTATTCATCGCGCTGCACGGTGGGGCCGGAGAGGACGGTACGCTTCAGGCAGCGCTGGACCTGTGCGCCATTCCGTATACCGGAAGCGGTCACGCGGCAAGCGCCATTGCCATGGACAAGGACATATCGAAACGCCTGTTCCGCAGCGCCGGTATCCCCACCGCCGACTGGCTGATGGCGCCCGTGGATGCCGGCGAGGCTGGACGCATGCTTGGCTTTCCCTTGGTGGTCAAACCCAACAAGCAGGGATCGACAGTCGGCCTGGCAGTGGTCAGGGAGGAACAGAGCCTTGACGCCGCGATCAGGCAGGCGCTGGAGTTCGATGATGAAGTTATGCTGGAACGGTTCGTTCCCGGCCGCGAATTCACGGTCGGCGTCCTGGACGGAGAACCACTGTCCGTGGGCGAAATCATTCCACGGCACGGCGAGATCTTCGATTACGCGAGCAAATATCAGAAGGGCGGCGCCACCGAAGTCTTTCCCGCGAATCTGCCGGCGGAGCTGGCCAACCGCGCCCGGGAGCTGGCACGCCGTGCGCATCATGCCCTGAAGCTCGCCGGCCACAGCCGCGTCGATTTCCGCATGGACCGCGCCGGAGAACTCTGGTGTCTGGAAGCCAATACCAGTCCGGGCATGACCGCAACCAGTCTTCTGCCCCAGTCGGGCCAGGCCGCCGGAATCAGGTTTCCGCAGCTTTGCGAGCGCATCTGCCTGCTTGCCATCGAGCAGCATCAACGCGCCAGACGGCCCGGCTGACGACATTCCCGGGGGGATCAGGCTCCGGCGACATGATCCCTCCGCGGACTTTGCTGCAGCCATCTCCGATTCCGGCCGGGTCGGATCCTGGCAGGCCGGTGCAACAGCCGCTGCTCGCGCCCGGCGCTTCCTCATCCCGTTTTTCGGGGTTGCCGCGATGCGGAGTCATGAACACCCGGAGTCCACGTGGTTCGGCGCCCGCGACCGGCTGTCTCTCATCGCGGTCGGCTGTATCGGATAGTTCCTGAAGTCTGCGCTGGATTATTACGGCCTGGAGGACCTATCCGCTGCACGCTACCGTCTGGTGCTCTTCACCTGCCCTGTCCTGGCACTGATCCGCGCAGCCATGCTGCTTGGCCATCCGGTACGGCACCCGGTGGCAACCGCGCTGCAGCGCCAAAACTGATTCCAGGGCGCCCCGCCGCGTGCTGGTACGCACACAACTGAGCGGACGCTGAAACCGGGGATACCTGCTTTGCGTCATCCTTTCCGAATTGCTATTGTTGAATACTGTCCCGCCCGGAACCGACTACCGATGACAGACTCGACCATTCAGCTTCATGGCAAGTCAGTACTGATCGAACTGAGCGCCGCCGCCGAGCGTGCCCTGGCGAAGCGCAGTCTTCCCTTGTACGTGGAGGTACAGCTGGTTTTCGGCTGCATGATCGCCAAGCGCGTGCGATTCCACGACGATGCCAACGCACAGGCAGTCCCCGTGAGCGAAAAGCTTCACGTCTGGTTCCGGCCTGCTCGCTACGACAAGGCATGCAGCTTCGACGATATCGATTCTGGCGCCATCGCCAGCGACTACCCGATGGTCGCGCAGCGCAGGGGATTCGTGCCGGACAAGGTGAGCATCGATTACCGGTCCGGAAAATGGACCGGAGATTTCACGTACTCGACTGAGCTCTTCCGCGCCCAAAACGCCGGCCTCGGCCCTGCCTAGACTCCGGCAGCAAGGGCGGTGGTCCCGGGCGCGCCAGACCGGGGCACAACGGAATCCGGCAATGCATGGGGGCAGACCAGACGCCGGGAAAAAGTCCATGGCCAAATACGCCGAAAATCTGGTCAGTGCGCAATCGGTGCTGATTTCGGCCGCCACCGGCATCGGCACGATGGCCGTCGCCAATCTGCTCCGGCTGATGTACGGACTGCCGCCGCGCTGGGTGGCGCTGGCCATCAGCTTCCTGCTGGGGCTCGCGGTGCTGACAAAGGTGCGGCGGTCCCAGACACAGCAGATCCTCTGCTACCTCTGCAGCTCCTCGATCATCTTCCTGGTCGCAGTCGCCAGCAACCGGGCCGGTATGGCCCTGGCTGGACTGGCCGGACCCGCGCCCATCCACGGTGGCCCCATCCGCGCCGCCGCAGCGCCAGATGCCCGTAACGGCGTCCTGCAACACCTGGACATGGCCGACCGGACCCGCAGCAGCGGAAACAGTCGCAAGCGACCCCGGTTGGTGGGAGGAACCGGGGGGTCCGAAAGCGGGCAGCCGGCCAGCAGACCGCCGCCCGCTTCCACGCACACGACACCGCAGGCTTCCCCGCCGCCGCAGCGCCCTCTTCCCATGCGCTTCGAAGCAGAACGTCCAGCGCCTGAAGCCGCGCGTGACTGGTCCGCGCCAGCATCCGGCCGCGGACCGCGCTTCTTCAGGCGCTGGTAATACGATGGGTTCCTGCTGTACGGAATTCTGGCGATCCGGGATTTCCGGGCTTCATGGCACCATGGCGGGCGTTATGCATGCTGTGCTGCCGGAGTACAGCTGACCGGCACGGACGAGGGGATCCTGGAAGAAACAGACTGTCAGTCCGGCTTGTCCTTCGGGGGTGCGTCCCCGTACGGGCCGATCTGGCGCACCAGCGAGGAAATCTCGTCGCCCCTGCTGTTCAGTGGCACGATTTTCGCGGTCCCCTGTCTCGCTACCTCGTCAACACGGATGACCGCATGCAGCGGAATCCGCGTCACCTGCACTCCGTCGAACTCGGCTTTCAGACGCTCCTCTCCCGGATCAATCACGACCGAGGATTTCTCTCCGAATACAATTCCTTCGATCGCGATGAATCCGTACAGGTCACCCTGGGTAACGCGCTTGGCATACAGCTCGTACACCTTGCCCTGGTTGACGAATATCACGCGGTACAGGCACTTCTTTGCCATGGCTTGCCTCGTTTCGCTGCGTTATAGCATAGCACCGCAGCGGAAGCAGGTCATGGATGAAGGGACGGCCATTTGCCAACCATCGTCACCGGCACGATACGGAGTTTGACAATGCCACCGCCTTCGCCCCAACATGGGAACGTGCACTCGCTGTGAGGCAGGCTGGATGCTGCCGCGTGGCGGATCCACTGCGGAATGGCGGACCATGTCCAGGGCACATCCCATCATTGCCGTGACAGGATCGTCCGGATCGGGGACAACCACGGTCCGGCAGGCATTCAGCGATATTTTCCGCCGCCAGGGCATCCGTGCTGCCTATGTCGATGGCAGCGGTTTCCAGCGCTACGACCGCGATACCACGGCGCAGGTGATTGCGCAGGCCCAGATCGCCGGCCTTGACCTAAGCCATTTCGGGCCCGACCTGAACCTGTTCGAACGGCTGGAGGCGCTTTTTGCGCAGTACGGCCGTGACGGCAGCGGAATGGTCAGGCACTGCATAGCCGAAGACAGTCCCACCGTCGCCGGAAAACTAGGCGCCCTCACGCCCTGGGAACCGATCCCGCCGGGCACCGACCTGCTGTTCTATGAAGGACTGCACGGAGCGGTCGTGGCACGCACATGGACCCGCCGGCAGATAAGCCCCTCTCACAATCCGCTGGTGATCGAGCGGCGTCTGAGGAAACATCGTGGCGGTGGTGTGGATATCGCGCAGCATGTCGACCTGCTCATCGGCGTGGCGCCAGTCGTCAATCTCGAGTGGATACAGAAGATCCACCGTGACACGAATACGCGCGGCTGGTCCGCCGAGGCCGTAACGGACACGATCCTGCGGCGCATGCGCGACTACGTGCATTTCATCGTTCCCCAGTTCTCGGTCACGGACGTGAATTTCCAGCGCGTCCCGGTGGTGGACACGTCAAACCCGTTTGTCTCCCACGACGTTCCGGACGAAAGCGAATGCATCGTGGTAATCCGGTTCAGGGATCCGCATCGCTTCGACTTCCCGAGCCTGCTGCGCAGGATGCACAGCTCCTTCATGTCACGCCCCAATACCCTGGTCGCACCGGGACGGTATTTCAAGCCCGCGCTTGAGCTGATCAGCGCACCGCTCGTCTATGAGCTGTGCGGCAAGTAACCGCGCAGGGTACCCGTTACAGGAAGCGCATCAATGCAACCAGTCCGTCGCGGACCGCCCGTCCATACCGGCCGAAATCAAGGGCCATTCCCCCGGACTCCACCCTCACCACGCGCGCCGGCACATAGCGCATGACCGAGGCGCCGGCGGCGGCATACCGGAAGGCCACGTCGACAACGGTGCCGACCGGCACCGGTTTCGGCACTCCCTCGAGATACGTGCCGTGCAGGCTCAGGTTGCGGGTCGACCATTTCCCGAAACAGGTGACGCACTGACCGAGGGCAAGTTCCGTGAAAACCGGCTTGCGTGGGCTGCGGCGCTGGTCTGGACCGCCCTTCCAGCCGGAGGCGGCAGGCGCCTGCAGTCCGCTGTTTCCGGTCCTGTCGTACAGGCTGAACCGCTCATAGCTCGCGTTCGTTCTCATTACATTTCTCTCCATGTCTGGTGTTTCCTTGTCCATGCCGGAACATCTGCCGCTGTCCGCGTTCAGCCGCGCAGCGTGGCCATACTCCGGCCGGTGCCGGGCACGGTCACGACGGATTCTAGGGGATTTTGATGACAGATTTTGCTGCAGGATTCGCCGTCCGGCGCCCTGAATGGCGGCTTTATCGCCATCTGGCCGGTATGGGGGGGATTTTAGGGGATTTTACGCCACGACTGTTTCACGGACGCCGTCGCGCAGACACGGTACGGCCAAAAAAACGGTGCGTCCCTGCACCGTACGCACAGGAAACCCTTTTACCCTGCCGGATGGCGCTGATCCGGCACGGCGTCAGACCGGGGACGCAGCGCGGCCTCCTGCGGCCGCGCTGCCTTTGCCGGACATCCGCACCGCTGGATGGATGCGGCACTGCGGTACCACCTGGATGGCGGCAAGCCCCGTTCCGCTAGAAGCGGATATGGGTCGATGCGTTCAGCGACGCACGCGATCCACGCCAGTTGTCGATATGGAACTTGGTGAACGGCAGTCCGGTCAGCTCGAAGAAACGCGGCCAGCCGATACGTTCCACCCACTCACCCATGCGCTCCCAGTCCTTCGCGTCTTCCTTGTAGACACGCAGGATGTTCTTCACGATCGCGCCTGCCTCGGGCCAGCGTGGCGGATTGTTCGGGATGCCGGCGGCCACAAGCTTGTGGAACATCGGCTTCGAAC
>JAJYCY010000036.1:0-14040 GCA_021778035.1 Pseudomonadota bacterium
GGCCGACAGGGCCTCGGGTCCGACCAGGTTGACGATGCGTGCAAGCTCGTCAGACTGGTGCAGCAGCCCCAGGGCTTCGGCGCGGCGCACCGCCCAGTCCGGATCGACGTTTTCCGCCCACCACCCGGCGGCAGCGGGCACATACTCCGAGTAGCTTTCGGTCCAGTCGATGGCCGGGTAGTGCCGGGCGTCCGCCAGATCCTTCGACAGCGCCCAGAACACCTGCACGATCTCCTTGGTATGGCTGGTCACCGGCTCCGAAAAATCCCCTCCGGGTGGCGATACCGCGCCGATCAGCGATACCGAACCGGATCTGCCGGCAAGCGTCTGCACCCGACCGGCGCGCTCGTAGAATGCCACCAGGCGGGATGCGAGGTAGGCGGGATGCCCCTCTTCGGCCGGCATCTGGCCGAGGCGCCCGGCGACTTCGCGCAGCGCCTCGGCCCACCGGCTGATGGAGTCGGCGACCAGCACCACATCGTAGCCCTGGTCGCGGTAGTATTCGGCGATGGTCACACCCATGTAGATCGAGACTTCCCGCGCCACCACCGGCATGTTCGACGTATTCGCAACGAGCAGCGTCCGCTCCATCAGCAGGCGCCCGGTATGCGGATCAGTGAGCAGCGGAAAGGTTTCAAGGATCTCCGCCAGCTCGTTTCCGCGTTCTCCGCATCCGAGATAGATCATGATCCCGGCGTCGGACCAGCGCGCGATCTGCTGCTGCACCATGGTCTTGCCGGCACCGAATGCCCCGGGAACGGCGGCTTTACCGCCCTTGAGCAGCGGAAAAAACGTATCGAGCACGCGCTGCCCGGTGATGAGCGGCACCCCCGCTTCGTCGCGGCTGACATAGGGACGTGCCCGGCGCACCGGCCAGCGGTGATAGAGCCTGAGCGGTTGCACGGCTCCGTCTCGCCTGCGTACCCGCGCGATCACCTGCTCGACGTCATAGTCGCCTTCCGCGGCGATTTCTACCAGTTCTCCGCCCGCATCGGGCGGCACCAGGATGCGATGGACAACGGTATCAGTCTCGGCCACAGTGCCCAGGACCGACCCGCCCGCCACCGTGCTGCCCGCGGCGATCCCGGCCAGGGGGACGAAATGCCAGTGGCGCTCGCGGTCAAGCGAGGGAACAGCGAGTCCACGCGTAATGCGGTCGCCGCTCTGCTTAAGGATCGCGGTGAGCGGCCGCTGCAGACCGTCGAAGATGTTTTGGAGCAGACCCGGGCCGAGTTCAGCGGCAAGCGGGTGGCCGAGCGGGTCCGCCCTCTGCCCGGGCGCAAGCATTTCGGTCGACTCGTAGACCTGGACTATGGCGCGTCCGGCGTCCCGCCCTATGACTTCCCCGGTGAGGGCCAGCTCGCCGACCCGGACCTGCTCACCCATCGCCACCTGTGGCAGTTCGACCGTGACGATCGGACCGTTGACCTCGACGATGCGGCCGGCGGCGCTGCTCATGGCACGATCTGTCCGGTGGATGCGGCCGGCTGGAACAGGCGCCCGGCGATGATCTGGCGGATCGCCTCCTGCATGCGATCGAGACGCGCCTCGATCGTGTAGTCGACGCGCACCGTGTCGCCGCCGTCACGCACCCTGATCCCGCCCGTACAATCGATCGGCTGCTGCGAAAGCTCGACGGTCCCGGCGTCGGCACCGCTGCAGAATGCCTGCCAGCGTCCCCCGACGCGCTGCAGGTCACGGGCGTTGAGCTCCGCCACCGGTGTAGCGGGCGCAAGTGCTTCCACGGCACTGGCGAGAAACCGGCCAAGCAGCGCAAGGTAATCGTCACCCGCCTCGGCCAGATGCCGGAACCGGTCTTCGGCTGCGGCCACCGCTTCGTGCACGAGACGCCAGCGCAGCCACTCGATTTCCCGCTTCAGCCTCATTTCCCCCGCCTGTACGCGCTGCCGGAAAAGACGGTCGGCCTGCTCCCTGGCCACGCGGGTTTCCCGCTGCTCGCGCGCACGGATCCTGGCGGCCGCCTCGGCAAGCATCTCGTCGTGCATCCGGCGTGCATCGGCAAGCAGCCGGCGGGACTCGGTCGCGGCGCGATCGATCAGCGCCGCTTCCAGTTCTTCCGACTGCGACAAGGTGTTCATGACGGCATCGGCGGCGGGCTGCCGGAAACGCGGGACAGCAGTTCATCGACCTGGGATTGGCGGTCTGCGGGCGCATTGAGAGCGGGAATCTCGACGACAATGATGCGCCCGCCCCTGGCACGGACGTGCGTGAGCCATGGGCCTGCCTGGCGCGCGAGATTGCGCTCGAGGAAAATCACCGCCTTTTCCTCGCGGCGCACAAGATTGGCGAGCAGCGCCTCGAGTAATTCGGGCGTGGCATCCCGGACGGTCTCGATGCCGATCATCGAAAATCCATCCATCAAGGCCGCATTTCCGAGCGCGATCAACCGTGTCGCAGGGGCGTCCGTGCCGTGTCCGCCGGCATTCATCACCGCGTTCTCAGCCAAGCTTGCCGAGCAGCAGGATTGTCACGACCAGGCCGTAGATTGCGATTCCTTCGGCCAGTCCCAGGTATACGAGGCTGCGTCCGAATGCCTCCGGCTTTTCCGCGATCACCGCCAGTGCCGCCGAGCCGATCGGCGCCACGGCAATGGCGGCCGCGATCGTAGCCACCTCTGTCGGCAGCCCGATTCCGATCAGCGCCAGGCCAAATCCCAGTCCGACTGGCGCCGGAGCGGCAGCTGCCTGGGTCTGTGCGGCCAGCGCATTATGGACTCCGCCCAGCAGCAGGCCGGCTTCGGCCAGCACGAACAGCGCCAGATTCGCACCGACTGCCCCCTTCAGCCAGCGCCGCGGGGTCGTGCGTGGTGTTGCCGAAGGTATGCTGAGATAAAACCCCATACCCACCGTGCCTGCCAGACTCAGGGTGATCAATCCGACCAGCCAGTACATGACATGCTCCTTATGGTGACATGGACAGTAATCCGGACTCAGGCTGCAGCAGCCGTCGGCAGCGTAAGCGGCCTGAACTCGCGTCCGCTACCCTCGAAAAAGCGCGAAAAGCCCTCGTAATATTCCAGTCGCAGTGCCTGAATCGCCACGATCCCTCCTTCCAGCACGACGATGAAAATGTTTCCGAACACCAGGATCGTCCAGCGGCCAGCATCCGACCGCAGCATCGACGCCAGCGCAGACACCGCGATCGCCAGCGCCATGTGGTTCAGTCCGAACGCCGCCACCCGCAGGAAGGAAAGCGTGTTGGAAAAGTATCCGACCGCATCATGGATCACCTGGGTCAGCGCAACGAGCATCCGCTCGCCGGCGCCTCCGGCGTACCGGAACCAGTGGTAGGCGAACACCACCATGAATGCGCCCGCCGCTACCATCCACGGCACGCTGCCGACGCCGTGTCCCAGCATCCGGCGCTGGACGCCATAGAAGAGCGCGGTGTAGAACACGATGCCGGCCGCACCTTTGCCATCGAGCAGAGCATCGAGATAACGCCCGTCGCTGATGCGGTTGTACGCCGTCAGCGCGCTGCCGATCAGGATGAACCCCGCCCCCCAGTAGAGCGACATGACCAGCATGCGGTCCGGGTCCGCAAGCGGTGATATCCACAGCGGATGGACCAGTTCCTCGACACCAAAAACGCTGCCGTAGACCCACCCGAATGCTGCCGACGCCAGACCGCAGGCCACCACGAACGGCGCAAAACCGTGCAGCCTGCGCGCGACCAGGAATCCGGCCGCAGCGATCAGCGCTCCGTTGCCGATGTCACCGAACATCATTCCGAACATCACGATGAACGTCACGGCGAACAGCAGTGTCGGATCGATCTCCCGGTAGCGCGGCACGCCGTAATTGCTCACCAGCGCCGCAAACGGGCGCAGCAGCGCCGCGTGGCGCAACAGTGTCGGAACGCGCGCAAGCTCGTTCGGATGCGGAGAGCGTGCACTCAAGACAAAACGTTTCCCGAGGCTCGCGCCGAGGGCCTCCCGAAGCCCCGGCAGTGCATCCGCCGGAGCCCAGCCTCCGACCTGCGCGAGTCCGCCGCGCGCGCTAAGCATGCCGCCGAGCTCGGCGTAGGGTGCGGCAACATCCAGAATGCGCGCCGCATCGAGCAACCGGCCGGCGTGTTCCTTTGTCAAAACCTCGACATTGCGGCAGCGCGCGTCGGCCTGCGCGATCATTCGCTGCTGGTGCTCGAAAAGCAGTTCGTGCGCCCTGCCCGGCTCCTCGCTGAGGCGGGCCGGAATCCGTACCGGCTGCCAGTCCGCGGCCCGCAGGACGGCCTCTGTCTCCGGCTCCTTTCCCGCCGGTCCGGCGATCACCACCTGCTCCAGGCCGGCCACACTCTGCAGGCCGGCTACCACGTAGCCGGCCATGGACAGCGCCTCGCGCAGCCGTGCCACATTGCCGGGCTGCACCATGCCGATCTGGATGTCGAGAAACCGCCGGCTGCGCGACAGCTGGCTGAAGTCGATCCCGAGCTGCGCCAGACGGTCGAGCATCTTCGTAAGCTGGGTGACATAGAGCTGTTCCTCGCTGGCGCGGCGCCGGCTTTCGTCACAGTTGGAGCACTGCAGCCACACCGTCCGCAGCCATTCTTCCAGCGCGGCAAGCTCCGCCTCGCGCGGCGGATCTGCCGGCAGCCCGCGCGGAACACCGGCAAGCGGGCACTGCGCGACGATCTTTTCGAAATGCGAGCGCGCCTGGCGGTAAAGGTCGCTGAACCGCCGGCCTGGCAGTTCCGGAAGCAGTTCCGGCGATTCGGGAGCCTCGGGACTGAAGGCACCAGTGCGCGCCAGCGCAACGGCAACCGCCGGCCCGTCCTCCCGCAGGACCAGCACCGTGACCCGCTGCATGAGCAGAGACCTGAACATGACCCCCTTCTCTTTTCGCGTCCTGTCAGACCCGCCGCATCACGCCGGCCCGAATGCCGCCATCACACCGGTCGCGCGGCGAACCAGGTCCGGATCAAGACCAAGCCTCCGTCCCTTGATGACCGCGCGCAGCTGCCGCAGCAGTTTTTCGCGCAGCATCAGGTAGGCGAGCACCCGTCCCAGGTTCACGGCACGGCTGCGCAGCACCGTTTCGGCCCGGCGCCAGCCGTCGCGTTCGAGCACCAGAGTCGCATCTGCTGCTGTGGTCACGCTGGCAAGCGGCCGCGCGAATTCCCGCGGAAGCCGCGTGATCAGCTCGGCGATGGATTCCGTCCGCGCAAGCTGCTGCAGCAGCTGCGCCGGCATGCGTTCACCGGCCGGGATCAGAAGATAATAGGTCTGGGCAGGCGGCAGGCCATAGGAGAAGCGGTAGCGCAGCAGCCAGAGCAGATTGGTCCGGTCGATCGTGTCGCCGACCAGGCCACCGATGTGCTGGCGGTCAGACCGGTCGAGGGCCTGCACATGCAGGTCAAGACCCGCGTAATAGCGCCGATCGACGGCCGCATCCATCGCAAACAGCTCGCGCCGTTCCTCGAAAATCCGGCGTGTCTCGCGCGCGATCGCGCCGAATGGCGTGCGTTCCAGGCGTCGCAGCAGTTCTGCCACGTCCTGCGTTCCGAGCAGCTCCTCGACCGGCAGCCTGCTGTACGGACCCATGTCGACGATCCGGGAACGGATGGACGCGGGGGTTTCGCCGGCCATTTTGCCGCGCATGATGGCCTTGAGATTGCTCAGCTCGAAGCGGCACGCCCAGTAGACAAAGAACCTCCGCGCCGCACCCCGCATGGCACGTACCAGTATCGCGAAATCGGCCAGCAGGCTGGCGATGAGCCGCTGTTCCAGGGACAGCCCGCCATCGCCCGTTCCTTCCGGTTTCCAGCCGGAAAGCCCCGCCGCCTGCAGCAGCAGGTCGTCCTGCCCGTCTGCCCGGTCTATGAGCGCATCGACCTCACCGTCGGACAGCAGCCGCGCGGCCATGGCCGAGACACGGGTGCTGAGGTACGCATGTCTGGCGGGGGCGTGCATCGGTCATTCCCAGCCGGGGTCGCAGATGAGCGCCAGCGCGGCGGCAACCGCCTCCTCGGCGTGGCGGCGCGCCAGGCTGCGCAGCTGCTCGCCCTGGTCCTGATAGCGCCGTTCGAGCTCCGCCACGGCTGCCGCAGCCCGCTTTTCGGCATCTTCAAGCAGCGCGCTGCGTGTCTGCGGAATGCGTTCCTCCATGCGCTGCTCCGCGGCGCGCGCCTCCATCCGCGCCTGTTCCATCAGGCGCGCACACTCCCGCCTGGTGTCGTCCACCATGGCTTCGGCACGCGTCTCCGCGTCCAGCATCCGCTTCAGGTCGTCTTCCATTGTCGCGTCCGCAGCCGCTCCCGTCCGGGACCGGCACCCCCGTCACTGCGGATTGCCCGGTCATTTCACGGGCAACATCCGCTGCTACACCACTTTCACCCGCATGAGCTCAGCGCCCTGCGGGTCGGTCACGTGCACGGCACAGGCAATGCAGGGATCAAAACTGTGGATTGTGCGCAGGATTTCCAGCGGCTGCGTTGCATCATAAAGCTGGGTGCCCTTAAGCGCCGCTTCATACGGACCTTGCTGACCGGCCGTATCACGCGGTCCGGCATTCCAGGTGGTCGGCACGACCGCCTGATAGTTTTCGATCTTCCCGTCCCGGATGACAACCCAGTGCGCAAGTGCGCCACGCGGGGCCTCCGTAAACCCGACGCCACGGGCCGTCCTGGGCCAGGACGACGGCTCCCAGAGCCGGTCATTGAAAGTCCGCACATCGCCGTTCCGGATATTTCCGATCAGGCCGTCATACCAGCCCTGCATGGCATCAACGATGATCTTCGATTCGAGGGTCCGTGCGGCGGTGCGTCCCAGCGTCGAAAACAGCGCCTGCAGCGGCAGATCGAGCTTTTTCAGCGCATAGCCGGCAAGTTCCCGGGTCTGCTCGTGGCCGCTTGCATAGAGCACCAGCACCCGGGCGAGCGGCCCGACTTCCATCGGCTTGCCCCGCCAGCGCGGCGATTTGAGCCACGAATAGCTTTTCTCCGTATCCAGATGCTCATACGGGGGCTTCGGACCGGTGTAGTGGAGCACGGTTTCGCCCTGGTAGGGATGCAGGCCCTTGGTCTTGCCGACGCTGTAGTCGTACCAGGAGTGGGTGACGAACTCCTGCACCTGCGCCGGATCGCTGAGATCGACCGGATGCAGTGTGGTCAGGTCGCGGCCGACGATGGCAGCAGCCGGGATCATGTAGTCCCCGGCTCCGCCCGAGCTTTTCTGCGGAAATTCCCCGAACGTCATGAAATTTCCCACGCCCTCGCCGCGGCTGAACCAGTCCTTGTAGAAACCGGCGATCGCAAGCGTGTCGGGCAGATACACCTCGTCGACAAACGCACGCATCTGTTTGATGACGTGCTGCACCAGCTCGAGCCCGACGATGTTGACAGCCGTTGATCCCGCCCCGGCGCCACTGCTGAACTCCTCGACTCCGGCCTCAAGGTGCTGCGGATGCACACTGATCGCGCACGGCGCACCTCCGACCAGGAAGTTGGGGTGCGGATTCTTCCCGCCGAATACGGCATGCAGCTTGGCCACCTCGCGCTGCCACTGCAGCGCTTCAAGATAGTGGCACACGGCCATGAGGTTTGCCTCCGGCGGAAGCCGGTAGCCCGGATGGCCCCAGTAGCCGTTGGCAAACAGGCCCAGCTGGCCGGACTCGACGAAGTTCCTGAGTTTCTTCTGCTGGTCGGAAAAATATCCGGGCGAAGACTTCGAATACGAACTGATCGACTGCGCCAGCGTCGAGGTCTTGGCCGGATCGGCCTTGAGGGCCGATACCACATCGACCCAGTCGAGTGCGTGCAGGTGGTAGAAATGCATGACATGGTCATGCACGAACTGCGCCGCGATCATCAGGTTGCGGATCAGCTGCGCGTTCTGCGGAATATCGTAATTAAGCGCATTTTCCACGGTTCTCACCGATGCGATGCCGTGCACCAGGGTGCATACCCCGCAGATTCTCTGGGCAAATGCCCAGGCGTCGCGCGGGTCGCGCCCGCGCAGGATGATCTCTATGCCGCGTACCATGGTGCCGGCGCTCGACGCCTCCGTGATCGTGCCGGAAGAGTCGGTTTTGGCCTCGATCCGAAGATGGCCTTCAATACGGGTAACCGGATCAACCACCACTGTCTGGTCAGCCATCGTCTTTCTCCAGCGAGCCGTACGGCCGAGCAGCTGCCGCGGTCTGCGTCCGGCCGTGCCTATTGCACAAGATTGTCCGCCACCAGCTCGAGCAGGCTGTGTGCGGTCTTGTCCCACTTGAAATGGGCCTGGCCGTCATCGAACGTCTGGCGGCAGTTCGAACAGCTCATCACCAGCATTTCCGCACCGGTGTCGTCGACCTGCTTCATCTTTATCTCGAAAACCCGGTAACGCAGATCATCCGCCCGGTGGATGGTCACCACCCCACCGCCTCCGCCGCAGCACCAGCTGCCCATGCGGCTGGGCACCATCTCGCGCAGCTCAACACCAAGTGCCGCGAGCACATCACGGGGCGCCTGGGTGGCGCCACCGCGACGCGAGATCTGGCAGGGGTCATGAAAGGTCACGGATGCAGCGGCCTTCTTCACCCTGAGCCGCCCCCCGGCTATGCTCCGGGCAAGATACTCCGAGATGTGCAGCACTTCGAAAGGAAGCGGTTTGCCGTAGACGTTTGCCCCGTCCCAGCGCATTGCGCCGTACGCGTGGCCGCACTCCGGAAGGATCAGAAGCTTCGCGCCGCATTTCACCGCGGCGTTGATGAGCTTCATGCTGAGATCTTTCTGCCACTGCACGTTTCCCGAGAGCATTCCGAAATTCGTCGCCTCGTACCCGTCGAGACGGATGGTCCATTTCTCGTTGAGCGCGTTGAGCACCTTTGCGGTTGCGACGATGGCCTGGGGATACTTCATGATCTCGATCGACGACATGCTTACGAGCACGTCTGCCTGGTCGCGGTCGACCGGGATCTCCACACCATGCTCATCGGACAGCCACGCGATGCGGTCCTTGAACACGGCCGGTGTCGCGCCGAGGGGGCTGCCTTCGCGCTCGGCACGTTCGGCTACCGCCCACAGTTCGTGCGGCACGAGTCCGGCCTGGAACATCCCGTGACGGGCCTGTCCGACCAGGCGCGCGATGTCGATGCCCATGGGACAGATGAGCGTGCAGCGTCCGCACATCGTGCAGGAATCATAGAGAAGCTCCTGCCAGTTCTGCAGCTCATCGGCAGAGACGCGCGGCTTGAGATTGAACATCCGGTAGAACAGGGCAAACGGTCCGGCTTCGCGCTTGTAGGCCTGCTTGAACGGCTCGAGCTTGTGCACCGGGGTATATCTGGGATCACCGGTCTGGACGTAATACTGGCAGGCCTCGGCACACATGCCGCAGTGAATGCAGGATTCGAGGTAGGTCGCGGTTACCGCGCCGAATTCGTGCATGAAGGCACGCATTGCCGCCTCGGTCCGCTCGCGGTCGGACAGGTCACCCTGCCGGTCGAAGCGCTGAACGGGCTTTTTGATGCTCAGGCGCGCTCCGGAGGTGTCCAGCGGATGGACAGCGTCGATGTCGGTGCTCATGGGTTCACTCCCCGGCGCGCGTAGAACGCTCCGGTCTGACCGCGCGCCACAGGCAGCAGCAGGCCATGCATGAGCTTGCCAAACGGAAACCAGACAAGCAGCACCTCGAAGCTCAGAATGTGCAGCGCCAGCAGCGTTTCATAGCGTGCCCCGTAGTGTGCGACCGTGAGCAGTCCAGTCACGACCGGCGCGGCGGTGACCACCCAGCTGAAATAGTCATCAAAATTGGACAGCAGCTTCAGCACCGGATGCGTCACACGGCGGATGAGCGCCATGATGAGCGCAATGAGAGTGACCACGGCGCAGAAATAGATCACCCCGTCGGGCAGCCCGTTCCAGCCGAGACCCGTGAGGCTGCGGATGAGCAGGATGTGCGGCACGAAGCCAAACACCACGATGGCGAGGCCGATGTGGAAGGCGTAGCTTACCGCCAGCCCATAGGCCGTGCGTGCCCGGAATTCGCGGCGCGGCCACGAGCGCGCGATGATGGTCCGCAGCGCACCGAGCAGCGCACCGTGCGCGCGGGGCACCGAGTAATCGTGCGTACGGTGCAGCAGCAGGATGCCCGTCAAGCGCCAGAAAATGCCGAACACGAACACCGCCAGCGACCATTTCATCGCCGCCCCGCGGGCAAAATCGAGCAGGTTCATGGCTGTTTCTTCCGGTCGGCGCGCGCCTGCCGGCGGCGCGAGACAACTGCCGCGCCGACGCCGATCGCGGCTCCGGCCACGACAGCCGCCCCGAGCACGGTCCCGCCACTCCAGGTGCCGGTGGACAGCGCCTGATAGAAACTGCCCTTGTCCCAGAAATCCGGCTCCGAGCATCCGAGACAGCCATGCCCGGACTGAATCGGATAGCTGGTGCCCTGATTCCATTTCACTGTCGCACACGCGTTGTAGGTAATCGGTCCCTTGCAGCCGAGTTCGAACAGGCACCAGCCGTTGCGCGCGCCTTCATCGTCGAAGGTCTTGGCGAACTTGCCCGCGTCATAATAGGGCCGGCGGTAGCAGCGGTCATGGATGGTGTCGCCGTAAAACACTTTCGGCCGCCCGAGATGATCCAGTTCCGGGATACTGCCGAAAGTCAGGTAATGGGCCAGCACTCCGGTAATCACTTCAGGAACCGGCGGACAGCCGGATATGTTGATGACGGGCTTGTCCTTTATGACCTGGCTCACCGGGACGGCGCCGGTCGGGTCGGGGCTGGCGTGCGGGATGCCGCCAAAGGCGGCACAGGTTCCGACCGAAATCACCGCCGCTGCACCCTTGGCGGCGCCGGTCAGGATGTCGACCGCGCTCTCGCCGGCAATCGTGCAGTAGGCGCCATCGTGACCACGGGGAATGGCCCCATCCACCACAAGGAGATACTTGCCCCAGTTTTCCTTCATCGCCGTGTGGCGCGCCGCTTCCGCCGCTGTTCCCGCCGCTGCCTGAAGAGTTTCGTAATAGTCGAGCGACATGACGTTGAACATCAGGTTTTCGAGAGTGGGCGAGAACGAGCGCGTCAGCGATTCGCCGCAGCCCGTGCATTCCTGGTAGGAGAGATAGATCACGGAGGGTCGCCGCGCGCGGCCCAGCGTCTCGGCTATCACTGCCGCCATCGCCGGTGGCAGCGCCAGCAGCGATGCCGTGGCCGCACAGAACTTCATGAATGCCCGCCTGGATATCCCCTGCTTCCTGAGAGACACCTCTATCGAATCGTCTTTCGACATCGGAACCTCCTTTTGCAAACGGGCCCGACTGTGTCAGCCGTCCAGTGCATGCCTTTTCGCAAACAGCACTTCGAGTCCGTCGGCGATATCATCCGGCGGTGTCTTGAGAATTTCCGGAACATGGGTGACTTCGATGAACTCGGCCACGGTTTTTCCGTCTTCCGCGCAATGCGTCACCCACCACACACCACGCACCGCAGTCTCATGCACCTGCGTCTCACCCAGAGCACGGACCACGGCACTCACCTCGCCTTCGGCCAGAATTCGGCGCAGCGTCTCGCGGTCGCCGGGACCGGCAAGCAGGTTGCGCAGATCGATCGATCCGCAGGTGCCCGAATCCGCCAGGCGGGTCAGCATGGACTCCACCTCGCTCAGTATCGCCAGCACCCTGCCGGATCCGCAGCTCTGTTCCGCATCCGCGACCCTGACCGGAATTTCGCCTGCCGTACTCACCGCCATGCCCCGGCAAGATCCATGATTTCACCGCACGCCCGCGGAATCGCGCAGGCCACAGGCCCGCTCGGTTCGTCGGACCAGTCCAGATTCTGCGGCTGGATGCCGACCAGCGCCCGGTGCTGCGGCAGCCGCCCGGAAAGCAGGGCCACCGACATCAGGTCAAGAAGACTCACTTCGTGGACGCTTGCCCTGCGGTTGGTGCCGAGGAAGCTGTCCATGTCCTCGTTCACGAAAATCCGCAGCGTTCCTGGCGGCGCGTGCAGCTCGGCGGCATCAACGACAATCAGGTTGTCGACCTCTTCGATGGCCGCGGCAAGCGTAAAGCTGAGCGTGCCGCCATCGATAAACTCGATATCGGAGCGGTGACGATGCAGCTGCTGCAGGCGGCGCACGGTATGCACGCCGGCCCCTTCATCGCCGAGAAGCGTGTTGCCAATGCCTAACACCAGGGTTTTTCCGCCCACCGCCTCTCCCTTCCTCCCGTCACGCACACCGTCATGCGGCACGTGAACTTCCCTCTGCCGACGCATCGCCTCTGCTGCTTCCGCAGCGCGGCGGCTGTCTCGTCTGCAAATGATGGTAGTCGACCGCGAGGAACGATCATTGACATAAATCAATATCGCCCCATGCCCGTGCAGTACCATGGAATGCAGTTGCGTCCAGTGGGGACAGGGTACGGAATCACCTGAAGCGAACGGGGGATGGAATGTGCCTGGGGATACCGATGCAGGTCATTGAAATCGACGGTCATGTCGCCCGCTGCACCGCGCGCGGGGTCGAACGCACAGCGAGTCTGCTGCTGACCAGTCAACGGGTCGCTCCTGGCGACTACGTGATGATCCATCTCGGCTACGTGGTCCAGACGCTGAGCGCCGAGGAAGCGCATGCCGCCTGGGCGCTGTACGACCAGATACTCGCCGCCGATGCATGAACTGTCAGTGTGCCAGTCTCTGATCAGCCAGGTCGAGACGCTCGCCCGCGAGCGTCACGCGAAGGCGGTGCGCAGCATCCGTGTCGCCATGGGACCGCTTGCCGGTGTCGATCCCGGACTGCTTGAGCGGGCCTATCCGCTTGCGTGCGCCGGTACGATTGCCGAAGCCGCAGAACTGGTCATCGTACACCTGCCGTTGCGCGTGCACTGCGATCGGTGTGGACTCGAGTCCGATGCCGTGCCCGACCGGCTGATATGCGGCGGCTGCGGCGACTGGCATACTCGGCTCGTCAGTGGCGATGAAATGCTGCTGACGGGTGTCGAACTCGTAGTCGAAACGGAACCGGACAGCCCGGCTCACCGGACTGCAGGAGATGAAAGGCGGATGCAGCCGGACTGACTGTTTTGTCCGGCCATGCACACGGCAACAGACACCGCGGAGACAGATCATGTGCGACACCTGCGGATGCACCATCACACCTGGCAACAGGCACCTGGTTTCCGGCAGCGGAAAACTGTCGCAGACCGGAGACGGAACGAGTACGGTAACGGTGCTCAGGAGCCTGCTGGCTGAAAACGACCTGCAGGCCCGCCACAACCGCGAACACTTCGACCGGCACCGGGTACTCGCGGTCAACCTGATGTCCTCGCCGGGCTCCGGCAAAACCGCGCTGCTCGAGACCACCATCGATGCCCTGCGCGGCGACCTGCAGATAGCGGTGATCGAAGGCGACCTCGAAACCGAAAACGATGCACAGCGCGTGCGCGCCAAGGGCGTACCCGCGGTACAGATCACCACCGGCAGCGCCTGCCATCTCGACGCGCACATGGTGCATGATGCGCTGCATGCCCTTGCGCTCGATGGCATCGACCTTGTTTTCATCGAGAACGTCGGCAACCTCGTGTGCCCTGCGAGTTTTGATCTCGGACACCACCGCAACATCACCCTGCTCTCGGTTACCGAAGGCGACGACAAGCCGGCCAAATATCCGGTGATGTTCCGCGCCGCCGACCTCATGCTGCTGACCAAGACAGATCTGCTTCCGGTACTCGGCGATTTCGACCCGCAGCGTGCCGAAACAGCACTGCGCCAGCTGGCCAGCAGCGCGCCGGTGATCCACTTTTCAGCGCGCTCGGGCGCCGGACTCGATGCGTGGACAGGCTGGCTGCGCCGGGAGCTCACCGCACAGCGGGAGCGCGTGGCACGCGGCACCACCGCCCACCCCGCCATGCAGCCGGATGGCAGGCTGCTGCACGTCGAACCTCCGGCCGCCGGGCACCGTCGCTACACCCTGCTGCGACCGGGATCCTGACCGGGAAACCGGCTGCCGGCACGCCTTGACAGGGCCGAGCCGCTGCCGCAACACTGTCGTTCACGAACAATCTGCCGGGCAAGCCTGGTTGCGGTCCGCGA